>NZ_CANLRP010000210.1 GCF_947493425.1 uncultured Microscilla sp. | reverse complement strand
CAAAAATGGCTTAAACGTGTTAGAAGCCTTATCCAGGATTGCTAAATATCAGGTTAGCACATACACTGATTAGTTACAAAAAATTAAATTTTTGCGCTCAAAGCATAAACATTAAACAAGTTCATAGCCTTCTCCCAAAACAACTACCCTGACTGTTTTTTTCAAACCCACAACATTATAAACCCTTACTGACAACAGATGCTACCTGCTCATTATTAGTGGTGTTAAAACCCTACTACCCCGTATTGTATTGAACCCTAAAAATGCTTCGTTTAGGTTTCCCTTCAAAAAAGAATCAGTCCTCAAAATTTCTTCTCGATAATTCTATAGCTTGTCTAATTTTTACTAATATGCGCGCTTTTTCAGAGAACCAGCAAAAGTTGTATTACCCAATTACTTATTACTAAAACAATTAAGTCTTAAAATTATTATGAAGAAGTTTATTCTAATCCTTTGCCTCGTAGCGGCAAGCATCGCAACAGGGCATACACAATCACCTCTGCCAGATGGTGTTATTTCATTGCCAGATAACATGTATCCAGCCCAAGCTCCTTTTTATTATGGGGTAGCTTCGGGCGACCCATTAAGCGATCGGGTGATTATATGGACACACATTATGCCAGCCAACCTGTCGGCTACGCAACAAACAGTGACCTGGCAAGTAGCCACCGACCCAAATTTTGCTCAAATAGTACGCTCAGGAGTTGCCCAAACTACAGCAGCCCGTGACTGGACCGTGAAGATAGATGTAACAGGGCTGGCACCTTATCACAATTATTATTACCGTTTTATTGCTCCCGACGGGCGTACCTCTGTTACAGGTAAAACACGTACTGCGCCTGCGGCTAATCAGTCGTTAAACAATCTACGCTTTGCCGTAGTATCCTGCACCAATCTTTTTTCGGGGTATTTTAATGGGTACCGTCGCATTGGGCACCGCACCGATATAGACGCAGTCATTCATTTGGGGGATTATATCTACAACAAACCAGATGATTTTAGAGCTCCAGTGCCTGCACCTACCAAACCTAAAACCCTGGCAGAATGGAGAGCCCGACATCAATTGTATCTGTTAGATCCTGACTTACGTTGGGCGAAACAAAACCACCCTTTTATTATAGTATGGGATAATCACGACTTGTTCTCTACCGGAAAAACCTCGCCAGATGACATAGGAGATGCTATTCGGGCTTTTCGCGAATGGGTACCTGTACGTGATGTGCCGGGCAAAGCTGATATTATTTACCGTAAGTTGAATTATGGTACCTTGCTCGACATTGTCATGATTGACATTAAAACCAAGCGAGATTACCCAAAAGATGTACCCAACCCCGAAAAACGCACCACATTAGGGCCAGAACAACGTGCCTGGCTCGAAGAACAATTGGTAAACTCAACCACTAAATGGCGGATTATAGGTAACCAGAAACTATTTGGAACCCTAGCGGTGGAAGGTGATTTTGAATGGTTTGATAGCAAAGGGTGGGACGCCTACCCTGCGGAGCGCCGTTCGATAATGCGTACCCTTAAAAAGCGTACCAAGGGCAATAACATTGTAGTAACAGGCGATGCTCATGTATCTATTGCCAACGACTTGCCTATTGACCCCACGGCTCCCATCTGGAGCGATAAACGCAAATCGCAAGCCGTAGAATTTTTGCCTACCAGTCTTACCAGCGACAATGGTGATGAAAAAGGGGTGGCAGTAGCAGCTTTACGGGCAGCAGAAGTAGTCTTACGTACCATTAACCCTCATATAAAGTATGTAGACTTGCAAAAGCATGGCTATGGTATCTTAGATGTGCGCCCAGATAGAAGTATTGCAGAGTTTTGGTATGTAAACAAAGATAAAGTAACAGATAATGAGAAGTTTGCCAAAGGTTTAAAGGTAAAGAGTGGGAAAGACAAGTGGCAAGATAACAATGTAAACTCGCCTACTACCGAGATTCCTTTTGCCCAGCGTTTATTAAAAAATACCCGTACAACCCAAACATTGCTCAATAAACAAACTGAAGAGTTGCAACGAAGCCAAGTACAGTTATTCCCTAACCCTAACGAAGGGGAGTTTTTTATTAGGTTGCCCCAGCAATTTAGCCAAATCAAAATACAGGTATACAACGATAAAGCAGAACTGGTGTTTAAACAAAGCATGCAAGATGCTCAAAGGGCCAACTTAAAAATAAAAAACCTTCCCACAGGTAAATATTACATAAAAGTATTGGCCGATGGGCAAGAGGTAGTCAAGCACATGTTGGTAAAATAGTTCAATCACCCTTGTTTGAAACAAAAAGCTGCTTACTTGATGGTAAAGCAGCTTTTTATTTTTGTAGTTGCTTCCTTCTAGGACAATACCTGTTTGCTAACTTGGCTCAGGCAAACAGGGTAGCAGAGTGGTAAGCCTGCTTAGGTGTTAGGTTTACCCCACAAGAGCAAAAATATACGAATAGTACCATCAAAAACGTAAATAAAGCCTTCATCTAAAATCTAATGGCATTTTTATTTCACTACTTTGGCAGAACCATATAACTTTGCATACATTTTGTTAAATTACCAAATTAATTATGGCAGTAGTTTGTATATAAAAAGGAATGATGAGGTGGTTGTTTCTCAGGAAGTTACTATGAAGAATTATTTACGAAAGATAGGTGTTATTGTACAAGTGTTGTGGGTTTCGATGTCTTTTGCTCAAAAGATACCTGCTCAAAAATACGGCTTGCTTCCCCAAAAAGCCATTTCACAATATCAATGTGATATTTGGCAAAAACCCCAAGGGCTTCCTCAAAACAGCATTTATTCTATTACCCAAGGACACAATGGCTATATTTGGCTGGCAAGCTATGAGGGCATTGCACGTTTTGACGGGGTAGAGTTTACCATATACAATACCAGCAACGTAAAAGCCCTGCGTACCAGTGGTGCTTTGGTAGTATACGAAGACACAAAGAAAAACCTTTGGTTTGGTACCAACAACGGAGGGCTTACCAAAATGAAGGACGGCAAATTTACCACCTACACCAAAGCCGATGGTTTGTCGCACGATGCCATTACTGCCTTGGTAGAAAGCGCTGATAGTACTTTGTGGATAGGTACTCGTTGGGGGCTCTCTAAGTATAAAAATGGCAAGTTTACCAATTATTACCGCAAAGACGGCTTGCCCTCTAACCGAATCAACACGCTTTATATTGCCAAAGACAATACCCTGTGGATAGGTACCAATCAAGGAATATGTAGTTACCAAAACAACGAATTTACTGATTATAACAACAAGATATTACTCTTTAGCCGCAATGTAACTAGTTTGCTTGAAGATGGGCACGGGCAAATATGGATAGGCACCCACGCTGACCTGATTCGCTGGAACACCAACACCCAAAAGCAAGACAATTTTCACCTGAAAGAAGGACTGACTGATAAGTACATTACCTGCCTGGTACAAGACCATTTTGGTACTTTGTGGATTGGTACTCAAAGCGGAGGGGTTAATCGGCTTACCGAAACCGAATTTCTTTCTGAAAATCCTCGTTTTACACATTTCACAGTACGCGAGGGGTTGTCGGCCAATAGTGTACGGGCAATATATGAAGACCGGGAAGGGAGTCTTTGGATAGGTTTGAACCGGGGGGGGCTCAACAGGCTACGTGATGGAAAGTTTAACAACTATGGCGAAACTGAAGGCTTGCCTGATAACACCATTAACTGTGTAATGGAAGCCAAAGACGGTAAAATATGGATTGGTACGGTAAGCCAGGGAGTAAGTTACTTTCAAGGGGGCAAGTTCAGAACTTTTGGCAAGGCAGAAGGTTTGTCCAACAATTACATAAGGACTGTTCAGGAAGACGACCAAGGAAACATCTGGGTAGGTACTTATGGAGGGGGTATCAATGTATTGTCTTTTGAAAACGAAGAAGACACCATTCCTAAAATAAAGCAGTTTTCTACGGTAGAGGGTTTGGCAGGCAATGTGATCCGATCTATTGCCAAAGGCAAAAATGGCGTGCTGTGGATAGGTACACGTACTGGGCTGAGCCGATATAAAAATGGCAAATTTAACAACTATTCTACCCGAAGAGGGCTTTCAGAAAATTCTATTTTACCCGTATTAGAAGACCACAAGGGCAATGTATGGGCAGGTACCGATGGTGGAGGACTCAACTGTATTAGTCCTAATGGCAAAGTAACCATATACAACACCAATGAGGGCTTGAGTAGCGACTTGATCTTTTCTTTGTACGAAGACAAACAAGGCAGCATTTGGGTGGGCACCAGGGGTGGACTTACCCGAATTAAAAACAATAAAATTCAAAGCATTACGGTACACGATGGTTTGGCAAATGATGCGATTCACTCTATTACCGAAGACGATTGGCAACGGGTGTGGATGTCGTGCAGCAATGGGGTGTTTTGGGTGAAGAAAAAAGCACTGGAAGACTTTTTTGATGGAAAGATCAAAAAAATAAAATGTACGGTCTATCGCGAAGACGATGGCATGAAAAGCAGCGACTGTGCGGTTACCTCGCAGCCTTCGGTTTGTCGCGACCGCAACGGACATTTGTGGTACCCTACTACTGCTGGAGTAGCAGTAATCAACCCTTATAACATCAGGCTTAACCAAATGAAGCCTCCCGTGGTAATCAACAAGATAAAGGCTGACAACAAAACTTACGAAATGCACGAAAGACTGACATTTCCGCCTGGCACCAGTAAGTTTGAGCTACACTATGCGGGTTTGAGCCTGTTGGCACCCAATAAGGTAATGTTTGAAATAAAGCTGGAAGGGTATGAAGATGAATGGATAAATGTGGGCAACAAACGAGATGCTTATTACAACAACCTGGCACCAGGCTGGTATACTTTTAGGGTAAGGGCTACCAACAGCGACGGACTATGGAACAAAGAAGGGGCAAAGATTGCTTTTTATATAGAACCTTACTTTTACCAAACCCGGTGGTTTTTGGTGTTAATGGTTTTGTTGGTGATCTCGCTTGGGTTTTTATTTTATTATTTGCGGGTTATTCGTCTGCAAAAACGCAATGAAGAGTTGGAAACGAAAATTCAGGAAAGAACCAAAGAAATTCAAACCAAGGCCGAAGAACTTACTACGATGGATAAGGTAGTAAGAACAATTAACCAGGAAGTAAAGCTTGAAAAAGTACTGAAAGTATTGCTTGAACAAGCCATGGCTTTGATGCCTCATGTAGAAAAGGGGATATTTTTGGATTACAGCTCGCAACAAGGAAACTTTAAACTATTGGCTTCGTCGGGCTACAGTGAGGAAGACTTGACACAAGAAACACTCGATTATGCAGAGGTAATCAAATATTATTCAAAGGGAGAAGTGTTGGCAGAAGGCTTTTACAAATTATCTCCTTCGCAACACGACACCTTGCTTATGCCCAATTATCGCCCACTTAGTTCGTTGGTGATGGCAATTAATATAGGGAATCCTCAAACCGTAGAAGGGGTCATGATTTTTGACAGTTTCTCGAAACCTTTAGAAATAGAGGCTGCCGAAATCAAAAAATTAGGCCGTTTTCAAGAGCACGCGGTATCGGCTTTTTCGAAAGCCCAGTTTTTGAAAGAAATTCAACAAAAAACCGATCAGGTAGAGGCTGCCTACAAAAAAACGCACGCCAGTATTCGTTATGCCCGACGTATCCAACAAGCCATTTTGCCAGAGCAAGAAGAAATTGTCAATTACTTTAAAGATGCTTTTATTTTCTTCGAGCCCCGCGACATTGTAAGTGGTGATTTTTATTGGTTTTCAGAAACGGTTCCCGAACCCTTTTATGCCATTCAACAAACCGAAGAAGGGTTACAATCAGTATTTAAAGGATTTGAAGATACCAAATACGTAATAGCAGCTGTAGACTGCACCGGACATGGGGTGCCAGGGGCTTTTATGACCCTGATTGGCAATGACTCGCTCAACGCCATTGTATTGGAAGACAAAATAACCAAGCCACGACGGATTTTAGACAAACTTGACCGTACTATTAAAAAGTACCTGAAACAAGAGGCGGGTGGACGCTCAAACGAAGGAATGGACATGGCTTTGTTGGTGATAGACGAAGAAAATAAACGGGTAGAGTTTGCGGGTGCCAAAAGCCCCTTATACCTGGTGCGTGACGGTGAAATGCACATAATCAAAGGGTCTAAGTATCCTATAGGTGGTGCACAAATCAAGAATAAAAAGTTTGACTCACATCGTGTCCCTTATCAGGCAGGAGATGCTTTCTACATGTTTTCTGATGGTTTTCAAGATCAATTTGGTGGTCCTAACAACTCTAAGTATTTGTCTAAACGCTTTCGTAAGTTTTTGCTTGACATTAGTTCTTTACCCATGGCAGAGCAGAGGGCTATCTTAAAAAAAGAATTTGAAGACTGGAAAGGCGATCAATCACAAACCGACGATGTACTCATTATAGGTATGCGATTTTAATTATTTTGACCTGTTTTACAGATATAAAAAAAAAGACGCTACACAATAGCGTCTTTTTTTTGTTTCCTAACCACAAAGCTTATTAAATATCTTTGATTACTATTTATTCAAACCAAATACCAAAAATACTTTGAGCAAAAAAACTTTACTTAACTGACTGTATATCAACACTTAAAATTTTAATATTTTTTATTATTCACTTCATTTCCTCTACAAGACCTTACATTTTTATACGATATTTCGTACCTTTAGCGACATTTCGCAAACCTTCTACAAACAGCTTACCACTAACCCACTGCCTTCAACCAATGGGGCATCACATTAGGTTAATCGATTAATAAAAATGCCTCAAAAAATAAGGAGGTTTGAATGATAAAACTTAACTTTAGGTCACGATTGCCTTTCAGCCAACTTATTTCATCCAAACAAGTCACACTTTTTTGGATAAAGCCTTGAAATGCGCAACCCTGAAATTATACCCTCGTTTTTGAACTGAAATATAGTAACACATGAAAAAACCTCAAGTAATGTATATTTTCGATCCTTTGTGTGGCTGGTGTTATGGATTTAGCCCTGTAATCAAACAGCTCAAAGATGCCTATAGCCAGGAATTTGATTTTAGGGCTTATTTGGGTGGCATGGTATTGGGCGACCGGGCAGGTACAATCAATGAAAAATTTACTTTTTTGAAAGAAGGAGCTATAGAGCGGGTAGAACAGGCTACTGGGGTAAATTTTGGCGATGCTTTTAAAACCGAAATGCTTGACAAAGGTGACTATGTGATCAACTCTGAGCCTCCGTCTATAGCCCTGACCATATTGCGGGAACCCAACCCCAACCAACACATAGAGATTGCCCATGATGTACAAAATGCCCTGTACCAAAACGGACAGAACCTCAATGACTTGGCAACTTTTTTACCCCTTGCCGACAAATATGGGGTGGCGCGTGACGAGTTTACCCAAAAATTTACCGACGAAGCATACCGTAAACAAACTTATGCCGAGTTTCAGATGGTGCACCAATTGGGCATCAAAGGCTACCCCAGTGTAGTGGTAATCGTGGGCGAGCAAGGCTACTTGATTGGCAGGGGTTACCAGCCTTATGAACAGATCAGCGAAACCTTGAAAAAAATTAAGGAAGATAAGCTGCCATAGTTGAGAGCTCCCGCATAAGGTGAGTTTTAAGTTTTTAGAGAGCGGTGTGACAAACAATAGTCCATAGCCCCGACAGGGGCAAGTCCTTAGATGCCGATGCATATCGGTGCTTCAAGTCCTTGGATACCGATGCATATCGGTGCCACACCCTGTTCCACAAGTAACCACACTTTTGTATCACACTGATTTTCAGATATTTACAAAAAGCGTAGTTAGAAGTATTTAGCCCATAGTCCGTAGCTGATTCGAGTAAATGTTTACCTTATTAAGCCCTGTAAACCGAGCATGTAGCTCTGCTACAGCGAGCTCAACGAGTTAATCAGTAGTCAACTTTGGCTAAAATCACTGCGGAGTAGTGACAAAAAAACAGCATACAAAATGAACAAAGCGTGTTTAGTGATCTTGCTTTGGGGTTGCATAGCAGGCAACGCCAATGCTCAGTATTCGCCCGAAACTTATCCCAATGAAATATATACCCAGGCAAAATATGCCTCAAAAATAGATAGTCTGCGTAAACTGTGTGGGCACCGCAAAAAAATACCTCAAGAGTTTGAACTACAAACTTTGCTTGCCATTTCTCATTATCCTGATTTGTACCGGGCACGCATCAAGTTTATTTACCGTAAAAAGGTACAATTACCCATTGCAGCACGTCCGGCAATGGGGTTTTTAGATTTGTTTTTTCGCTTTCGCAAAGGGCGGCAATACAAAATTGTGATGCGCACCAATACACCCTATATGCTCAACCGTACCTTTGACCAACAAGTGGGTATTATAGGGCATGAGCTTGCCCACATTCAGTTTTATCGTCATTGTAGTTCTATTGGTTTGTTTAGGGTGGGCTTTTGCTATCTTACATCGAGGCGTTATCGGTGGCGGTTTGAACTTGACACCGATCAGCGCGCCATAGATTTTGGTTTTGGTCACCAACTCATGCGCTTTCCTATTTATATGTATAGCCGCGATATTGAGGCTTATATGAAAACTAAAGGTTTTTTGAAGTAAGTGCTGTGAGACTGTCTCAGCCATACCTACCAGATTTTAGAAACCTGGCAGGTGTAAAATTTCTTGGAAATTGTAATATACCTGGAAAAAACAAGCTGACAGATGTTACATTTTAACATTTGCAATTAAATAATTATTACCACTGGGTATTTGTACGCATAATACAGGCATAAATCGCGATATTTGTCGCCTCAAAAGCACTTAGGCTATTGTTGCACAAAATTTATAGAATGAAAAAGCTGATTATTTCTTGCCTGTTATTATTTATTGGTCATTTATTAGTTGCACAAACCGCCCCTCCGGGCAACCTGTCGGGAAACAATTTGCGCAACTGGTACAAAGCCAACTGGTATGACAGCAAACATTCCTCGCTGGGTTATGACGGTGCCCGAATCAAGATGTATGGCACTATTGACAATATCAACGGAAAAGTAACTTGTGTATACACTGGTTATCAACAAAACGGAGCCAACGTTACCTTTCTTAACCCCATCAATGCTGAACACACCGTTCCCCAAAGTTTTTTTAGCAAATCATCTGTTCCCCGCGCCGACATCCACCACCTTTTTCCTACCCACAAAGACGCCAACAGCGCCCGTGGTAGCCTGCCATTTGCCGAACTGTCGGCAGCCCAAACCAATAACTGGTACTACAGCAATGGCACTAGCTACACCGATGCTAACTCGGCTCCTGCCAATGTAGATGCATCGAGCAAGCGCAATACCAATAGCTCATTTGAGCCACGCGAAGACCACAAAGGCAATGTGGCAAGGGCAGTTTTTTATTTTTATACGATGTACCCTACCATTGCCGGAAACATTAGCAAACTGGGCAATATTAACACGCTTTATCAATGGCACCTCGCCGACCCGGTAGATGATGCCGAACGCAAACGAAACAAGGATATTGAAACAGCTCAAGGCAACCGCAACCCTTACATCGACTACCCCAATACGGTGGCTACCGCATGGGGGTTTGCTGCTCCTACCCCCAGTATTCAGTTCAAAACTGCTTCAGGCACACAAACTGAAGGCGCTTCGGGAGAGGTGACTTATACTACAGAAGTAACAATATCGCCTGCCCCTGCAGGTACAGTGACCATTGAAGTGCTGCTAGACCCTACAGGCACTACTGCCCAGGCTGCTGACTATGGTTTTACACCCCAAACCCTTACTTTTAATGCCAGCACTACTACCCAAACTATAAGCATTATTGTGAAAAACGATGGCGAGGTAGAAAACGATGAAACTGTTCGGTTGAAGCTGACCAATATCTCGGCGGGCGATATTGGTACCAACAAAACTCATACACTCACGATTAAAGATACTCCTCCTGCCGTGCCTACCATTCAGTTTGTGCAATTGACGGGCAGCAAACAAGAAGGCAATGGTACAACGGTTACTTACACTACCCAGGTAAGCATTAATCCTGCTCCTACGGGCACTGTAACTGTAGATCTTCAGCTAGACGCAACGGGTACCACTGCCCAGGCAAACGACTATAGTTTTAGCAATGCCACGCTTAGTTTTAGCCCTACTACTACCAGCCAAAATGTAAGTGTTACCATTCGCCCTGATACTGATGCCGAAGCCGATGAAACGGTCAAACTAAAGTTGTTGAACAATGCCAGTGGTACCGCCTTGGGCACCCAGGCTACCCACACGCTTACGATCAAAGATAATCCACCTGCCAACACCCCCATCATTACTTTTGACAACACCACCGGCAGTCAACAAGAAAACACAGATACCGATGTAACCTATACCACGCAATTGTCTATAAGCCCGGCACCAACGGGTACGGTTACCCTACAAGTGGCTATAGACAGCAAAGCTACTACGGCTACCGCCAACGACTACGAACTAAGCACTACCCTGCTTACTTTTAGCCCCACCCAAACTACCCAAAGCCTTGAAGTAAAGGTAAAGGCAGATGGCGCTGCCAACGAAAATGACGAAGAAGTGAAATTTATATTGACCAATCTCAAGGGTACTGCTTCGGTGGGTGCCAATGGAACTCACACACTCACTATTAAAGATGCTCAGAATGTCAACCAACCCTTGGTGTTTTTTACCCAGGCTGAGAGCACCATTAGCGAAGATCGCACTGCCGACCTGGTATACAATACCGTAGTGAAAGTATCGCCCACCCCCACCAAAACTTATTTGGTAGAGTTGAACATAGACGCAGGACAAACCACGGCTACGCTGGGCGAAGATTATGTATTTACTCCGGTAGTATTGAGTTTTTCGCCTACCAAAACCACCCACAACATTTCGGTGGTGATAAAGGCAGACGCCCCGGTAGAACCTGACGAAATGCTGATCCTAAAACTATTGAACCCTTCTTCTGGGCTTAAAGTAGGCACCACACCTACCCACAGCCTTACGATTAAAGATGCCAACCCTACCGGGTTGCAAAATGTGCAAATTGCAGGAATGAAGTTGTACCCCAACATTACGAGTCAATATATAAATATAGACAATGCCCGTGGTTTTGAGTACCAACTTAAAGTGTATGACATGCAAGGGAGATTTTATACCCAAAAAACCGTAAACACCAGCCACTACCAAATGAATGTAAGCAAGCTACCTGTAGGCTGGTACTTGATACAAATAAACAATGGCAAAAAGGTGATGGTGCGCCGCTTTGCCGTAGTGAGGTAGTCGGCCTATCAATTTTCTTATGAATAAAAAAACAAACCCTCACACCAGAAAAAGTGGATGTGAGGGTTTGTTTTATGTACATAAAGATTAATTGCTATATGTACCAAGACAAAATTAAATATACCTAATATTCAAGTATAACTATCATATTATGAGAGAGTTATCTTTACTTGTAGCTTATAGCTAATTGCACCGACATTCATCGGTATCTAAGGACTTGCTGCTACTTACTTACAAGACACATCAACGATCAAAGCTCTCCAATATCTTCGTTCCAAAGCGTAGGCTTTTCTTCGATAAACCTGGTCATCAGGTCTACACACTTTTGCAAATTCAAATCTACCACCTCTACCCCGTGCGATTCCATAAACTTGCGGGCTCCGGCAAAAGTTTGCGACTCGCCTACCACTACTTTTTTTATGTTGAACTGTACAATCGTCCCTGCACACATATAACAAGGCATAAGAGTAGAGTAAATCACAGTATCTTTGTAAGAGCCTATGCGCCCGGCATTGAGCAAACAATCCATTTCGCCGTGGAGTATAGGGTTGGCTTCTTGCACTCTTTTGTTATGCCCCTGGGCTATTATCTCTCCATTGCGCATAAGCACCGATCCAATAGGAATCCCTCCTTCATTGTAACTCTTTTCTGCTTGTGCTATAGCCGCTTCCATAAATTTGTCCATATTTTATAATAGTTTAGCTTTTTTGTTCTTGGTTTAGCCTTTAGCCTTTCTGTTCTTCGTAGAGCCGTTAGCCTTTAGCTTTTCTGTGCTTCGTGGAGATGAGCCTTTAGCCTTTCTGTTCTTCGCGGGGGTTTAGCCATTAGCTGTTAGCCTTTCTGTTCTTCGCGGGGGTTTAGCCATTAGCTGTTAGCCTTTCTGTGCTTCGAATAGTTTTAGCCGTTAGCTGTTAGCCTTTCTGTGCTTCGAATAGTTTTTCTCTTTTTCGCAAATATGATAATCACCATCGAGCAAAGGCTAAAAGCTCCCTACAAACAGCCAAACAAAGGCTAAAGGCTAAAAACTCAGCGCAGCTCAAGAAAAAGCTAAAGGCTAAAAACTCAGCGTAGCTCAAGCAAAGGCTAAAAGCCCCCTACAAACAGCCAAACAAAAGCTAAAGGCTAAAAACTCAGCGCAGCTCAAGAAAAAGCCAAAGGCTAAAGGCTATCGTAGCTCAAGAAAAAGCTAAAGGCTAAAAACCCAGCGTAGCTCAAGCAAAGGCTAAAAGCCCCCTACAAACAGCCAAACAAAAGCTAAAGGCTAATCGTAGCTCAAGCAAAGCTAATACCTCATTCCACTCCTCAAAAAAGCCTCCAGCGAAGCCCAGCGATAAATACCAAAAGGTTTGTTGACAATACGCAAAGGCTCAGGCCTGGTCATCCGGCGGAAGCCCCTTTGCTTAGGATACTTCTCTGGGATAATCAGCGACGCCTGTACACTTACATTAGGTGCCTGATCGAAAAAACCCACTACCTTTTGTTGGTGGTTAAAAAATATACCATCCACAAACCAACCCATGTGCTCACCGTTCATGCCAAATATACTCTTAAATCCACTTTGGCGCGAACTGGTCATATAAGCCGCTGACTCACCCGTAAACAAATAAATAGTGTTGTCTTTTGCCAGGTAAGCCCTTGCTTCTCCATCTTTGTCAAAAATAGTGCGTTCACCCTCGTCTTGAGCCTGAACTCCAGCCCCAAAACCAACCAAGACAAGCATTAGCAATGCGTATACAAATGTTTTCATTTTTATTATTATTGTAATAGTTAAATTTAATACAATTTAGTTGATGTTCCACAGTTTTTTTGTTGATCATCAAATGCAGGTGTAGACATAGCCTTCGTTAGACTCTGGATACTAAGGAATGGTGAGAAATTAAATTACCATTCTTGAGGTAGAGGTTTTGTTTTGAGACGAGGCTATTTTTTGCG
>NZ_CANLRP010000209.1 GCF_947493425.1 uncultured Microscilla sp. | reverse complement strand
AGCCTCCTATTGGACTCGAACCAACGACCTACTGATTACAAATCAGTTGCTCTACCAACTGAGCTAAGGAGGCTTGTACTTCCTTTTCTTTTTTGCATTAAAAAAACCTGTTTAATAAAAAACAGGCTATAGAAAACTTATATTTTTAAGAGCCTCCTATTGGACTCGAACCAACGACCTACTGATTACAAATCAGTTGCTCTACCAACTGAGCTAAGGAGGCTTGCTTTGTTTTCCTTAAATGCGGTGCAAAGGTAGAAGAGAAACCTATTCCTTCCAAGCTTTGCACTACATTTTTTTTCTGATTTATGAATTATTTTCAGCTTTCTTAAGAGCTTTCAATTGCTTCTTCAAACTGTTCAATTCTTTTTCAGCCGTTTCCACTTGCTTCTCAAAATCTTCTTTTAACTTATTTGCTTTCTTAGAGTTAGCAAAAAATCCTAAGTTATTTTTGAGTGTATCTATGTTGTTTTCTAACTTAGATATTTTCTTACGGATGGCTCCTTCTTTTTGGTTTAGCTTTTTCGAGGCGTTGGGACTAAGTCTTGCCATTACCACATCCAAAGCACCAGACAAGGCTTCTCTGCGACTGTCTTCAATCTCTGGTATTCTTTTGATGACTCCATATACCGAGGCTTCAAACTGCTTTTCAATGGATTTTTTGTCCTTTTTGGGCACAAAACCAATTTGCTTCCATTCGTTTACAAAACCCTCCAGGGCTTTTTCGTCAATGGCTTTTAGTTCATCACCTTCCAGCGCATCTATTTTGGCGCACAGCGCCTGTTTTTTCTCCAGATTTACCAAATACTCTTCTTCTTGCACCTGGTATTCCTTGCGACGGTTTTCAAAGAAGGCATCACATACTTTTTTGAAACGCTCGTATACCGCTTGTTTTTGTTTGGCAGGAGCTGGTCCGATTTCTTTCCACTCTTTTTGCAGGTCTTTGAGCTCCTGTGCCACTTTCTGTGGAGCCTTATTGCTGGCGGTCAGTTCCTCTGCCTTTTCGCAAAGAGCTACTTTCTTGGCAAGGTTTTCTTCTCTAAACTGTTCCACAGTTTTAAAGAAGTTGTTTTTGTTGTGAAAGAAAGATTTGAAAGCTCCCCAAAAACGTTTGCTTACTTCTTTGATTTTTTCTTTAGGGATAAAACGTATTTCTTCCCACTGTTTTTGTATTTCGAGCAGTTCTTTGGTTTTGGTATTCCAGTCGGCGATTTTTTCAGACTGATAACCCGCAAACTCTTGCTCTACTTTTTCACAAAGGGCAAGCTTGAGGGCAAGGTTTTCGTCTTTTTTCTGCTTCATTTCCTGATAGTACTCACGTTTTTTGTTGTAAATAATATCAGAAGCAGCTTTGAAACGTGCCCAAACTTTGTCTTGTTCCTCTCTTGGAATGGGTCCTATGTGCTTGTAGTCGTTGTGTAGCTCGTGCAACTCTTTGATGGCTTGCTGAATAGAAGAGCTTTCGGCAAGTTTTTCGGCGCGTTCGCAAAGCTCTAGTTTTTTCTCCAGATTTTTGCGTCGGTCAAGTTCTTTTAACTCAAAGTAGATGCTTCTCTTGTTATAGTAAAGCTCCATCAGGGCGTTGTAGCTTGCCCACAGGCTTTTAGATTGGGCAGGAGGTACCGGACCAACAGCTTTCCATTGTTCCTGAAGTTTTTTAAACTCCTCCATGCTCTTATGGCTCTCTTCAGAATCAACCAAAGCCCTTATTTCTTCGAGCAAACGCTCTTTGGTTTTTTGGTTTTCATCTTTTTGTTTTTCCTGCTGGGCTATAAACTGGCTACGCTTGCTCTTGAGTTCTTTGTAATTGTTATAAAATGCTTGCGTATTTTCGTCTTGTTTATACTCAAAATCGCCTTCATCACCGCCACTTGCCTTGAATTTCTCAAGTGCTTCTTCACGCTCAAGGTTGGTGATTTCGTCAAAGAAAGGTTTGATTTTGTTAAGGGTTCGGTTAACCTTTTGCAGGTCGCCTTCCTCTTTCAGCTGTTCAGACAAAGCCACCAGTGCGTCTTTGTCGTACTGACTATAATCTTCCTCTTTTTCTTCTTCCTTTTGGTCTTCTTCCTTTGGGTCCTCTTGCGTTGATTCGCTGCTTTGCGTTGTTTCCGAAGTACTCTCAGAAGAAGTACTGGTTATTTCTGGAGCATCTGCAGAGGCTGTTTCTGCGGTAGCATTGCTTGCCTCTGGTTGACTAGCGCTTTCTTCTGCAGATTGTTCAGGTTGGGAAGAGTCGTTAGCATCTTTTAGCACCTCAGTAGTGGCTTCAGGGTCAGTTTTTACCTCTTTAGAGGCAGTATCACTGTTAGTATCTGTGCTTTCTGTGGTGTTTTCGGTGCTCGAACCAGTTGTATTGTCTGTATTTTCAGTAGTTACAACTTTGTCCTGGGTGCTATCCTGAGAGGTTTCACCAGTAGATTTTACTTCTTCGTTTTCGGTACTCATAACTAAACTTACAATAATTGTAAAACCAATAAATGGTTGGTGCGTTGCAAGAGCGCAAAGCTATAAAAAAACTATTTAATTCTTGGCTAAATGCTGTATCATTGCAATTAAGTCAAATTTGGCAACAATACACTTATTTTTATTAAGTAAAACTTAATGCTATCAATCATGTTTATGTATCACAAACATTAATTTTAAGCAAAGAAATAGGTTTTTAGGTTTAATTCCTAACAATTTTAAAGTTACATATTTATGGACAATTCTGCAAAAATATCCCAAATACGCACCGACTATACTTTACACTCACTACATAAAAAAGACGTGGCTGCTCATCCAATCACTCAATTTAACCAATGGTTAGAAGAAGCCATTAAAGCTGAAGTAAACGAACCCACTGCCATGCACCTTGCCACTGCTACCAAAGCAGGCAAACCATCGGGTAGGGTGGTCTTGCTCAAAGATACCAACCCAGCAGGTTTTACTTTTTACACCAATTATACAAGCCGCAAAGGGACAGAGCTTGAAGAAAACCCCCAGGCTTGCCTTACGTTTTTTTGGCCAGAGCTCCAGCGCCAGGTTCGTGTTTATGGTGAGGTAAAAAAGGTGTCTGACCAGACTTCTGCCGACTACTTCAGTACCCGCCCAAGGGGTAGCCAAATATCGGCGTTGGCGTCGCCCCAAAGCTATGAGGTAGCAAACCGGGAAGTTTTGGAGTCTAAAGTGGCAGAGACCACTGCTGAGTATGAAGGAAAAACTGTAGAGCGCCCTTTGCATTGGGGTGGCTATGTATTGGTGCCCCACGAGGTAGAATTTTGGCAAGGCAGGGCTAGTCGTTTACACGATCGCTTGTTATATGAGGGAGGTGGAAACGAATGGATAATTAAGAGGTTGGCACCTTAAAATAGGCGTCGGGTTTTATCCACAAGCGACAAGTAAACTATCTATGTATAGGACTTGTCGCTTGCAGCTTGCGGTTCATTGCCCAAAGGTTGCCACCTGACCCCCATTACCAAAATATCGTCTACTTGCTTTTGTTTGCCGCCTGGTTCTTGGTTTTCAGAGGTAATTCCTGCACTTTCTACACTTATCCACTCCAAAAGGGTTTGCTCCAGTACTTCCTTTTGTTTTGTCATGTCATCAGTCGACAAACTATGCAATAATTCACGGAAGCGTTTCTTCATAAATTTACGCCCGTACATTCCTCCAAACTGGTCTTGGTAACCATCAGAGTATAGATAAAAAGTAGTAGGCATCGACACATCAATGTTGTGCACAGTAAGCTGTATTTTTTCGTCTTGTTTGTGGTGCTCATTGATCCCGTTCATATCGCCTTTAATCTCTCTCAATCGACCATCCTGCACCAACATCAAAGGGCTTTTGGCGCCTACAAACTGCATTGTTTGCTGGGCTTTGTCTATGACACACAGTGCCATATCCATGCCATCGCGCACTTGGGTATCTTCGGTGCGCAAGGTATAACGCAAAATCCGGTCGAGCCGGGTAAGTATTTGTTTGGGCGCATATACCTTGTTTTGAATAATAATATTAGTCAAAGCCTGTGAGCCCAAAATAGTCATAAAAGCCCCTGGCACCCCATGCCCTGTACAGTCACCCACCGCAATAAATATCCTGCCTTCGGCCTCCTCTACCCAGTAAAAATCGCCCGAAACAATGTCGCGGGGCTTAAACAACACAAAATGATCTGGTAAGTGTCGCTTGAGTGTTTTTTCGAAGGGTAAAATAGCCCGTTGGATGCGTTTTGCGTAGGTAATACTTGCCGTAATGTCTTGATTTTTGTTATCCAACTGTTCAAACATTTGTGCATTACCAATGGCAATGGATACATACAAAGACAAGTTTTTTAACAGTTTGAAATGGCGGTCGGTATAAGCATTTTCTTCAAAACTCTGTACGCTTATCAGACCTACCACTTCGTTTTCGAGCAATAAGGGCAAGTAAATTGCCGAACGAGGCATTTGTGCAAGCGAGCCGTCTTCAAGTGGGGTATTAATGTTAAAACTTTCGACAAACTCAGGGTATTCTTGCTGGATGTTTCCGGTTCTGATTGACTTTTGTTGCTCAATACATAATACCGCAAGTTGTTGCTTGTCTAAGGTATTGCGTGAATAGTGTTTATAGCGCTGTCCTCTCTCTATGGCAAGCCTAAAATCAATGCTTTGCCGTTTGGGATAATAAATACCAATGCCAAAAATAGTGGCGTCCATCAGTTTGTTTACATGGGTATAAATGGTAAACAACACTTGGTCTAAGTCAAGTGAGGCGATAATTTCTTGCCCTATATTGGTCAGTAGTTGAATGTTTTTGTATGACTCTTCCAGGTAGGCATGCTGAGCACGCAACTCTTCTTGCTGCTGCTGAATCTCCTCATTGGCATTGTTTAGTCCTTCTACCGACAAGTCCAAGTCAGCATTTACCCTGTTCAGTTCCCGGTTGGCACGTTGCTTACTACGGAAAAAAAACAAGGCTACCAGCAACAACACAGAGGTAAGTCCCAACCCCAGGTAAGTGGTGCGTTGGGTAAGTTTGCGTTGTCTGATGTCGGCGTTGAGCAAAGCTTTTTCTTTGGCAAGCGAATCTTCGCGTTTTTTGGATGCATAGCTGGCTTCCAGGTGAGTAAGTTTTCGTATACTGACTTCGTTCAAAAGACTATCGGCCATTTTCTTAAAAAGTACCTGACACTCGTAGGCTTTTTTGTAGTTACCCAAGTGCTGGTATACATTAGCCAATGCCTCTACTCCATCTCGTACAATGACCGGGTTACCCACTCCCCTTGCCGACTTTACTCCTTTGACTAAATACTGTTTGGCTTTTGTATAGTTTTTTTGTTGGTAATGCGCCATTCCCAGGTGAACAAAAGCTTCTGCCATCAAATCTTTCTCGCCCATTTGAGTCCGCATACTCAAGGCGGTTTCCAGGTATGCCTGTGCTTTATCAAATTGTCGAAGTTTAAGTGAGAGCTTTCCCAGTTTCAGGTTGCTGGTAGCTACCCCGTTTTTGTTGCCTATTTTTTCACTTATTTTAAGTGCCTTGTTATATACCAACAATGCTTTGTCATATTTGCCTTGCTGATAATATACTGTTCCTATGTTGTTATGATTGGCGGCTACTTCTTGTTGCACGTTGGCTTCTAGGTTTAAAGTCAATGCTTTCTGAAAAACAACCAGTGCCTTTGAATAACTGTTTTGGCTGGTA
This sequence comes from uncultured Microscilla sp., assembly GCF_947493425.1. GTDB lineage: Bacteria > Bacteroidota > Bacteroidia > Cytophagales > Microscillaceae > Microscilla. The sequence continues at coordinate 7,598 of NZ_CANLRP010000209.1, read as the reverse complement.
TAAATCAACCCCAGGTTATTATAACTCAAAGCCATTCCATTTTTATCCTTGGTTTGTTCCCTTATCTTAAGGGCTTTTTGATAAAAGCCCAATGCTTTATGGTAATTGCCCTGTTTGGTGTATACAATGCCCAAGTTATCATAAGTGCGGGCAATTCTGTTTTTAGAGCCTAACGCCTCATCTAGTTTCAATGCTTTAGTATATGCATCCAATGCTTTGGGGTAGTTGCCCTGCTTGGTATATGCCAGTCCCAAATTGCTGTAATTGTAAGCCATGCCATTTTTAGCCCCTATTTCTTTGTTAATGCGTAGGGCTTTGTACAGTACCTTAAGGGCTTGTGGGTAATTGCCTTGACTGGTATAAATGGCACCTATGTTGTCATAACTGGCTGAAATCCCTCGCTTGTCGTTGAGCTTAAGGCGAATTTCGAGTCCTTCGTCCTGAAAAGCCAACGCCTTCAGGTAATTGCCCTGCATAGAGTGAATAAGCCCAATATTGCTATAGTTAGTTGCCAAACCTTTTTGGTCATTGGTTTGTTTACGCCATTCAAGCGATTTAATCAAGTATTGAAGAGCGGCTTTAAAATCATTTTTATACCATTGGTTAACTCCTAAACCGTTATAGGCATTGGCTTTCCCTATCTTATAATCGCCTTTTTGGGCAGCTTCCAGGGTTTTGTTATACAGTTTGGCAGCCTTAAGGTAATGCCCCTTGTGCATCATCACCCAACCTAGTGGATAATAAGCATCGGCAATGCCTTTGTAATAAACGGTTTTATTTGATAGTTCTACTGCCTTTGAAACATAATGTACTACTTGGGCAGAGTCTGAGGAGCGGTACTCGTGGGCAATCAGGTTGTATATGTCTACTCTTTGCCGACTGTCAAGGCTGGTTTGCAACAATTGCTTGAGTGAGTCTATGATGACTTGTTTTTGCGAAAAGACGGTGCTGTGATAGGTTAGTAGGATAAGAATACATAACCTTAGTTTTTTCATAATATATCTTATCAATCAGTTCGTAGGGTCATTATTTTTACTCAAGAGTGGCATTGGGTTGAATGTTTGTTTAAAGTTAGTCAAAATTTTGAGCAACTTTGTAAAGTAATAGCAAATACTTTGCTGATGATGGTTTAACAATATAACTTACTGAATTTAGGCTTATTTAGTTGGTGTTTATATTATTATTTTTTGCAAAATGCTTTAAAATAAGGATAAGCAAATGTTTTTGGTCACTTGACAAGAACTCTCTAAGATAGCGTCAAAGGTTTTGGAAAAATGTAACTCAATCTATTGCTGATTTTATCAAAAATGCCCTATTTTAGAGATACCGAACTTTGTAAAAGCATTATGATTCGTAAGCAATTTCCTGACTTGGATAGCCTTAAAAAATTTATCGCACAAAGTTACCACAACAAAAAAGGTTGGCCTACAGCTATTCTAAACGTGCGTACCCAACAAGATTATCGTCCAGACGTAAAAGGGGCGTTGTCTATATTTATGAATATTAGCGGGGAGAGTCATTGTACAGTAGACAATCGTCAAGTCACAATTCCTGAAGCATTCTTTTTTGTAACCAATCAACAACAACATTACACTTTAGCCATTGAAACATCTCGCCCAATAGAGACTTTCAATATTCATTTTGCCGATCGTTTGGTAGAGCAGGTATACGAGAGTTTGTTGTTGCCTTCTGACTATCTGCTTCAAAATAGCGCGCATATCAATAGCCCTCAACTACTGTTTTATAACCAATTGCACCGCAAAGATGCGTACCTAATGGGGTTGATTCAAGCCATTCGTCAAGCACCTCACTATCAAGTAAATACTTTGTCGCTGGGGCAACAGTTTGCCAGCAACACAGTCCAAGAACACTTATGGCTGGAAGAGAAATTGTACGAAATATTGGTGTATTTGCTACAACTGCACCGCAACATACTCAAGAAGGTAGAGCAACTACCTCCTATCAAGCAAACTACTCGCGTAGAATTGTACAAACGGCTGGGGTTTGCTTTGGATTACTTACATAGTTTTGCCCACTGTACTATTCAGCTCGACGATTTGGCACAAACAGCTTGTTTGTCTAAATACCATTTTTTACGCTTGTTTAAGCAAGTATTCGGGCTTACACCTTACCAATACCTGGCAAAGATACGCCTCGAAAACGCCCAAAACCTACTCAAAACCACCCAAATGACCATTCACGAGATTGCCTATACCATTGGCTATGAAAACGCTACGTCTTTTTGTCGGGTATTTAGGCAACGGTTTAAGGTATCGCCTCAGCAGTATCGGTCGATGATTGTGTAGTTTGATAGTTCACAAAACAAAAAATGCGGCCTAAAAACTAATTAGCAATTTTGGTACATGCACCTTTGAATAGGAGGCATTATCTTGCATTATCATTTATTTGTCAACAAACTCTCTCACTTTATGCATCCTCCTTTGTATATTTCATTATTGTTTGGTTTGCTCATTTTGGCGCTATTGATGGCTTATTTGTATGGTGTGCAATACGGGCTCAAAAAAATGGGACTAAGCACCTCCCAGTTCATTCGTCGTTTTGCCTGGATGACGTTGCCACTTTTTGGCTGGTTTATCCTTTCGGGTGGCTTGTCCTATGCAGGCTTTTTTACCAACTTCTCCACCATTCCCCCGCGTTTTGCTATAGCACTTGTGGTACCTATGCTTTGCATCATTGCCTTTATGAGTTCTAGCACTGGTCGTGCTATTATTGCCCACCTCCCTGCTCACTGGTTGGTGTATGCGCAGGTTTTTCGTATTCCTATGGAGCTTATCTTGTGGGCGTTGTTTCTTGAGCAGGTCATTCCGGTTCAAATGACTTTTGAGGGGTTCAACTACGATGTGCTCACGGCAATTTTTGCTTTGCCTATAGGGTATTTTTGTTTTACACGTTCACGTTTGCATAAACGCTGGGCTATAGCCTGGAACGTGCTTGGTTTGGGGTTGGTAACCACCATTGTTACCGTTGCTATTTTGTCGGCACCTACTCCGTTTAGGGTGTTTCATAATGCTCCTGCCAATACTTTTATTGCTTACCTACCCTATATATGGTTGCCAGGGTTTGTGGTTCCTATGGCTTATTTGATGCATTTTGCCTCGCTGCGCCAATTGTTGGGTAACAAGCAGAGCCATAAATAGCACATATAAACTGGGGTTACACATATTTTTTTTGTGCCCTGAGCTGCCCCAGATAATACTTGATCTGCGGGTACTGCTCCAGATTTTTAGGAATGCGCACTACTTGCTTCTCGAAATTATGTTCCAGCCCACTAGTCACCCCTTCGGTAAATACTACTAGATGTTGACTGTTTTCTTTAATTACACCAATATTTTCGAGTACTACTTTGCTAGTTTCACGGTTACCCTGATAACGAATAAGGTATTGGGGAGTCAACTCTATCATTAGTTGGTGAGCTTTAAAGGTAAGCTTCAAATAGCGGATCATAATGATAATAAATACTACCCAAAACCAAAAGCTCATTCCACCACTCCCCTGATTTGAATGAAACTCATAAACGCCCATATCTGTGACAATGATCGACTCTGAGGTATTTGAATCGCTTAAAAATAATATCGCCAACGATGTAAACAGTAATACAAGCAATTGTTTAATGTTTTTTCTGTGTTGTTGGGCATCTAGCACAAATCTACCGATAAGTTGGGCATTGTTTACAGGAGGGGTAGGCTTACGGATGGGCAATGCAGGTTTTTGTTGTTGTGCCTGTCTGACCAGGTGTTGGTAATTTTCCCAGAATTTTTCTTCTGAAGGGGCTTGCGCATATTGTGCCCACATAGTATGGGCTGCTTGCTCTAAATTGTTGGGTAAAACGCTTGGTTTCATAGTATATTTTAAGTTTAGGTAATGCCTCCTTGATTCCGGGCGAGTTTCTCTTCCAAAAAAACCTTGATTTCGTCATAAGACTCTACCACATTGGGTATATATACTACTCTGGAGTTAGTTGTAAAGTTGTTTTCGCAAAGCCAATAATTGATATTATGTCGCCATCCAGTTTGGCTAACCATTAGTCCCAGGTTACCTTCTTTTATCTTTTGAATTTTGTCCAGGTCAATAAAAGCAGTAGCCAGTCTGGCCCCTCGCCGAATAATTTTATCAGGTTGTACTTCTATAATGGTGTTTTCGAGCGGGGTAGACATTACCAATACCTTGAAGGCAATCATACAAATTGAAAAACCAACCAGCGACAAAAACGCTCCTACTCCAAGTGGGGTATTGACATAAATAAAAACCAGTGCCAATAATAATTTAAACACTCCATCAGGTAGTTGCCTGGCATACCAGTACTTTTTCTTAAACTGCTTGAGCTTGTGGTCGTTCATCAGAAAAATCCCGGTAAGGTGTAAAGGAGGCGAAGGGCGACGGGCACGGATAGGCTTGGGAGACACCTGGAGGTAGTGGGCATTTTTTTTAGCTGTCTGAAGCAACGCCTCATAATTTTGCCAAAACTGTGTTTTGCCCAATTTTTTCAAGGCAAGATTGGTTTCATGGTCATGTTGAACATTGTCGAGCTTTGTCCATAAAGCATGTGCTTGCTTGTCTAATTGGTGAGGAGATATGGGCAGGTTTTTCGACATCTTGCTATTTTTTTTATGACAATAATTTACCACAAAAATTGGTCAATATCAAGCAAGTAATCTACTAAGGAATGGTGTAAAAATAAATTTCTATAGTTTAATAAAATATTTTGTTGCTAGACGAGGCAAAAAATCGGCTAATAGCATCGCTATTCGGCTATTTTTTAACAAAGTATAGCCTCAAAAGATGAGGTTAAGATAAAAATAACGAAGTATCAAGGCGAAAAATCACCCCTCAGAGTGTAAATTTATTTTTGAACAATTCCTAAGACACATAAAAAAAGGTGTCGACACCTCGACACCTTGTATAAACTAACGGATAAAAAACTTTGTTACTTGGCTTCGTCAGCGGCGGGCGCTTTTTCTACTTTGCCATTGCCCTTGCGTTTTTTGATTGCTTGCTCAGGGTCTTCGCCATTGATTTTGGCACGAATGGCTATCTCTAATTCTTCAAACAAATCAGGGTTTTCCGAAATCAAGGCTTTTACCTTATCACGTCCCTGGTCGAGCTTAGATCCTTTGTAAGAGAACCAGGAACCAGATTTTTTGATAATGTCAAGCTCTACGCCTAAATCTAAAATCTCGCCTACTTTAGAGATTCCCTGCCCATACATAATATCAAACTCTACTACTTTAAACGGAGGTGCTACTTTGTTTTTCACTACCTTTACTCTGGTACGGTTACCTGTAATATTATCAGCGCTTTCTTTGATCTGTCCAATACGGCGAATGTCCATACGAATAGACGCATAAAATTTAAGGGCATTACCACCAGTAGTGGTTTCAGGGTTTCCGAACATTACCCCAATTTTTTCGCGCAGTTGATTAATAAAAATACAAGAACAACTTGTTTTATTAATGGTACCAGTGAGTTTTCTCAATGCCTGAGACATTAAACGTGCCTGTAACCCCATTTTGCTATCTCCCATTTCACCTTCAATCTCTGCTTTAGGTACCAAAGCTGCTACTGAGTCAATGACCATCAGGTCAATGGCTCCTGAGCGAATCAAGTGCTCGGCAATTTCGAGGGCTTGCTCCCCATTATCAGGCTGCGAAATCAATAAGTTTTCGGTGTTGATGCCTAGTTTTTCGGCATAATTTTTATCAAATGCATGCTCTGCATCTACAAAAGCCGCAATGCCTCCTAACTTTTGGGCTTCGGCTATACAGTGCATTGCCAAAGTGGTTTTACCAGAAGATTCAGGGCCATATATTTCTATTACTCTACCACGAGGAATACCGCCTACACCAAGGGCAATGTCAAGCCCCAGCGAACCTGTCGGAATTACATCTACTTCTACTACCTTCTCGTCGCTCAAACGCATTACCGTTCCCTTACCATAAGCTTTGTCCAGCTTTTCTAAGGTCATTTGGAGGGCTTTTAGTTTTTCAGTAGTGTTGTTATTTGACATAAGAAATGCGCGTTTAAAAAAGTGATATGATTGATGTTAATATTATATAATTAATTGAAGTTGCGAGGTACAAGCGACAAGCTTCAAGTGCCAGTTATATTTGTACCTAAAAATATATAAATAACGGGAAATTAAGCTTTTACATTTTATATGCTGCAACTTGGGTTAATTAGTTTTGCTTAATAGATCAGTAGAAGCATCCCTAATATTTATCAGATTTAAAGCAATTTAGAAAAATATTTAGTTACTTACAATCTGTTCTAATTGCTATTTATGTGAGCAAATATACAAAGTTTTACGGATAATAGAGATTGATTTGCTAAAATAAACTTGGCAAAATTTACTTTTTTTTTCTTATTTAAATTCATGCAGGGGAGAATATTCGCACTTTTAGGTTTTTTGGGGTTGGCTTTGCTCAAAAACGTGGCATTTGCACAGTTAGACAATCGGGTATTTGAAGATTCGCTGGCAATAACCCCCAAAAACGCTCAAAAACTCTACCTTCAGGTGCACAACCTCAACTTTGTAAAAAATAATGAGTACTTCAACGATATTATTCCAGGGTACACCCTGTTTGGCTATCAACTAAAGCCGCGTTTGGTCTATTTTCCGGCAAAAAACGTAAGGGTAGACGCAGGCATGTATGTGCTGCAAGACTTTGGTCACAACTATTTTACTACTATAGCCCCGGTTTTTTCGGTCAAGTTTAAAAAAGACTCCACCAGCCTTACTTTAGGCACTCTACAAGGTAATCTCGCCCACCGTTTGATAGAGCCTTTGTATGATTTTGACCGGGTAATGACCAACCGTCTGGAAAACGGACTGCAATTAATTCATCACAAACCCGGTTGGTACCTTGATTTGTGGGTAGACTGGCAAACTGCCATGCGTCGGGGGGTACAAGAAGAGATATTTGGAGGGTTGCATACTTATGTCGCCCCATTGCGTACCCACAGCATTCGGGTAAAAGTACCCGTGCAATTTACCATTTTGCATCAGGGTGGGCAAGAAGCCTTTATTGCCAAACCCATTCTCAATACCATGAACCTTGCCACCGGGCTACAGGTACACTTCAATTTTGGCAAACATGCCTTTGTACAACAACTACGGCTCGACAATTATGTACTTGCCTCGCAAGCGGCAGAAGTAACCATTGGGCAACCCGACTTTGACAATGGAAGGGCGTTTTATGGCAACTTTACCCTGGCTACCCGCTGGGGCGACTTGATGGGCAGTATTTGGTTGGGCGATCGGTTCAACTCGGCACAAGGTGGAGGACTGTACCGATCTACTGGAGTAACCAACAAAACTTATACAGAACGCCACCGCGATATATTATTGGTACGTTACCTGCGTAATTTTCGTATCAGCCCTGATGTTACCTTCAGTTTTAGGTTAGAGCCTAGCTATGATTTTAACCACCAAAAGATAGAAGTGGCCGCAGGGTTGTACTTACATTATACCCCTCGTTTTTTCTTGCTCAAAGCAGTTAGTAATTAACCCAAGTTGCGGGATATAAGTAAGTCTGCCAAAATAGTATTAATTTAAAGGTGACAAAACCAAAATTGAATAC
>NZ_CANLRP010000208.1 GCF_947493425.1 uncultured Microscilla sp. | reverse complement strand
TATTGTTTTGTCACTTTAAAAATAGCTTACCTTTTTTAATTCTCCAATTTTCGGTTAACCATGCCGTTCGCAGTATACTTATGTTGACTATGGCGTATCAGGTGACCTTAGAGATGAATACTATAGCAGCTGGTCAGAGGTAAACTGCAATACACAAAATAACTGTCTCGATTGTTCAGAGCTTTAATTCACCACATGGTTTTTCAATACTGTTAAAACTTGAATTTATGAAGAAGTTTAATAACCTAACGACCGCCAAACTATCAAAAATAGCTCAAGCTCAGATAATGGGTGGTAAAATGGCTGGTGGCATGACCTGCGCCTATGTAGACTCCAACACCTACGAAACTTATACAAAGTCTTATGACCGAGTAATAAATGTAGAGTGTGACACGTCTGCTGACTGTCTGGGTTGTTGGTAATGCAAAACCCCCAATATCTAAATTTAGATATTGGGGGTTTTTAATATTAGATAAATCTATGCCGTAACAGTAGGGCTTTCGCTCTCACTTTTTTTATCTGGTGTGCTTTCTTCTTTCATTTTTTTACCTCCCAATCCAAATAGACGCCTAAGACTAAACTTAAGTCGGTCTGTCAATAAATACATTACAGGTACAATTACCAAAGTAAGGAAGGTGGCAAAGGTTAAACCAAAGATTACTGTCCAAGACATTGGACCCCAGAAAGCCGTGTTACTACCACCAAAGTAAATGTTTGGCTTAAATTCGGTGATATACCCAAAGAAGTCGATGTTGAAACCTACCGCCAATGGGATCAGACCTAATACCGTAGTAATAGCTGTAAGCAATACGGGGCGTAAACGTTTTTTACCAGCCTCAGCAATACATTGCAAAAACTCTGAATTAGGTAAATGATCTTCTTCGTCCATGCCAAGTTCTACTTTACGACGACTACGTAGCAGGTTGGTGTAGTCAATCAATACAATGGCGTTGTTTACTACTACCCCCGCCAATGAAATAATACCAATACCTGTCATTAGGATTACAAACTCCATTCGGAATATTACCAATCCTAAGAACACCCCAATGGTACTAAACAATACCGATGACATAATTACCAATGGTGCCGATAAAGAGTTGAACTGAGTTACAATAATTAGAAATACACCAAATACCGCAAGTAAAAGTGCCATCATCAAAAACTCCGCTGATTTTTGTTGCTCTTCTTGCTCTCCGGTAAACTTGGGTTTATCAATACCATCAGGAACCTCATAATCATTGATCAATCCTTTCATAGTAGCTACTATCTCGTTGGCATTGTATCCTTCTTTTACGTTTGAAAAGATAGTAATCACCCTGTCCAAGTCTTTACGTTTTACTGAACCTAGCGAAGATGTATCATTTACTGAAGCAACCGAACTTATGGGGATTTGCCTTATTTGCCCTTTATTATTTCTAAATGTAATAGATTTATTAAGCAGAGCTCCCAAATCATAACGTTGCTCATCTTTAAGGCGTACCTGAATTTTATAATCATCTTCTCCATCTTTAAACTTAGATACTTCTGCCCCAAATAATGCAGTACGTATTTCACTGGCAATGGCGTTGGTAGATAAGCCGATGCTTCGGGCTTTTTCACGATCAATGTTTACCAGCAATTCTGGTTTGCCTGTTTGCAAGTCAGATTTTAACTCTTCAACCCCTGGTATATCCTGTTTGATAAGGTATTTTCTAAGTTCCTCAGAAAAATCAGCCAACTTTGCGTAATTTTCACTGCTGATCTCTATGTTAATTGGCGGTCCATTATTGGGTCCATTGGCATCCTTACTTACGGTAATCAATGCCCCTGGATATTTTTTCATTTCGGCGCGAATTTCTTCCAAAATGTGGGATGTTTGTACCCCACGACGATCCTGAAAGTCGGCAAATGATACGGCTACTTTTGCTTTATGAGGCAATGACCCTTGCTGAGGACCTTCGTTAGGGTCACTCGTTCCTTCACCTACTTGAGCAATAATGGCGTCTACCATAAAATCATAGGGTTTCATCATAGTCATGATGCGATCTTCCACTTTTTTGGTAAACTCATTGGTAGTTTTTATATCAGTACCAATTGGTTTTTGAATAAAGATGTTGACATAGTTAGGTTCGTTATCAGGAAAGAAACGGACTTTTAATCCTGAGATGCCCACTAGCATAATAGAGAAAACAAACAGAAATATAGTACCTACCAATAAAATGTAGGGCATGGCACCCCCCAAAGCAAAACGAATAATACGTGAGTAGCCGTTTTCTAATACCACCAGTGCTTTATTTTGGAACCAACGCGACACAGGGGTAAGTACAAACATGTTGAGCAAGATAAACGATCCTGTGATGCCCAACAGGTTGGTAAGGGTATAATTGCCAACAAAATAAGCGGGAATCGACAATACCACTAAAACTATAGCAATAATTAGCCAACGTTTATTAATGTGATTTTTGCCATCATCTAGTTTGGCAAAAATCATAGCAATTGCCGGGTTGATCACCAAAGCTACAATGAGTGATGCAGAAAGTACTACAATCAGGGTGATAGGCAAAAAGCGCATAAACTGACCCATAATTCCACCCCAAAAAGCTAAAGGTAAGAAGGCTATTACTGTGGTGGCGGTAGATGCAATGATGGGTAACGCAATTTCTCCCACTCCTTCTTTTACTGCACGTTTAAGTGGATAACCTTCTTGCAACAAACGATAAATGTTTTCTATTACTACAATACCATTATCTACCAGCATACCCAAGGCAAGAATCAACGAGAACAACACCATCATGTTCATTGTAACTCCAGCTGTACCAAGCAATATAAAGGAGATAAACATAGATAAAGGAATGGCTATGCCTACAAACAAGGCACTACGTAAACCCATAAAGAATAACAACACTGCCACTACCAGTATTACCCCAGAAATGATACTGTTTTGGAGGTTACTTACCATTGACTTAATATCACGTGATTGGTCGTTGGTAATGGAGATGTCTAAATCGGCAGGTAATTTCTTTTTATCTTGTGCATCTTTAATGATTTGCTTGATTTCATCAGCAGCAATCAACAAGTTTTCTCCACTTCGCTTCGAAACATTCAGGGTTACTACAGTATTACCCGATGAACGGGCAAAGCTCGTAGGCTCTTTATAACTATCACGTACTTGGGCAACATCTCTAAGATAAACAATGTTACCATCTTCGTTTTTGATAATTACGTTACGAATATCATCCATCGACTCAAACTCGTTTACAATTCGAATGGATTTACGAAAGTCATCTGCCAAAAAGTCGCCACCCGAAACGGTCACATTTTCCTGACGAATAGCATTGGCAATATCGTTGAAATTCAGCATGCGCCCTTCGAGCTTAAACAAGTCAACATCAATACGTACTTCGCGCTCTTGAATACCTTTAATGTCTACTTTTGAGATTTGAGACAGTTTCTCAAACTCATCCTCCAGGTATTCTGCATATACTTTTAGCTCTTCCCTTTTATATTTTTTGCCCCCTTTTTTACTGGCAACATTTACATACATAATAGGTAAGTCCGACAAGTTAATGTCTGATACGTTGGGGTCTACAGGTAAATCGGTAGGCAACTCACTTTTTGCTTTGTCTACGGCATCTTTTACATCCTGAAGGGCTTTAGGTATGGCTACATCAGGGTTGAACTCTACAATTACAGTAGAGTAACCCTGAATAGAAGTAGAAGATATTTTCTTGACACCAGTCAATGATTTTAGCTCCTTTTCGATAGGGCGTGTTACCAGGCTTTCCATATCATTGGGCGAGTTGCCAGGGTATGGGGTACCTACATAAATATTAGGTATTACAATCTCTGGATAACTCTCCTTAGGCATTTGTACATAAGAGATTAGCCCAAAAATAATGATGATGATTGCCAGAATCATTACACTGGTACGGTTATCAACCGATAGGCTAGTCAGCTTAAACTCTTTATCTAATTTATTGTTTTTTTCCTTGCTCATAATGTTCTGTATAGTTACATCTCAAGAAAAGCTCATCGGGTAATTGCATTCATTAGGGCTGAAACAAGTACCCGATAGTTTATGTTTAGTTTTTAACTTTTACCACTTTCTTGTCAGTGCTGTCTGTTTTGGTACCTTTAGGTTGGTCATTGTTACTTACTTTCACCAAACCTCCTGAAGTTACATCTTTGAAACCTTGTTCAATCAACATTTCGTCGCCTTTGAGTCCACTTTCAACCAATGTACGGTTTTTAAAGTTTCCTCCAGTTTTAATCAATACTTTCTTGGCTGTTGCTTTACCATCTTCTTTGCCCAATACATATACAAAGTCTCCTGCCTTGTCACGTTGAATCAAATTAGTAGGAATTACAAGTGCTTCTTTCTTAGTAAAATCTTTCAATTCTAATACTGCTTGTAAGTCGGGCTTTAAAACACGGTTAGGGTTGGCAAGTTGAAGCTCTACTCTAAAAGTACGGTTGTCAGGGTTAATGATTTGTCCAATAGTTTTAATTGCCGCTACCTTCTCAATGCCTAGAGAAGGAAACTTGATTTTTACCTGATCTCCTTTGTTGATTTTACCTAGGTAAGCTTCAGACACATCAGCTTGTACTTGTACCTGATCTAATGCCACCAAACGCAATATTTGGTTCATAGGGCCTACATTTTGTCCTTTCTTTACAAATATTTCGTCTACAACGCCACTAAATGGAGCCGTAATACTTGATAAAGCCATTTGGGTTTGAATGGTTTGAATTTTACGTTCCAACGATTCCTTGTTGTTTTTTGCCTGTAAGTACTGAATTTCAGTACCTATTTTTTGTTTCCATAACTTGTCTTGGCGTTCAAACAAAGCCGTAGCAAGCTGCAACTGAGTTTTTACTTCTTGCAGGCTGCTTGCCAATACGCTATTTTCCTGAGCTACCAACGATTGTCCTGCTCCTACAAACTGTCCTTCTTGTACTGCAATGTAGGTTACCAAACCTTGAGTTTGGGCATTTAAGATTACATTCTTGTCAGAAGTAACTTTTCCTCTTACTTCTACAAAACGAGTAAAAGGTTCTTTAGACACAGAAAGCGTAGTTACCAAAGTAGTTTTAGCTTCAAGCTTTTGTTTGGCATACGATGGGTCAAGCTTTTCCAGCTTTTTTTCCAGCTTGGCAATGTCTGCACGTAGCTTTTCAAACGTTTTGCGTTTTTCAGCAAGTTTGGCTTTTACCTCCAGAACATTTCCATTTTCTCCGCCTTTGTCACCTCCTCCGCAGGCAGCAGCCAATACCAATAAGGCAATTACTATAAGATGTGTTTTTATATTCATGATATGGTGTTTAGTCTTTTATTGAAAGAGATTCTGAGTGTCTATTTATCAACTACTAGTTTACCCATGGCTTTATCTAAATCTATTTTGGCAATAATAGCATTATATAAAGCATTATAATAATTAGTTTCGGCTGTTTTAAATTGGTTTTCAGCGTCTATAATATCTAAGTTTTTGCCTGTGCCACTTTGAAACTTGATATTGGCTACCCGGCTTACTTCTTTGGCAAGATCCATGTTTTGTTTTTGAATTGTTAAGTCTTGTAAACTGGTAGATAAACTCTGGCGAGCTTGTGCTACCTGAAAATCATAAGCACGCTCAAAAGATTTGAAATCTTGCTCTATTTTCTGCATTTCAATCCTGGCTTTTTCTACTTTGGCTCTATTGCCTAAGCCCGAAAAAATAGGCACGCTAAGGGTAAACCCAAAGATACCATTGCGAAACCAGTTTTGATTCACATAACCTAAGTCAGACAAATTACTTGAGCCGGAGTTAGAACCGTAGTTGATAAAAGCTACCAAACGTGGGTAGTAAGCTGCTTTTTTATTCCTGATATCTAGTCTTGCCAGGTTACGTGATGTTTCTAAAATAGAATACTCCACCCGTGATTTATAAGAACTACTTTCTGCTTCCTGCGCTGTAACTTCGTTCAGTTGGATATCATTGATACTGCCTGACAGCATAATAGAGTCTCTCACAGGCATTCCCATTTGAAACTTAAGGGCTTTAGCCGAAAAATCCAGCAATGCTTTAGTTTTATTAATTTCGGTCTGAATATTATTCAATGAAACCTGCAAGCGGTATACATCTATTTTCTCAGCAAACCCATTTTTTTGCATGGCTGCAGTACTTTTATATAAAGTGTCTATGCGACGGAAGTTATGCTCCAGCAACTCTATGCGTTCTTTGTTTAACAATACAAGGTAGTAAGCTTTAGTTACATTACCTGCAATGTCGATTTTGCTTTGTTTGATTTGCTTTTGAGCCAATTCTTTGTACACACGAGAAGCCCGAAGTCCCACCAGGTAAGAGGCATCAAATAGTAGTTGAGTAGCTGTAACAGTGACTGAAGCTGCATAACGAGGCTGAAACTCTACTGCGATAGGACCTGGAGGCCCCCCAAATAAACGTCCATCTGGTAAAATAGACTTAGGTATGATATAAGCATTACTAAACCGTGCTTCTGCGCTTACCTGAGGCAAGCCAATAGAACGAGTTTCCCGTACAGTTGCCTCCGATTTTCTTATTTCGAGTTGGTTTTTCTTCAATGCCTCTGAATGCTCATAAGCATACTTTAGGCAAGCATCCAACGAATAAGTTCCAATAGCAGGAGTGTCATCTGTAATCTGCGCCTGTACCTGAATAGCCAATGCAGTGAGCATCCACAATGCGCAAAATGTAAGGCTAATCCTTAATTTATTAGTCATGGTGTTTTTGGTTTTTATACATTTCCAACAATTGAAATCCTTGTAGGGTGACTAAACCCCTGATAAAATGGTCTAAAAAAGCTAATTGTACTTTTACTAAATCGTATTCTTCATTTGAAAACTTTCTTGCGTCAAAGGCGAGTTCTACTTGCTCCATGCGCAGTATAGCAAGGTATTCTATAGGTAAGTCCTTACGGTATAGTCCATCTTGTATACCCCAGTGAATATTTCTTTTGATGCTGTTTAAAATACTGTCACGGCGACTTTGGTGTATTTCCCAGGCTTCAGGATGGTACTTTTTAGCATCTAATAACAATGAAGGGGTAAGCTTCGAGAAGCTTTTTGCCATAAAGTCTGACACTTTGAGGATGGCATCTATAGCATTCTCTGAACTTGACTCAAGTTTGCTCATTTCTTTCATTTGCTTTTGATGTTTTCGTTCCATTACCAAGCAAACAATTTCGTTTTTATCTTTGAAGTATTGATAAATTGTTTTTTTTGATACAGCCACCTCCCTAGCAATCTCATCCATGGTAATACTGCGGATACCATAGCGCCAGAACAAGTCGGTAGCTGCTTGCAAAATCTTATCTTTAACTTCTGTATTTTCTTTCAAATCCAATGAATTCAATCTTTGTTTTGTACCACAAATCTACAAAACATAAACTTAGGAAACTATAAAAAGGTTTAAAGTTTCCTGAGTTTTTTCAAATATTTTTTTGTTAAAAAAGACCGTAAGAAAGAAGGGGTGATATAAAATTTGGGTAAAAAAAGGGAAATCCTATTTAGAAATAAAAAAAAGAGAATCTACAAAATATTAAACTTGAAATTAAGATGAAATCCAAATATTAGTAGAATACTACTTTTATGGAGAAAAGCAGTATTTATTAGGACATTAACATTTTTCAAAGAATAAACACTCTGCTAGTAGGATTGTTAAATTCGTGTCGGACAGGTCAAAAATAAAAAGAATAATCATGAAGGTTGGGTAATCTTTTTAACTTTGTAATTTGGGCAAAATGTTAAATTATCTCGGCTTTTTGGATGTAAGTAAGATAAGTTCATAAGCTAAAACTCATTGACATAACCAGCAGGCAATTTTTAAAAACACTCAATACAAAACAATCAAAACTTAATTATAAATACGCGAATGAATATGGAAGCGACTGTGCAACCTACAAATCAAAAAAGAAAATCCGCAATTCTCAAAATTGCTTTATTTGCCACTGGACTTTCAGGCATTGTGGCTGAATATATACTATCTACTTTAGCTACTTATTTTTTGGGTGACTCCATCTTACAATGGACTTTAGTGGTGTCGTTTATGCTGTTTGCTATGGGGCTAGGTAGCCACCTGAGCCAGTATTTTAAAGGCAAACTTCTCGAAACTTTTATCATTATAGAGTTTACACTTACTATGTTAGTGTCATTTTCGGCGATATTGGTGTATACAATACACGCCTACTCAAGCTATAATGGTATTTTTATCTATGGCTTGGCTATTTTGGTAGGTATGATGATTGGGCTCGAAATACCCATTGTTACTCGTTTAAATCAAGAGTACCAATCATTGAGAGTAAATATAGCCTCAGTAATGGAACAAGACTATTTTGGTAGTTTGCTAGGTGGGTTGTTCTTTGCTTTTGTGGCTTTGCCATATTTAGGCATGACCTACACCCCTTTTATTTTGGGTACAGTAAACTTCACAGTAGCCATACTGCTTTATTTCAAGCTCAAACACTTGATTCAACCCAATTGGCAATTTAGGCTCAATGTGATGATGGCTTTTGTCTTTTTAGCCATTACCCTAGGCTGTATTTATGCCAAACCTATCATTATTTTTGGAGAACAAAAAAAGTACAAAGACAAAGTAATCTATGAGTTTCAGTCTCGCTACCAAAAATTAGTGATTACTCAATGGAAAAACCACTACTGGTTATTTATCAATGGTAATCAACAGTTGAGCACACTGGATGAAGAAATGTATCATGAACCTTTAGTGCATCCAGTTATGACATTGTCAGCAAATCCGCAAAATGTACTGGTATTGGGAGGAGGTGATGGTGCCGCAGTACGCGAAATATTAAAATACCCACAAGTAAAAGACATTACATTGGTTGACTTAGATCCAGCAATGACTCAGCTTGCCAAAACTCACCCTGTGCTGACCCAATTAAATGACAGTGCATTTTATGATCCTAAGGTAACCATTAAAAATATGGATGCCTTTATTTATATGGATCAAACCAAAAAGTTTTTTGATGTCATTATCATTGATTTGCCCGATCCTCGTACCGTAGAGCTTGGCAAGCTTTTTAGCAAAGAGTTTTACCAACTATGTCGCCGTCATTTACGCCCCAATGGTTTAATGATTGCCCAATCGGGTAGTCCTTATTATTCTACTCGTGCGTATGAGTGTATCAACAAAACTATGCAGGCAGCAGGGTTTGGTACTACCAAAATACACAATCAAGTGCTTACATTGGGCGAATGGGGTTGGGTGATTGCGTCGAAAAGCCTAAAAGATAATCAACTCAAAGAAACTTTGCGAAAGCTGAAGTTTAAACATGTAAAAACTAAATGGATTAATAATGAGTCAATGCTCTTGATGACTTCGTTTGGTAAGGATACTTATTTTAAGAATAGGATACCCGACAGTACAGTGAGAGTAAATACTATTCATGACCCTGTATTATATCGTTATTATTTGCAAGGTAATTGGGAACTGTATTAAAGGGTAATAAGTTTTGAGGTTATAGTTGTGCGAGGTTAAAATTGACATTATTAAATAAATATACAAAATGACTTTTCAGGAAATCAAAGATTTATTGATACAAACATTTGGTGAAGAGGTAATTGTAGAAGCCAATGAAAGTGCCATGCAACCTGTTTTGACGGTGCAAACTGATAAAATAAAAGAAGTATGCGCTGAATTATATCAAAACGAACGTACTTACTTTGATTTTCTGAATTGTATTACTGGCATTGATAATGGCGAAAAAGTCAATACCATGGAGGTGGTGTATAACCTTACTTCTATTCCACACAATCTCAGGCTTACTCTAAAGGTGGTATTGCCTCGTAATGCCACAGGGGAGGCTGCCCCTCAGGTACCCTCGGTGTGTGAGGTGTGGCGTGCTGCCAACTGGCACGAACGCGAAGCTTATGATTTGCTGGGCATTGAGTTTGTCGGTCACCCTGATTTGCGGCGTATCTTATTACCTGCCGATTGGGAAGGACACCCACTACGCAAAGATTATAAGCAACAAGAACGTTATCGTGGCATAAAGGTAGAGTATTAACAGCGACAAACTACAGGTACTCAATTTAAAGTGGTATTCCCTTTTTAGGCTTACGTTCTATGCTGTCTATAAACTCATTGATGCCCTTCATTAGTCCTACAAAAGTCTTGGTGTTTTTGATATACTCAAGATGACGGATTTTTGGGGCAAGTACATCTAATTTAAAGCTCCAGTATTGGTACATTAATGGATTGATAAACAACTCGCTTTTTTTGGTGCGCTCAGTTACATGATAATCGCCAAAATGCCCTTGCAAGGCACTACCTATAGAATTTGCTACAATGCTGGGGCGGGCAGTTTGAGCGTTCGAAAAAGCGATTAAATCTAAAAAATGAACTACCTCTTCCATCTGGGGTACCAATGATAATACTCCCAAAAAACCTCCATCCTTAGATAATTCAGCTACGTTTTCTAAAAAATGATAGTGAGAAATGCCGTGAAAATGATCCACCCCAAAACCCAGACAGGTCAAGTATTTGGCTACCTTAGGCTGGGCATACACAGCAGCAATAGAGGCGCTGTCTTCCATAGGACTCCCCAAGCTTGGCTCTAAGCCTAACATGAGGCTGTCGGTTCCCCCATCTACCAATACTACAGTATCTATGTTGAGCAACTCTATCAGGTGAGCATAAGCCTGAGTAAGATAAACAGTCCCAGTACGGCTAAAGGCATATACATCCAGATTTTCACCAAAAGTTTTTTTGTACCAAAGGCTTAAATCTTTTTCAGGAAAATAGGTAGGCTCAGTGGTGGCAACAGGTTCTGAAGAATCTACTCTCCAACAAGCCCGACAAACTTTAGTAGCGCGGGTTTCGCCCAAGGCGGCAAAAGATAAATTGGCTAAGTGCACCTTTTTACCTTGTTTTTGTAGCGCAAGAAATAAGGGCACACCGCTAAAAATATCAAAACCACCCCCTGCCCCAGCAAGTAGTATGTTTTGACTGTTTTTTAGTTCGTCGAATAAGGGAATACTATTGAGTGTAAAGGACATGCGTTGAATGGTTAAGTAGTGGTAAGTTTTGGAACCGATGTATATCAATGCTACCAACAGCATAACCAAAACCAACCTATTCACTTGAAATGTTTTACCTGGTAAAGCTAAAATACATTTTTTTTATCCGATTCGCAAGCAAGTATTTACTTCACTCACCACATAAACCTTACTACTCTACAAACTCCAGTGCGCCTATGTCCGGAGCAGCATCACGGGCAATTTTGATTAGGTCAAACATAAAACCAATAGGCAAAGCTGCATCTTTGGCTGGCGAGTCTTTGGTGAGGTTAAAGTCTCCTATATTTTCTTTGACAAATTCAGGGTCTTGATTTAATAAATTATTGTTGCCTTCAAATACTTCAAGGTCAGTTTTTACAATGTTGTAGCGTGCCGTAAGTTTAATATTGCCCAAAGGTTCTATAAGTGCTACTTCATTGGTTTTATTGCCCCATAAAATATTATTGGTCAACTCTACCGTGAAAGGATTTGCTGCTTCATTGCTAAATAAAACAGAGGGCGTTTCTCTGATAAACTCAAACTCATAATTGGTAAGCGTACAATGCCTTAATATATAGCTCCCTCCATTGGTTACCCCAAACGTATTGCCTATACAATTGGTAATAAGACTGTTTTCGAGCAAAACATCCGCATTGTTGGCATTGATACCATGCTCAAACATATTTTTAATAGTGGTGTTTTTTACTATCAAGTCGGGCGCTGTGTCGGCATCGTTGCCAGTTATAGCAATACCTGTATAGGCGTTTTTTATGAGTGCATGGCTTATATCCACCCCAGCTCCTGCCTCCATTACTATACCCCGCCACTGACCCAATTGTTCTTCAAACTCTATCTCACGCCTAATGCCAGTAAAAGTAACAATGCTTCCAGTATCCCCTTTTACTATCAAGTTGCCTTCTACGCGGATGAAGGCGTTTTTGTCGAGCCCGTAAACACGAGTGCTGTCTCCTATAGTCAAAGTAGCTCCAGCAGCTACTGTTACCGAGTCTTGAATGATATAAGGCTTGGTTTTGTCCCAGGTTTCGTTACCAGTAATCGTGTAGTTTTGTAATACATGGGCATTTTCGCTCCAGGCAATCAGTTTTACTTGTTGTTGCTGTTGGTTGGTAGTAAACAGCAATGAGTCAAAGGCGATGACTACCCCTGTTTGACTGTTGGCAGGCACAGTTATTTCTACCAATACCAACAAGCTGTCTTTGCCCAATAGTTCTACATCAGTAAATACAGTGCCTTTTTCACCTTTGATACTCACACTGTAAGGAGAGTTGGCTTTACCGCCTATTTCTATACGGTTAATGCGTATGGCGTTTTTGTCAGGATTATACACCCTCAAGCGTTGGGTAATGCTACGGGTATTGGTAAAGAGGGTATCAAAGACAATGGCTTTATCAGAAAAACCTAAAGTAACAGGGTTATTGGTAAAGATCTCTTCCTGTGGGACGCAGGCAATCAATTGAGCAAAGGTGAGCAATAACAAGCTCCATACAAATAGTTTTTTCATCAGAGTAAATCTGGTTAACGTAATGCAAATATAGCATTTCTTATACTCAAGTATCCAGCAAGCGGGGTTTTATTGATGATGAGAGGGCAAGCCCCAACTTATTGAGTTGGGGCTTGGGGTGTTAGCTTTGCGTAATATCTCGCAACATTTTGGCATCGTTAAGCAAGTGACTCAGTTCTATCAGTTTGAGCTCTAGACTTTCTACCATATCCACTACATCCTGCTTTTGGATTTGCTCTATAAGTGCATCAGCATTGAGGGCAAAAACCTCGATACGACAACGAATGCCTTGTTCGAACAATGATACATTTGCCTTGGGAGAAATTAATTCGTTTTGGGCAACCAAATTTAATTCAGTAAATTGCATACTGTTATACTATATATGTTTAACAAAAGCCCTTGAGGAGAGAGTTCCAAATCATAACCTCTTGGGCTATCTTTTAACCTTAAAAGACAATGTAAATATAACTAAAAAGTCGATTTTTTGCAAGAAAATGATGTGTAAAATACTGTAAATCAGCTGATTAATTTTTTATAAATATTCGCCCCTCAAGCAAAAAAATGTAGCCCTTCCTCCAGAAAGAACTACACCCATTACTTAGTTATAAATAACGTTTTGATTGCTGACCTTTTGTAGGTCAAAAATTTTTTTTGTAATTGATTATTCAATAATCCGCAGTGATTTTAGCCAAAGATGATTACTGATTATCAGTAGGTTATGATTTTAAAAACTATTTAATTGCACGGCGTAGACCTAAAACTGAAACCCTTTTAAAAATAAA
>NZ_CANLRP010000207.1 GCF_947493425.1 uncultured Microscilla sp. | reverse complement strand
AGGGTGGTCTCTAATGCTTCTTTATACGCCTTGATCATTGCCTGCACCTCCATGGGGTAGTCGCCCACTTGCCCCGGCACCATGCCCACCAGGGTTTTGGCAATGCTCCATATCCCTTTCCACTGGTCGAGGTAGTCGGCTTGCCCGTAACGCAAGGGCGGTTTTGCCAAGCCCTGGCGCAACAACACCGCCAATTGGTATTGCCAATGGTAGCGTTGTTTGATGCCTTCCACTAATCTTTCTTCCTTGCCGCATCTATAGCGTCTAAACACGCCAACTGCAAATTGATCAGTTTTTCGTAGAGAGGGTCAAGCGTATACTCGGTACCTTTGATCAAACCCGCCGCTTTTTTGAAGGCATCATAAGCCGCTTGGTATTTTTTGGCTTGTATCAATCGCATCCCCTCACGGTAGACTGCCTGGGCTTTGTCAAACGAGGGCTTGTCTCGAAGCATTTTACGGTCTTCGTTCAGTTGGTTTACCAGCATAGCTTTTTCAGCGGGATCATCTACCCATTTCAGCGCCTCCTGACCATACACCTGGGCTTTCGCCAAGTCTTTTTTGCGCCACTGGTCATAGGCAAGGCTGCTCGCCGAAAAAGCCAACTCACGGTAACTTTTTAGGTCAAAGGTACGCCGACCAGTAGTATCCAGCCTGGCTTCTGCCCGATAGTCTGCCATTGCCCCACTATAGTCACCCAACGAAAAACGTAATTGGGCACGAGTCCTATAAGTAAGTGCGTCAGGAACTAAGGCAAGCGATTGGGTATAATCAGCCAGGGCTTTTTCGTACATTTTAAACACTTCATAAACGGTAGCTCGCTGATAGTAAGTACCATACATTTTAGGGTCAAGGGCGATGGCTTTGTTATAAGCAGCAAGCGCCCTAGGGTAGTCTTTCATTTGATCTAAGATAAACCCCAAGCGATGGTACATCTCAGCATCCTGGGGAATTTTTTTGGTACCCAACGTATACAGGTTACGGGCTTCAGCAAGGCGTTTTTGTCCGGATAAAAGCCCCCCATAGTAATAGTAACCTTCGGCGTAGTGAGGATTAGCCACCAACGTCTTTTGGTAAGCATCTTCCCGTTTTTCAGGCTCATTAAGGTCCCGATAAATAAAATTCTTTAAAAAATGAGCTTTATAGTTATTGGGTTCTTTTTTGAGCAGTTGATCAAGCACCCGCAAGGCTTTGCGGTAGCGTTTGGCGTAAAACAACTCATCGGCACGTTCTAATAAATTCATAGATTGGGTAGGTTGGGCAAACGCCCCCAAAGAGGCGCTGCACAGGCATACAAATAATAAGGTCAGGGTTTTTGTCATGGGTACAAGAGGTTTATTTTTTTTGCTTTGCCTGGCGGTATTTGTCGGCATTGTAATAAGTTTCAGCTTTTTCTAAAGGGGTCATTTGGGCAAATGTAAATAAAGGGCTACCAATCAATAATATGCTATAAAATAAAAATCTCATGTGGCTATTTCTTAGGAGTTAATAAGGCTTTTGTGGGCGACCCACCATTGACCCAAGGCAGTAAAAAAGCCCTGCCCCAATCTGGAACAAGGCTTGCAAATATACTAAAACTTTTTGTTTAATTTTTCTTCTTCGCCTCTTCTACCGCCGCCAAACAATCTTTGCGTAGTTGGTAAATTTTATTGTACAAAGGGTGTATGGCAAGTTCCGCCGATTTAATCAAAACCATCAAGCCTTTCTCTAGTACATAGGCGGCTTCCTGGTATTTTTTTGCCTTGATCAGGGCAATGCCCCGCTGACGAAATATCTCCGCTTCGGTCAAAAGTTTTTTATTGATAATGGCGTCTTTGGCGGCTTGTTCGCGTTCAAGTAGTTCTTTTTCGTCCTGGGCAATCCATTGTTTATAACGGGCAATTCTCTCAGGAGAACGAGCCCACTTGAGTGCTTTACGGAGATAGCCTAACGCTTTAGCTAAGTCTTTATCATCCCACTTTTCATAAGCTTCATAATAATCCCACTCTATAGCACCTTTACACTCTTCTACTGCCCCTTTGTGTGCTACACTGTCCAACTCCTCCGCCTTGGTATAGTCAGCCAAAGCGCCTTGGTAGTTTTTGGCTTTTAACCTGAAACGACCACGCGTAATATAACCAAATGCATTTGGACGAAGCTCGATTACCCTGTCAAAATCTTTCAATGCTTTATTAGTTGCTTGAAGTTGGTCATAAATAAAAGCACGTTGAAAGTAGTAGCTTGCCTTTGCTTTATTTAGCTCAATGGCTTTGCTAAATGCATTTAAAGCCGACTGATAAACTTGTTGCTTGTCAAGGTTTATTCCTAGGTAATAATACAAATCTGCATTATCAGGCATACTTTTAATCCCTTCTTCGTACAACTTTTGGGCATCTGCCAAACGTTGATTACTAGTCAAAAAATCGCCATAACGCGCGTACACTGCTTGAACCTTAGGAGCTACCCGCAAGGCTTGCTTAAAGGCTTGCTCTGCCTTGGTGAGCTCATTGTTGCCGTACCAATAAGAGGCTGCCAACAACAACCAGGCTTCGTGGTTTGTAGGGCTGTTTTTTACCAATTGGGTCAATAGGCGAATTGCCTGGCGGTATTTGTCGGCATTGTAATAAGTTTCGGCTTTTTCTAAAGGGGTCATTTGGGCAAATGTAAATAAAGGACTACCAATCAATAATAGGCTATAAAATAAAAATCTCATGTGGCTATTTCTTAGGAGTTAACAAGGCTTTTTCTGCCTCCACAATGTCTTTTTGCAGGGCAATGAGTTGACTTACCAACGTTTGCAGGGCGTCTTTAGGAAAATCATCGGTCACTTTTTCCAGGCTTTGCAAGTGTTGGGCTACTATGGCAAACGCTTCGGCGGGGGTAGCGGCTTTTTGGGTGAGCTCTACCGTATACTCCCTAAAGTAAGCCGCCAGGCCTTGCCTTGCCAATAGCAAGGTAGCATCCAGTTCTTTTTTGTACGCTTTGATCGTGGCTTGTACCTCCATGGGGTAGTCACCCACTTGCCCCGGCACCATGCCCACCAGGGTTTTAGCAATGCTCCATATCCCTTTCCACTGGTCGAGGTAGCCGGCTTGCCCGTAGCGCAGGGGCGGCTTTGCCAAGCCTTGGCGCAACAACACCGCCAATTGGTATTGCCAATGGTAGCGCTGTTTGATGCCTTCCATCAACCAACGACGGCTCGCCCCCTCCTTGCTCGCTTGGTTGGCGGCGGTTTTGAGCTGGCGGTATTGCCTGATCCGCATTTTATACACGGTTTCGGCGTTTACCCGGTCTAGTTGGGCTTGTTTCCAGGCTTTTTCGTGGCGGCCCTTGAGCGCTTGGGCCGCCTTGAGGTTGTCCTGGGCGAGTTGCCAGTCTTTTTTGGCTTGTTGCAGGGAAAGTTCGGCGTTTTTTACGTCGGTTTTGCTTCCTTGCAACTGGTCTTTGAAACCCGCCAACGACTCTTGGTGTTTTGCCAGGCGTTGGTTGGTGGTCACCAATTTTTTTCCATTTTTCAGGTTACTTTTTAACAGTTGAATACGGGCTGTAATATCATCAATTTCACCAGCTTTTTTAGCAAACTCTGCCTTCCGGTACGCCACATAGTTGTCAAACTTCTTTTTGGTGCGTCTATTGTGTCTAAACCTGTCCAAGGCGTTTTGGGCTTCCCGCTCCAGGCGTTTTACGGTTTTGGCGTATTTTTTCTTGAGGCGCAAGCTGTTTTTCACCCGCCCTTTTTTGTCCCGCATTTTTTTGGCAAACTTGGCTTGTTCCTTGCTGATCTTTTTGAGTTTTTTGGCTTCCACAGTTTGTTCAAAGGTCTTGTATAAGTCATTAAACTCATCTTTTTCTTTTGAAAAAACATCTTTTTCTAACACAAGCTTTTTCTGCTTACCCTCCAACTCCCGTTGTTTTTCGCCCAGTTCATCTTGCCACTTCTTGAGGTCTTGTTGCAGGGTTTCGGTGTTTTTGCCCTGCAAGTCGGCGTTGCCCTTGCGCAAGGTGTCGCCCTCGGTGGCAAGTCGGCTAATTTTGTCTTCTTCGCCCTTTTTCAGGTTTTCAAAGGTGGTTTTACGGGTTTGTGCCTGGCTCAGCACCGCCTCGGCTTGTTCAAACGCCTTCGCCATTTCGCCTTCCGAAATCAACGCTTTGTCGGTCAGGTCGGTTTGGTCGTCGTAGGTTTTTTTGGCAGTGGTTTCGTCTTTTACCTTTTGGTCAAACACTTTTTTGTGAGGTGCTACCTCTGTTTTGTATTCAAGGTCATCGCCCGCCCGCATTTTTCGGAGCAGGCTTTCACTATTGGTATAGCCAAAGTGGGCGTCCAGCGCCTGACGTGCCTTTTGGAGGCTGCCATGGGTATACAAGGCATACAAGAGGTCTTCTTCGGGGTAGAGTTTTTTTAGCACCTTGAGCTCTTTGGCGTCTACCTGGTTAAAAGCACCTATTCGTTTCAAAAACCGTTTTTCCCCCGTCCGGCTATATACTGCGTTCAGGGCTTCGGTGTCCCAGCCCACTTTTTTCAGGGCTTGTATTTCGGGGGCGCTGGTTTGGTCTACCTTGAGGGTAGGCCCTATCACCGCCTTCGAGTCAATGTTTTTGTTGCCTTTGCCCAAAGCCCTGGACAACATTTTTTTGATCTTTTTAAAAGCAGGGCTGGCGTCGCTGCCTATTTCTTTGAACCGCCCCTTGAGAGTACCTATAAACAAACCATACTGCAGGGCAAGCAAGGGCAATACCTTGGCAAGTGCCACGGTTTTTTCTCCGGTAGAGCCCGGCCCCGCCATAATATCGCTGATCTGCTCCAGGGCTTTGGGCGCCAGCATAATCATTACGGTGCTGTCTATGGCAAGGTCGCCCAGCTTGATGGTGGCACAATACAATCCCCCCACCCGCTGAAACGACTGGGTAATGTTGTTGTAGTTGGCGGCATTGTGTAGCATTTGGGTAGCACGGGCACCCTTTACTGCCGTGCCCGCCAAAAACAAAGGTCCCGCCAACAGCGCCGAGGCAATGTCGAGCCAGGCAAATACTTTTTCTTCCTGGGTGAGTGTGCCGTTTTCGCCTTTGCGGTGCAGCATGAGGGCGGCACCAGTACCTCCGGCCAGGGTGGCCAGGGTAAAGAGTCCCGAAGCCGCCGAAAACTCCAAACCTCCTACCACCAAGGCCGAGCCCCAGCCTGCGGTAAAAAAGATGACCCCTGCCGCCAGCAAAGCAAGCCCTACCCACATGGCAATGTCTTCGGGGTCTATATGGGTGGTAATTTCTATAGGAGTGGCCTGGCTGCCATCGGGCAGGTTGTATATGAGCCAACCGGGGGGCAGGTGGTCGTCGTCGTTGAGCAGCTCAAACAAGGCAATGGGCGGAAAATCGGCGTAAGCCTTTTGGTCTTCAGGCGTTTTGAGCTCCAGCGATTGGTGGTAGTGGGTGTCCATAGTACGGCTAAAGGTACTCACTACGTGCCAGGTACAGGTATTGTCATTCTTATTGACTTGTTTGTATACGTGAATAGGCACCTCCAGGGCGGGGGTTTGGTGGGTGTCGAGGTATTGTTGGGCAGGTTTCGACATTTTTTCCCGCTCTTTGGCATACCAATCGGTTTTGAGGTAAAAAAAAGCAGGTACCTTGATGATTTCCTGGTTTTCTTTCAGCCCTTTTTCTTTGGCAAACTCATGAAAGTTTTGTCGGCGGTTGCCTATTTCGTCAATGCCCTTTTTTTGGGCATCTTTTACTTTTCGGTTTTCGTTGGGCTTTAGGGCTTTTTTCATCCATTGCTTGCCTATATACAACATAGACGAACGGTAGCCTTCGGCAATGGCGTCTATGTCGAGTTTGGCAAGGGCGGTTACATCCTCTGAGTCGAGCACCTCGTGCAGCGGTTTACCCAGCTTAACATTGCGCATATTGGGCACTTTGTCTCTTATTTCGGGCAATATCAAGGCAGTATGTGCCTGGTCTATCCAGGTACCCAGGGTGTTTACCTGTTCTGCCGCCATTTTCAACTGAAAAACATCAAACGGATCGGTAGGCAATGCCTTGGTTTCTTTGATGGTGTTGAGCAAGGGGGCTACCGTGCGCAACAATACCATCGTGCTCAGGTATTGGCGGTAATATTCTTTAGGGTCTTTGTCGAGGTCTACGTAGGTATATTCTGCCAATTTAAACGAAGGCATTTGGCTCAACCATATTTGTTGCACCATGGCTTCTTCTTCCAGGGCCATTGCCTCTTTGGTTTGCTTCAGCGACTGCCCGTTGCTGGGGGTGGTCAGGTTTTTACGGGCGTGTTTGACGGCTGCCTTCTGAAAAGCATCGTCGGTGGGGTTCGACTTGCGGGTTTGCAGCAGGCCGTTTTGGTAAAACAATTGAAACTCTCGGTGCTTGCCTCTTTTGGTATAAATGTGCAATACCTCCATGCGGTGCCTTTCCAGGTAGGCATATTCGTCAATTTGTTCCAGGCCAGAGTTCATCCGTTGAATCCGAAGGCTTAAGTCCGGCTTGGTGTTAGACACTACAGGCAAGAGCCCCGGTGGATGAAAATAAATGTCTAAATGATCGGGGTGGGCTATTTGGGTGTGGGCAATGTCGCGCTGATTGCTGTAAGGCATCTCAATTGTAAAAGCCCCCGGCCACGACAAACGACCATCGGCCGACACGTATACTTTGGCGGTTTGGGGGTGTTTGCCGGGCACAAACAAAAGCGTGTATTCGTGGTCTCCCGCATAGTTGCCCTCTCCTGCTTTTACCGGAATAGTAAAAGTACCAAACTTAAGGTCGGCAGCTTCGGCTTCTTTTTCTGCTTTGGGGTCAATGTTGCCCTCTTGGTCTTTTTTAGAATAATTGCCCTTGGTAAGCAAAGGTTGCTGGTTTTCTTCGTTTGTCACACTAAAAGTACCAATTACTTTCTCGTCTTTGCTAAACACATAAGTAATGTTCTCTCCGGTTTTTACCGGCTTTATTTCCAGCACTTCCTGCTCCGAAGGGTCCGACACATTGAGCGGGGTAATCAACTTGTCAGACCAGCTCCTGGGGTGCCCTGTAATGTATTGAGGACCATCTTCAAACTGATCTACCTGCTCAAATAAGTTTTCATGTCGGTTCTCTTTGATTTCTTTGATCAACGCCGCCCTTATATGCAAAGGCAATTTGGTATAATCGACTAAAAATGCCCGTTCGAAAGAGTTCAAAGAAAAAAACAATTGATAAGGCTCCAGTCCGTTAGAAGTGATCTCGTGCCATACATAAAACAGTTCGGGCTTTTTTACCTGAAAAAAACCAATCGGTTTAGATTCAGGGGTTTTATCTGTTCTGTTGGGTCGGTAGGTAGCCGTGAGCAATACCAGCCCATCGCTGCGCTCAAACTTAAGCTGGAGTTCTTTTTCTTGTTGGTCGCCATCGGCATCAATCGTCCAGGTAAAGCTATCTCTCGATAGAGTCGGGATAGTTTCTTGTTCTTTCAGTAAGTTTTGCCAACGTTGTTGGTAGCTACCTTCCTTGTTGTCTACTGTATCGGTACCTTGTTGTTGTTGGAGAAGTAATAAAAGTTCCTCGTCGTCCATTGTGTGTTCGTTTTATCGCCTGATTTTCCGTGTGTTGTAAAATGCGAGGCAAAATACTATTTTGATGGCTTTTATACAAAATATGCACAAAGTTTGACTAAATATTTGCAAATTTGCGTGGTGTGTGAGATTAGTAAAGGCTTGTGATAAAACTTGTCACTGTAAACAACCACATTTGCAAATATGCGAAAAAGCTCACAAATAAATATTGAACATTAAAAGAAACATTCACGCACGCCATCTGCGACAGGCTAAAGCGAACGGCTAAAAGCTAAAACATTGAACATTAAAAAAAACATTCGCGCACGCCATCTGTGACAAGCTAAAGCTAATGGCGAACGGCTAAAAGCTAAAACAGTGAACATTAAAAAAAACATTCGCGCACACCATCTGCGACAAGCTAAAGCGAATGAGAGCTTTGCTCCACTCCGCCGCACGGAGAGGCTAAAAGCTAAAACATTGAACATTAAAAAAACAAACGCGCGCCATCTGCGACAAGCTAAAGCTAATGGCTAACAGCTAACAGCTAAAACATTAAACATTAAAACAAACAGTGTATGGCAGAACTTAATTTTCCTTCGGACGACTTTGAAGATGAGAATGAAAACAATTTGAGCGAAGATGCGATTCGGGAAGAAACACTCCAACGAATGCTTCAGCACGGGGAACTTACCAATGCTGAGCAACAGCGCATTGCCAGGGTACAAGACTATTTTGGGCAAATGGTGATAGACACCAAGGGGGTAGACGATGACAGCCTTGAGGCAGTTTATAAAGAGCTCAATTGGTTTTTGCAAATACTTTGGCACCGCTATAAAAACAAAGATGGCAAAGAAGATTTTTTAAGTTTTTTGACAAAAAAAGATTTCAACAACAATGTGGTAGTGCTTCCTGAACTACCCGCCAAAAGCCACTATAAAGCCTGGCTACAAAAACATAAACTTACCCAAAAGGCTCCCGAACGCTTGCTCATGGCAATGGTGATGGCACTCAGCCTCAACGATGCCTTGTTTTTTGCTTTTCTTGACTTGCTCCAGCAACCGCTCATTTCGGTATTTGTGGGTGGGCAAACCAAAGACAGTGAACGACGCTTTATGCCTACTGTGCAAACCTTGCTTTATTTGTTGGCGGGGGTTGACCTCAAAAACCAAGCAACCTACCAGTTACATTTCCGTACCCAACAGCACCACTTGAGCAAATGGGGCATAGAACTGGAAAGTGCCCAGGCAAGAATGAGCGGGAGAACTGACCTCAGCGACGAATGGAAAAACCTCTTGATCTCGCTCAACCCCAACATCTGGCAATATTTTTTGGGCGGCAACATGCCCCTGCCCGAAGAAAACAAAGACCTGCCCATTACCAAGCTCGACACTGCACTTACTTTTGATGATTTGGTGCTCAATGATGAAACCAAAAACGCTTTGACGCCTTTGCTCAATTACGCCCGCAATGGCAAAGACTTTTTCAATGATGCCGAGGCAAGCGGTCATTTCAAGAGTGGCTACATTAGCTTGCTGCAAGGACCTCCGGGCACGGGTAAAACCCTCATTGCCACCACCATAGGCAAAGAGGTGGGGCTGGTGACCTATCAGCTGGAACTTGCCCAAGTAGTGTCTAAGTACATCGGCGAAACTTCTAAAAACATCAATCAGGTGTTTGAAGAACTCACCCGCGCCATTGACCACCTCAAGGGCGAGCCCAGCATTTTGTTTATCGACGAAGCTGACGCCCTCATTGGCAAACGCTCTGAGGTAAACGACAGCAAAGACCGCTACGCCAACTTTGACGTGAGCAACTTGTTGCAAAAAATTGAGAGTTTTCCGGGACTCATCATTTTGGCGTCCAACTTTCAGCAAAACCTCGACCCCGCCATTCAACGCCGGATTGGGGCTACTATATTGGTGCCGCCACCCGAAGCCGATGAGCGTACCCAACTGTGGAAAAACTACCAACCTGCCAACCTGGAGTACCCCACCGATAACTTTGCCCGCATTTTGGGCGAAAAGTTCAGGCTTACCGGGGCGCAAATCAACAACATTATGAAGCAGGTGGCGCTGGCGGTGTATGGCACCGAAGTAAAGGTGCTCGACTACGACTTGCACCTGGAGCCCGCCATCAAGAGCGAGTTGATCAAGTTTAATGAGGTGTATGTGCGCCCCCGCGACCTGATGAACGAAGCCCAGGTAGACGAGGAGGAGTACTTGCAACAATTGCTATGGGAACGCGCCTTGCCCCCCAAATGGCAGTACAACCCGCTGTATATGCCCCGTATTTTGAGTCGATCGGTAGTGCTCACCGAAGAAGATATCAAAGCGTTGGTAAAAAAGGTCAAACGCCGTTGGGAAGGGGGACCTTACCACGACATTCCTTTCAAAGAGGGCATAGAGGTGGTCTTGCGTGATTTGTGCGCGGTAAAAAACCTGAACTGGAACGAGATTCAGGCAAAAATTTACGAGTTGCTGGAAGAAGAAAAGGCGAAAACCCAAAAAGAAGCGGAGCAAAAAAGCAGCCGTACGGTGCAGCTGGTAGACCTGAGCAAGCTCAAGGAGATGGGCCGAGAAAAAGACAAGCAAAAAGAGGAGGACAAGAAAGAGGAGGGCAAGAAGAACGAAAAAGCTGCCCAAAAGAAGTTAACTAAAGAAGAACAAGCCGCTCAGGACAAGTTGCGAAAAGCTGCCGAAGAAAAAGCCCGCCAGGAGGCGGAAGAGAAGAAACTCAAAAGGCTATTGTCGCCCGCCGAGGCCGAAAAGTTTTGGCCGGAGCCTTTGCCCCAGGGTTTTGCTTTTGCCCGCAAAGATATGGTGAAAAACATGGCGCAAATTTATACTTTGAGCAAGTGGTACATTGCCCAAATTGTAGAAAAGGCAGCGGAGTTGGCTAAGGCAGACGAGGCGCACGAAACCAAGGCAAACGGCGATATAGAGATCAGGGCGAGCCACCTGCAGAGTGCCATGGATGTAGTGGCGGCTGAGATTGGCGAGGCAAAGGGCGAAAAGCTCGACCGGGATCATTTTCTGCGCCAGGATTTGAAAGAGCAACGCCAAAAGGAGAAAGAAAAAGAGGCAAAGCGCCGCGATGTGGTGCCGGGTTGGAAAACTGCCCCCCGTTATTGGGCCAATGCCAAGCCAGAGGGGTATTCGTATTCACGCAGCGACTTGCCTACCAACCTTGCCAAGTTTTACCCCAATGTGTCGGTGGGGGCAATGGAGGATATTTTGCGGCAAGCTACCGAATTTATTGGCAAAGATGAAGCGCCACTTATTGCTTATTCTGCGCATATTCTGAAGGCAATTGAGAAGTATGGATTGCAGTAGTAGCGACAAGCTTTAAGGACTTGCTACTACTTAGGAGGGGTGGGTTTTGCTTTCTCGTTTTTGCAAATAAGAGAGTAAAGAGGGAGCTCTGCAAAGCTAATTACGAATGAGCGCAAGCGTAGTTAATTACGAGTTGAACAATTACGAACCGACCGAAGGGAGCTCTGCTTTAGCTAATTACGAATGGATCAATTACGAACCGACCGAGGGGAGCTCTATGAAGCTAATTACGAATTACCTGTCATTTTGAACGCAGGTGAAAAATCTGTTGGTATTTTACCCCCCTGATATATAGGTTTGAGCAAAACTACCTTCATCTACCCTTTTTTAGAATTTTTTGAATTCATCTTCGTAATATTCAGGAGTTTCTAATTTGCCCGTTATGATCTTGGTATGAGGCATTTGTTGGGCAAGTGCACGTACTTTGGGCAAATAGTTAAAGCCAGTTCCGCTTAAATTTAGAAATTTTAGTTGTTTGAGTTCAGGCAACCAAGCAGGCATTTTTTCTAAATAGTGATTGTGTTCCAAATTTAACCACTCTAGTTTTTGCAAGTGCACCATTTCATTAGGCAGTTTTAACAAACAGTTGTTGTGCCTCAAATCAAGTGACTTGAGGCACAACAACTGCCCAAGCTCGGCTGGCAAAAATTGAAAATCGTTCTCACTCAGGTCTAAGTGAACAAGTGAAGTAAGTTGTCCTATTTCGGGGGACAAAACAGGATTTGGGTAGTACCCTTCCACTTGTAACTTCAAAGATTTTAAACAAGTGAGTTGTTCCAGGCCTTTCGGCAAACTTGCTCCATTACCCAACTGCATTGTCAAGGTTTCTAAAGAAGGTAAATGCCCCAGGTCATTGGGTTCGTGGGCACTTACAACAACCTTAAGCTCTTTCAGCAATGGGTTGTGGTAATTTTGCAGCATATACAATGGCACCAAGTCATCTATTTTGCGCACATGGTGGTGAGGCAAGTACAAATTATATTTAAAGCACGCCACACCATATTTAATGCGCAATTCATGGATAAAGTGATGTGGAAGTTGAAAACCTTTCAATAAAGTAAACCCCAACTGTAAGTTGTCTTCATCTTCGGTTTCGAACAGTTGTTTTACCTTTTGGAGTTGTTCATTGGTGATCAAGGGAGTTGTCATTGGTGATGTATACAAGTTAGGTTTTATGGCTTAGACAATATATAGGTTCTTGATTTTGTACTACTTGTGGTGCTCTAGAGTTCTTGTATATAAGCCTTGGCAAAAAAGGTAACCTTCAAGCCAATCGAAACACCGCATAGAGTTCACTTTAGCCAAATAAATAATGTACCTTTGTTTTAGCAATCGCCCATAGTGTTTCATGTAAACGGATGTTGGCGTAACCTCCATCAAGAAGTGGACAGTCAATCACTTTTCCATTTCATAAGACAGTAAAAGAAGCAATGAACAACAGATTAACCAACCTTTTTACCCATAAAAAAGAAAACTTGCTGGCCATTTACTTTACGGCAGGGTTTCCGGCGCTTGACCAAACTATAGAAATAGCCAAAGCTACTGCTGAGGCGGGCGCTGATATTATTGAAATAGGCATGCCTTTTTCTGACCCAGTGGCCGATGGAGAAACCATTCAGCAAAGCAACCAACAGGCGCTCGACAATGGCATGCATCTAGAGTTGCTCTTTAGCCAGTTAGCAAACCTACGCAAAGAAGTAGAAGTGCCAGTGCTGTTGATGGGCTACTTGAACCCGGTAATGCAGTTTGGGCTGGAAAAGTTTTGCCAAAAAGCCGCCGAAGTAGGAGTAGATGGTTTAATATTGCCCGATTTGCCCATGCAAGAGTATGAAGAGACGTATCGCCCGGTTTTTGAGCAACACAACTTATCCAATGTGTTTTTAATGACTCCCCAAACATCAGAAGAACGCATTAGAAAAATAGATGCGCTTACCAACGGCTTTATTTATGTAATGTCGTCAGCAAGTACCACTGGCAAAACCGGGGCAATCTCTACTGAGCAAGAAGCTTATTTTGAAAGGGTGGCAAAAATGAAGTTGAAAAATCCGCGTTTGATCGGGTTCGGTATTTCAGACAACGCCAGCTTTAGCAAAGCCTGCCAACACGCCAACGGAGCCATTATAGGCAGTGCGTTTATCAAAACTTTGGCGCAAAGCCAGCAGTTAAACAAAGACATTGGCACCTTTATAAAAACAGTAAAAGGTGAAACAGTATTGTCATAAATAGAGTAATTAAATAAGCGTCATCTACTTACCAGTGCACCCATCTTTCGCCTGCGTTTTAATCAAGAAAATCACTCGTTGATAATAGATCGTAGCACAGGGGCCTTCAGTGTGGTTTGCTGTCATAAGTAAATGTTTACTTGTTTGTCGGCAACAGGAATAGTTTAACAGACTCCGCTCCTGTGCTCTTTTTTTTGCTCTTCTTTTTAAGGAATTGTTCAAAAATAAATTTACACTCTGAGGGGTGATTTTTCGCCTTGATACTTCGTTATTTTTATTGCC
>NZ_CANLRP010000206.1 GCF_947493425.1 uncultured Microscilla sp. | reverse complement strand
AGAAAATAGCGACATCATGCACTTTCTCGGCATTTTTGCCAGTTATTTTATTTAATCAAATCACCATGAAAAAACAAGATCAACCCCCACTCCCTACCTTGTATTGTACCGTAGGGCTACCCTTTTCGGGCAAAGCAGCATGGGCTACTTGCCAAGGCTTGCCCGTGGTTTCGCTTGCCGCCAATGAAGCAATAATTGATGGTGGTGGCAAAGTTACTCAGAAAACCAAGTCTACCACTGAGCCACTGGCTTTTACCCGCCAACTCATCGAATGCCTTTTTGCTGCGGGTAACCAAGTGGTCATTTTACTGGCCGAAAACCTTACCGAAAAAGAACGCGCCTACTGGCAAAACCATACTGCCTGGCAAACCGTATTCAGGGAGTTTCAGATCAGTGAGAAAGAGGCGATTCGTAAGGCAGTCGCAGCGGGGGTGGGCAAGCAGCAGGTACTAACTATTCAGGAGAAAGCCAAAAAGTATGAAATGCTAAATCAGTAAGCAAGCTAATCAACCAAGCAATGGAAAATCTGTAAATCAGATTTGTGAGTGGGCAAAAAACCAAAGAGTACATCCAAGACTTAATTGATTATTATTTTGTGTTTTTGCAACAAGAGAAGGCAAGTCCGACAACTGAGATATCAGACAATGAAACGGTTACTGGTATAGTGTGTAATATTTGCTGTAAAGGGGCTTAATGGAGTGATTAAGGGTGATAAAAATGAGGCGGCTTATTTTTCAAAAGATGCGGGTGTGGTGGGATTCAGGTTGAAGCCCTGGCAGTTAATTGCTCTAATGGGCTGGCATAAACAAAAACCTGACAGAAAAATATACCTCTATCTCCCTGCCAGGATATCTAAAACCTGAGGCATTAGATATAGTGATTTCAGTAGCAAAAGTAAGACTTTGATCTATTCTATGCTAGAATAAATATCATATTTTAATATCATTAACAAAATACGTATGAGTTTACAAATTGATGTGGATCAACTCAGGGGTGGAGTAAGTGATACCAAAGCCACCGAATTTGGGTTGTGAAAACTCGAAATTTATGACTTTGGGGATAGCCAACCCATCATAAGGTTTGGCATCAGGGATAATTCTTCGGTACAGGCAAACATTGATCATACCGCAAAAACCTTTGTTTTACGTGACCCTTATGAGCTTAACTCTCAGGGAGGGCTTGCAGTTGCCTATAACTAAATAACCTTACCCCCGAAAAGTCACCATCTCTTAACCTCCCCCCTTCCTTAATCAAAAAGAAGAGGGTTGTTTTTTTGTACTATTCAGAGTCAGCTAAACTTTTCAAACCCTTCACCAGTGTAATCCTAAGCGTAGTATCACTAATGTGTTTCACTACATACCTGTCCTGACAAAAGTCGTACACTTTATATTTTTTCTGTAGAATATCGGCATACTTTACTCCCTTTATCAAATCAGGCAACACCTCTTCATACCACCTTAATTTCCGATAAGGGTCGTCGGTTCGGTCGCGTCCCTGGTAATACCTGTCAAAACACTCTGGTGGAATGTAATAACCATTTTTACTGGTTTTCTTTGCGCCTGCCTTAACAGGTGTACCTGTTACACCTGTTGCTTTTCTGGTTTTTGATTTAGGGTGTTTAGACACCATTTTAACAGGTACAACACTGGTGAGCGTGTGGATCCCGTTTAAACTGTTTTGACTGGTGTAACTGCCATCACTGTTATCCTCTTTTTTAGGTGTTTTGACCGTGCCCATACCCTCGTTGATGGGTGTTTTAACACTGTTTTGACTGGTATGACTGCCATGGCTGTTTTTACCTGTTTTGATAGTGTTCACGTCTTTGTTTACAGGTGTTTTAACACCGTTTAAACTGTTTTGACTGATACAACTGTTATCCTCTGTTTCAGGTGGTTTAACTGTTGCATCAGGTGTGACTGATACAACACCATCTTCACTGTCAACCGGGGCGTTATCTGCTTTAGGTGGTTTAACTGCCTCAACTGTTGCATCTCTGTTGATGTCACCTGCCGTTGTATTAATGCTTGAATGACTGGGATGATTATCAGGTAATGTAACACCATCAGTAGGGTATAAACCAGCCTTGCTTCCTGCATTTGCCACCTGAAGTATGCCAGCCACAATTGCCTCGGTAATTTGTTCCGGAGAAGGTTTGCCGCCTGGGTCATCACTTGTACTTTCCTTAGAATTCAAAATATCATATTCGTTCCCTTCTTCCTGTACCCGTTTCATAAAAACACTATGAAAGTAATAGGCATAAATCGTGAGTAGTTCCATCAGCAGCACCAGCGAAAAACCAATGCCTATGCCCATTGTCCGGTAATGATCATTGGTGCTGGTTGCTGCCTCATATTTAGTTTTTACCTGAGTGATCTCATCCAGCTGTTCTTTCTCCAGCGCCAATTTTTCTGCTTTGCCCGCCTCCAGGTTTTCCTGCTCTTTTACTGTCAGCCCCCAACGCCTGAGTTGGGCATTTACAGACAGGTTTTCGAGCCCGGCAATGGTATTACTAAGCTGAGTCAGGCGAGGTTGGTTTTTCTTTTTGATCTGCTGCACTTTTTGGGTCTCAGCAGCGGCAATAGCCTTGGACTGGTCAATCTGTGAATCCCCAATCAAAGCTCCACCCACCGCACTCACCACAAGTGATGAAATCACAAATAAACTTAGATACCCCCATTGTATTAGTGGTACTTCATTTCCATTTGCCCGCTTGTAAAACACGTCGGTTGCCTTCTCTTTCTTGCCCCATTCCAAAGCTCCAAAAATTATGATAAGGCATACCAATGTGAGGAGTAGCAACAGGGTAGTAATAACCCCCAACGATTTAAAATCCAGATGGCGGGTAGCAAGTAAAACAGCTGTAATAAGGGCAAGCACAACCGAAACCGGGTGATAAAACAAGCGAAAGCTTTTGCCTAGTTTATACCACACCACTCGCCGTTCCAGGTACGACTTGCCTGTCATGTAGGTGTCTGCCTTCTGGTAATACTCCTTATACTGAGAGCTTTTATGTTTCTCATCATAAGGATTCTTAGTATTTAACTCAGAAGTTGAATTGGCTTTTTTGATTTTTTGTAAAAAAGTATTTTTATTCATAGTTAGTCAGGTATTAATTTACCCGCAAATGCAGGCAAGAAGTTGAAAAACATCACTTAATTATGTCTTAATAATTTAAAAATAGTCATTTAAAGACTGTTTGCAAATAAAACGACTACTTATCACATAAAAAAGCATCAATTACTGATGTATAGAAAATAAAAACCGGGTATTTTAGCAAAATGAAAAAAAAGGAACTACTGAAAATAGTCAAACAACTGCGCAAAAGTCATGGGTTTACCCAACAACAAATGGCTGATAAACTGAAGTGGGGCAAACAATCTTATGAGAGACTGGAGAATGGCCGTACTCAGGCATTCGACCTCGATGAGATTACCAGCATTGCTCAAATATTTCAATTAACCGCGACAGAAATGATGGAGTACCATGCCCCTCATGGACAGGTAAAAACTTTATTAAAGGAGGGGATTGCTCTTTTCCGGGAGAGCAGCCAGCTTTTTCAGGAAGCACAGCAGAAAATTGATGAGGCAGAAAGGTTGTTGAATAATCTGGAAACAAAGGAAGCATAAAAATATCCGAGAGTATATATACAAGAGGAGAAGTTTCATAAAAAAACCTTCTCCGATCGAAGCAGAGAAGGTTTTACACTTACTTTAACTAAAACTATTCATCCAAAATTTAGCCTTTAATTTGAGTACCAGAATTTTCATTGGCTCTTTTGACTGCGTCCAGTTCTGATTTCAAATAAGTATTTTCCTGAAACAACGTATCAATAAGCGTTTGTTGTGTCAATACCTGCTCTCTTAGATTTTTTACCAGCCCACTTTGATTACTCCTGCTCCCATCCATGCTCAGGAGGGGAGTTCCCTGACCTGTGAGTAACCAGTTGCCATTCACATTCGGAAACCGATCTAAAAACTTAATAAAAAAATTAAGCGAAGGCTTGATGGCGCTTTTTTCTCTGATGTATTGATAAACGCTTGTGATGGGTACATCTATTTCTTCAGCAAATGTTTTTCTGTTATACCCTAAATCTTGTATAATTTTAAGTAACCTTTCTTTAAAACCTATATCTATTCCCATTTGTAATGTTTAATGTTGGTAATTGTTATATATTTTATTTTAGTGCAAATATAGCAATTCCATTTACTTCCACAAAATATCATATATGAGAAAATAGCAATAGAAGCCTTGTTTCAAAATGAGCGAATTTTTAGTCTGATTACCTACAACAAACCCATGCGGTTTACCAAACAGGCAACCAGAGAGTTGTTGTACCTCTTTTGCTTATGTCCACACAGAAATGTAATTGATTACTGTCGGAGCAAACAAAGAGGTTCAGACTTATAATTCCGCCATCTTCCCAAAAAAAAAGCATAAAAGTGCCCTGAATGTTTTTTTGGAAACATTTTGAATTAAGCTAAGGAATAAGAAAGTGGGGTTTCTTTGAGAAAGAATTTGATGTCAAGCAAGCTAACTGACAACAAATTGGAGTGAATGTACACGAAAAATTATTGAAAATAGGTGGAGCTAACGCTCGTAGAGCATAAGGAAAATTACACAAAAACATTACTTGTTGTATAACTCCCCAAATGAAAGAACCCAAACATCCTGCAATAATATAAACTTAACCTTACATTCCAAAATTTAATCGTATTTTTTATTACTATCATTTTTGATAAAAATAATTCTCCAAAAAAATTATTAAATATTTTAAATAATGTTTGCAGGTAAACATCTTGTTTTCAATATTTGCATCTCGTTAAGGAAAAGACCTTAATGCATTGCGTAAAAAACGCCTGCAAAAAAATAATAGGAGTTAATTGTAAAAATACTATAAAGTAGAATTCAGGCTGGCTCAGGTAGTAAACAAACTGTTGAGTCAGTTCTGTCTTTTTATCCACAAGCAACTTACTTAATAATAAATATTAAATAAACAGATCAAATTATGAATGAATTCAACAAACGCACAAGGAAGCGTATAGCAAGAAAAGTGACCATACTGCAAAAAATTTATGAAAGTAATATTGACAACTTTACTGCCAGTGATCTTCGCAACTTAAATGCCTGGTTACTCTATAATGTGTGGCAGGAACCAGACTCCTTACCTGTTCAAGTGATCACTTTTGGAAACGAACAGATCAGACTTTTTAAATTTCCGGCAAGTTTTGCTCATCAAATAGAAACCCGGATAACCTCTTACTTCAAACAAAAAGATAAATGTAGCCAGGTGTCTGCTTAGGCAACCCGGCAAAACCAATTTTAGAACTCGATAGATACCTCAAGCCAGTAGTTCAATAAATTGTTTATCCAAAGTAAGATTAAATGAATAAGCCAAAGAAGCGCCCGCAAAAGAGTGCTCCTAAGAGCACTACTGTGCTTCAAAAGATTTTTGAAAGTAATATCAAAGATTTCACTATTACTGACCTTAAACACTTAAATGGTAGTTTGTTCTACCGTGACTTCAAAGAAAGATATCCTCAGGCAGAGGATTTACCTATCCAAACCATTGTTTTTGAAGGAAAACGGCTCACTCTTTTTGAGTTTCCTGAAAGTTTCGGAGGAAAGATCAGATCAAAAATATTCTTTCATTTTAAACGTAAAGCAGAAAACCTTCGTCGTGAACGGGCTTGCCAAAAAAATGAAGGAAAATCAGAAGAAGATGACGAAAGCTTTTTTCAGGGTTAATTTATAAATGCCTGAAAAAAGAGCGTAAGAAAGGAAGCACTGTTTCAACCCGGTGCGACCTTTTCTTTCCAGATAGCTGAACTGTTCACTGTATCTAAGACGAAGGGAGACCTAAGACTTGTTATCACGGCTGGATTGCTCATAAAACGTATTACTATGCCCAAAATTCCTGGGCAAAAAAAATCACTTGTAACTATATGAACCTTGTTTTATGCTCGCTCCATAAAGCAAAGGTTTTATCGGTATACGAATACCATCGAATACTTCTTTGTGACACAGAGAACTGTAGCTATCGGTGTTCTATGTAACCGGGAAAATTAAGTAACCAACTAAAAATATTTATCATGAGCTGGGAAATTACCTGGGAAGATCGACGTAAAGCCAAAGTGCTTGCCCAAATCCGTCAGAAGAGATTGCGGGGCAAAGTCAGGGTACAAATCAATCAAAATACGTGGATATATGTACCAAAGAAAATTGCCCGCAGCAAACGTAAGTTACGGGCGTTTTTATCTTGCCGGGATCGTAAACTATTGGAAAAAAAAGCCTTGGAAACCCAGGTAAAAACAGACAGGCGGCAACGGGGCAAGGCCTCAGCAATGAAGACGAAAAAGCAGCGAAAGCTGTCTTACACAAATGCTAAAACAAATAAAAATTAATTCATCAAACTAAATAACAATGCCTTACAAAAAAAATTTAATTCTTGATTTTCACGCGCTTATTCAAAATCAAACAGACCTTAAGCTCACTGAGCATGTGGTTTTGACCTGGGCTTATGAAGCTGCCTGGGATGGCACTCTTGAACCTCTTGAGGATGATGGTATCAGGTATTATTGTTTTACTCCAAAGGGTGTTCGGGATGCCCTGCCTACCCTCAAAATTAAGACTGATAGAGGAATCCGGAAAATCATCGAAAAACTGGTAAAGCAAGACCTGCTTGTTCCCCACTACAATCGGCAGGGGATAGGTGCTTACTACGCTTTTTCTCCTATCACCCAAAAGTTGTTTAAAGGCTCCTGATGTACTGTCTCAATTTACCTTAAATAATTAGTGATGAAAAATCAAAAACAAACAGATAACACCTATAAAAAACGAATCAACCTCGATTTTGAGGCAGTCATCCGGCAAGGCATCAGTCTTAAACTGGACGAGCATGCGATTCTTGGCTGGGCACACGACTTTGCCAGAAGTGGTAAAAATAAGTCTATCAAAGAAGGAGAGATTGAGTATTTTTGGTTACAGGCTAAAAAGTGTCGTCAAGACTTGCCCGCACTTGAGATAAAAAGTGATCGGGGCATTCAGAAAAAACTGGAAAAGTTAGTCAACGCTGGATTTTTAATCCCTCATCCCAATCGAAAAGGATTGGGGGCTTATTTTGCTTTTTCAGGCATTGCCCAAAAAATTTTTGAAAACACCTGTATTTTGCCCAATGAATCGCAGTTGCATCATTTACCAGGACTTGAGAGCCGAAAGAAACAATTGTTCGAACTCATAGGAGAAATCAGTAAAGATCGAACCATTGTTCTATCAAATAACGAACAATTCTTCGATATACTCATTGAAACTCTCTTGGGACAACGAAAGATTGATCGAAGTGACATCGAACAGTTTATCGAAGCAACATCATACAGTTGTTCGCACAATAATATAGTTAAAGATAATATAGTTATTGATAAAACCTATACTCTTTCTAAAGAAAAAGAAGAAAAAGAAATTTTTGAAAGTAAAGAACAAATATTCACTGCTGTGCAAGAAGAAGAGAAGGAGGAAAATGTTTTGTTAAAAAAAGAACATTGTCAGGCAGGAGTTAATGACCACGAAAAACTGAACAAAGATTTAGCTGCTCTGGAAAAAAACGTAAAGGCAATGGAAGCCAGAGAACTGGAACGGCAAAAGGAAGCCAGTGCAAACACTCAGGTGCTCCTAAGCAAAATGGCGGCTATGGAAAAAAGAATGGCAACCCTGGAAGCCAGGGAACTGGAACGGCAAAAAGAAACCGCTAAAACCAATGAGTCGCTCCTGAACAGAATAAATGCTTTGGAAAAAAAAGCATCGGTTACCCCCACAAATGAAAACCAAAAGGTAAAAGAGGAAATTTATTCAGAAAAACAATCAACTCAGGTAAGCGAAAAAGATAAGTCTGTTGCCAAAGAAATGCCCCAAAACAAACCCGCACCATCTGGTCAGCAAGAATCAAAACACTTGGTAAATCCGGTACCTTCCAAAGAAGAAGTCATTCAAATATTTACTGAGGAAGGCAGCACTGTAACAATGGCAGAAAAATATTTCAGTGATAACCTGTCGCTTATTCAGGAAGGTTTGATTAGTGAAGCCACGGTTCGCCGTAATGCCCTGTCAGCTGCTCCAGCAGACACAACACAAGCGTCTGCGAATCAGGCAGAGCAAAAACCAGAAAATACTGCGGCAAAAGATGCTGCCAGACAGCACGAGACTTATCATCTGGCACAAGAAACCTACGAAGCCTTTAACATTTTGCCTTCCAAAAAGGAGTTGGGAAACCTTATGCAACAAATTTCAAACATTCAACAGGAGCGTGACCTGAGCATTCAACAAATGCGGCAAAACCTGCAAATGTATCAACGCTTTATTCAAACCCCAGGGGTAACGACCAACTACAGCCTCAAAAACTGGCTCACAATTGAAGGCAATGGCTATGGCAGAGACTGGTCGAAAGACCTCGATAGAGTTCAAAAAAAACAAGACTATCAACGAAAGAAGGAAATGGGGCAAATAATGTATACCTCCTACCAACAGGACTTTGAGCCCGCCACCAGACCAGACTGGTATTAGCATAAAACTCAAAAAATAATCACTCAAAAACTGATCAAAACCCATGGCCAAAAAAACAATGGTAGTACAAGGACAGGTTCCTCCTCAAGCCATCGATATAGAAGAAGCGGTACTCGGAGCGATACTCATTGAACAACCTGCCTTTATGCAGGTCATTGACTTGCTGCAACCCGATTACTTTTATAAGCCTGCCCACAAGGAGGTTTATCAGGCAATACTGGAGCTGTTTGCGCAAGCCAACCCAGTAGATATGCTTACAGTAACTCAGCAACTAAGGCAAACAGGTAAACTTGAAATGGCAGGAGGTCCCGCTTTTGTGATGAAGCTGACCTCCCTGGTGAATTCCTCCGCCAATATTGTGTACCATGCCCACATTCTGGTAGAACAGGCAATAAAGCGGCGGTTGATCGAGATCAGCTCCAAAATCCGTAAAGCGGCCTTTGACCACACCAGCGATGCATTCGAGGTCATAGATGACCTGGCAAACGATGTATTTCAACTAAGCGAGACAGGAATAAAGAAGCAGTTCAGCCGGGCATCAAAAATAGTTTCAGAAAACATACTCACGCTTGAGGAGGATGTAGCAAACCCGCAAAGAATTCAGAAAAACAAGATACCGTCGGGTTTGTATAGCCTGGATAAGCATATTGGGGGATTTGACAAGGCAACGCTGACCGTGTTAGCAGCCCGACCCGCAATGGGTAAAACCGCCTTTGCCCTGAACCTTGCCCTCAATGCCGCAGAAGTATTTGAGCGACCTGTGGCCTTCTTTTCACTTGAAATGAGCGCAAGAGAGCTGGGTTACAGGCTACTTGCCATGTGTTCAGGCATTGCGTCGAAAAGAATCAAAAACAGAGCGCTGTCCCAGGAAGAGGTACCGAAGATAAGGCAGGCAGAAAAGCTCATCCAGAAACCTAACCTCTTTATTGATGACACCCCACAACTATCCCTGCTTCAATTCAAAGCAAAAGTACGACGGCTGGTGTTTAGCCATCAGGTAGAGTGTGTAATCATTGACTACCTTCAGTTGATGAAAGGGCATAGTGGTCAGGCAAGCCAAAACCGACAGCTGGAAGTAGCCACCATTGTCAAGGATTTAAAGGCGCTCGCCAAAGAAATGGATATCCCCATCATTGCACTCTCTCAGCTTAACCGGGGGGTAGAAACCAGACCAGGGGATAAACGTCCTGTGATGGCCGATTTGAGGGAATCAGGAGAAATAGAACAGTCGGCCGACACCATCGCATTTCTCTACCGACCAGCTTATTACGGAGTTACCGAAGATCACCTTGGAAACTCTACCGAAGGAGTCACTGAACTCATCATTGCCAAGCATAGGGATGGTAAACCGGGAACGATTCTGCTGGAGTTCGTTCCTCAGCACCTCAGATTTCAGGACTTGAATCAA
The DNA here is from genome assembly GCF_947493425.1 of uncultured Microscilla sp. Classification (GTDB taxonomy): domain Bacteria; phylum Bacteroidota; class Bacteroidia; order Cytophagales; family Microscillaceae; genus Microscilla. The sequence continues at coordinate 3,442 of NZ_CANLRP010000206.1, read as the reverse complement.
CAGTTTTGGAGAGAGCCCACCCAAAAACCTGAGCAGCCAGGCAGGGCAACACAATCACTCCCGGCAAAACAGTTCAGAGGGTTTAGTCAAAACCCTGACGATTTTGACAAATAAAAGGCATTCATAAGAATTAAATAAAAACAACAAAAGAGTTATCAAATGAAAAAGCAAAGTAACAATCAATCACAGAATAAGACCCCGGCAGAAATTTCTGGCATTAGAAGTGGTTTTGAAGAATTGGATCAACTCACAGGTGGATGGCAAAAGGGGCAACTTACTTTGATTGCTTCACTTTCCAGCTTGGGTAAAACCTCTTTAATGGCAATGTTTGCCCACAGTGCCAGCAAAGAAAACACCCCTACTCTGATCTTTAACCTGGAATCACCAACGGATTGCCTTGTTCACAAAATGATATGCACCGAAGCAAGGGTAGAGATGAACAGCAGCAGGTCGGGACAACTGACCAGGGAAGAATTTGCTTCACTTGAAAAACAAGTCCAACTGTTGAACCAACGTCCAATATTTATTGATGACAGCAGTAGTTTTCCACTTCAGAAGTTAAAGACCAAAATCATGCGGTTCAAAGTTAAACACGATATTCAACTCGTATGCATTGACTTTATTCAGTTCATTGAAGTCAAAGAACAATCTTTTGGTAGCAGGTCTCAGGAACTCGCCTGGATCACAGAGCAACTAAAAAAAATGGCCAGTGAACTGCAAATATCCATCATTGCTGTAGTACAGTTAAATCGTTCACATGCCTTGGAAAGACGACCGCCTTGCCTGGCTGATCTGGAAGCCACCAAAAATGCTGATACTGTTTTATTTCTCCACCGGGTACCGGAAGATACCCAGGGCATTACGCAACTTATCCTGGCAAAGAACAAAGCCAAACCAACCAATGTAACCATACCATTGCAGTTCATTGGCAAGCACACTTACTTTAAAAGCTTGCAAAAGTGATCCAGAGGGCAGGTAGTGGTAGGGAAGGACTTAAACTCGCTACCCAAAAACAGAACCAGACTTATGACCTGGTTCAGTGTTGACAGACAAAGTAACAATGCAAAGAAGGTTTTAGAGGAAGCTTTACATAACTCGCTGACTATCAATTTTCCCTTCAAGTTGCGGAAAAATAAAAAGGCAGGAAGAGAAGCCCCTTTGATGTTATTCGTATGTCAGTCGAATGTGCCAAAGATTTGAAAATTTAGAAGAGAGTTTTGGCAAATGGCTAATGGAGAGGTTATACCTCCTCAAACACTACCTACAGCTCTCTGAGAGGATTTAGCAGGAATCCGGATGACTTTGAAGAAAAGTAAATCCTGCCAGCAAATAGCAAAAATAGGTTTTTCAAACATTTTAAATCAAGATAACTCTTATGATGACAGCCGATTTATTTCACCTTACCCAACCCCTTACTCATATTGCTTCTTACCCTAAAGCAGGTAAAACCAGCCTGGCGGTAAGTTTGGCTCTCGATGCACTTATACACCACCACGATATGGGTATATTCTTTTGTTCGGCAGGCAAAGAAAGAGACATCAGGCATCGCATGGCATCAGCCATGAGTGATATTGACCTGATGGAAATAGAGCACATCAAAGAAAGTCCCGAAGATGCAAAGTACAAAAAATACCAGGATACGTTAATGGCTACCTTTAATCTTAATTTCATTGCCTGTAACATCAGAGGGCTTGCATTTGAGGAGTTCAGACGCAAATGCCTTTATCACGCCTATTACAATCAGGTTAAACTCATCATTGTAGATGATTTACATCAGGTAGTGGGTGGAGACACTCAAAATAATATTCAGGAATTAAAAAAGCTTGCCAGTGTGTTAAACATCCCTTGCATTGTATTTACCCCATTGCCCCAGGCAGAAGATGACAATATACAAAAGGTGACTAAAATCAATGCTTTACTGAACACTTATGCAGATGTAACCATGTGGCTGGATCGTCCGGAGTATGAAATAGCGGCTCAACTGGAAGTAATTAAGCAGCCTACAGGCGAGCCTTCTGACATCCCCCTGAGTTTTACTCCGCGAACGGCTCACTTTACGGATGTGGAAATGATTGGCTTACATTTTATTCTGACAGAATTGGAAAAGGCAGGGTAGCATATTGGTGAGCTCCCCCCCTGTTATCTTAAATATTATAGATAGGGGACACAGAACAGTTTAGTTTTCAAAAATAACAAGGGGCGAATGAGGAACCGGGAAAGATATTACTTTCTAAAAAAACGTTTTCGCCCCACTCAAAACTTATGTTAATGACAAAATCAATGAACAAAGACAACTCAACACAAGCTTCACTGGAAGGCTTATTACCTGTTGAAATAAAAAACGAAATACAAGTGGTAGATAGCAGGTTGGTGGCTGAAGCACTGGGTATTAAACATCAAAATTTAATGGAAACTATTAAGCGTTATCAGGCTAAAATAGAAGAGTTTGGCTCGTTTCGGTTTGAGACCGAAACGAGAAAACGTGATGTAGGGGCAACTACCCTAAAATTCTGCTACCTTAATGAAAATCAGGCCATCTTCATTGGTACCCTTTCCAGGAACACGAAAAAGGTGGTTGCCTTTAAATCCAAACTGGTTCAATCATTTGCTTATGTTCGAAAAACAGTTCAAGAACAGTCATTCAATCAAAAGCTTTGGGTACAGGTAGTAAAAAACCTCTATGAACTAACAAAGTCCACCAAAGAAACTAAAAGGGAAATAAAAATATTGAACTCCTGGCAAACATTTTTGGCACACGAAATAAGTAGCATCAGGGATGCACAAGATTCCTTGACAGACGAAATAACCCATATCAAGGCAGCTCAAACAAGTTTACAGATAGAAAACTTCAACCCGCTTTTCACCAAAGTCAGAAAAGAACTGGGGCAAATGATGCAAAATTATTCGATCTGGTATGGGATGACCACCCAGGGACTCTACCAGATTCTTTACAAGGAATTTACCGTAGCATCCGGACAAAATATATATCAGCAAGCAAAAATGGCAAATAAAACACCCATCGAATGGCTTGAATCCACAGGCTGGATTTTAGAGGCTTATGACCTGGCAATAAAACATTTTGGAATACCAGAAGAAAATCAAGATTATCAGGGTGACTTAGGAAATCCTGACAGATAAGAGGGCAGAAGGCATCATAACAGTAGTTCAATCTTTCAAACTGAAAGAAATACAACTACTGTTATTTTAACCAGTGAATGATGCCGAGATTCAAAAATGGTAAATCAATCGGATTTTAATGATAAAACCAATGAATACAAATTATTTAAGGCCACAGTCTCCTGTGGCAGCTTTGCTTCCGATAGAGGCATTGGGTGAGACTCTGATGGAAACTATCAGGTGTTATTAGGCTAAAATAGAAGAGTTTGGCTCGCTTCCTTTTGAAATGGAGATGAGAAAACGTGGTGTAGGGGCTACTACTCTT
>NZ_CANLRP010000205.1 GCF_947493425.1 uncultured Microscilla sp. | reverse complement strand
GGCGCAAAAAATAGCCTCGTCTCAAAACAAAACCTCTACCTCAAGAATGGTAATTTAATTTCTCACCATTCCTTAGAGTTTACAGCATACGTGTACATTATCAAAAATTGACACGCGGTTGCTGTATTGTTTCGCTACCTTCATTACAATTATTTTTGTGAAATGACGCTCAACACGGTAATCATCTTCTAAGGGTTGTTGGCAATTAATTGCCTCCTTTAGCCTATAATACACCTTAAAAAACGATTTGAAATAATGAGAACTTATGTACTTTACCACGCCCATTGTACCGATGGTTTTGGCGCTGCTTATGCAGTCTGGAAGATATACGGAGACAAAGCCATTTACTTGCCTGTAAAGTATGACAACCCCATGCCTAAGTTGAAACATCGTTCGGAGGTGTTTATCGTAGATTTTAGCTATCCCAAAGCCGAACTTTTAGAGCTGGCAAGCCTCATGCACGAGGTAACGGTGTTAGACCACCACAAAACGGCTAAAGAAGAGTTGGGGGGGATTACTGAAGGCGACGCGCCTAATCTTTCGATTACTTTTGATATGGACAAAAGCGGGGCAGTACTTGCCTGGGAGCATTTTCACCCGAACGAAGAAATCCCTCCCCTTATTTTGCATATTCAAGACAAGGACTTATGGAGGTTTGACCTAAAAGATACCAAAAAGGTGATTGCTTCGCTTACTTCTTATACAATGGATTTTAAGCTTTGGGACAGGTTTGACCTCAATACGCTGATTACCGAGGGGGAAGCTATTTTACGTTATCAAACCCTGACTGTAGACAAACTTTGTAAAAATGCCCGAATGGTGCAAATTCTGGATTATACGGTACCTTCGGTAAACAGTGGCGTATTGCAAAGCGAGATTGGGAATCGTTTGTGCGAGATTTACCCCGATAGTCCATTTTCGGTAGTCCATTTTGAAACAAGTGATAAAACCCGTTATAGTCTGCGCTCAGTGGGCGACTTTGACGTGTCGCTGGTAGCCAAAGAGTTTGGGGGAGGTGGACACAAAAATGCCGCAGGGTATATTAAGCGGTAGAGAATGACAGGGGGGAACTATTCCAGAATTATAAAGACTCCCCCCCCACTACCACAAAGAAAAAAAAGCTAAAGGCTAAAATTACACAAAGAAAAAATGATCTTACCCCACACTACGTTTATTAGCCAAGCTCCTTTGTTTTTACAAGTATTGGTTCACTATGATAAAGGTTACCTGGTTCCTTTTGAGTTTGAGCTGCCCCCACTCGAAGAGTTCAGGATTAATTTGGGCAACCAACCCGAAGACGAATACTTGAGCATTGAACTAATGAATAAGGCAGCGTTTAAAGAGCAAATACTGCCTCGCCAAGTACTACGTACACACTATTTGCTTAATCATTGGCAAGTATCGGTGCTGAAAGACCAAATTGCAGAAGATTGCGAGAGCACTTTTGACTTTAGTCAGGCGGTTTACTTTTATGCTAAAGAAGAAGCTTATGGCGAGCTGTCCAATTTTGCCGATTTTGGCATCGAAATGAATGGCTTGTTTTATCCTACAGTAGAGCATTATTACCAAGCCCAAAAGTTTGATGCCCCCGCCTACTGCGAAAAAATAAGGCTTGCCCCTACCCCAAAAGAAGCCGCCCAACTAGGCAAAACCCGTGAGTTGCCGTTGAAGGATAATTGGGATCAAATAAAATCTGACATTATGTGGCAAGCAATCAAAGTCAAGTGTAATACTCATCCTGCAATTGCCCAAACCCTGCGCAACACAGGCGACTTGTTGCTGATAGAAAACTCGCCTTATGACGAATACTGGGGCATTGGCAACGCGGGCAAAGGGCACAACCACCTGGGCACATTGTTGATGCGGGCACGCCATCAGTTACCCCGCTTAGGAACGATGCAAAAATAAAGTTCTATAGTTTAAGGAAATATTTTTTGGTCAGGCGAGGTCAAAAAACGCGGCATAGCCATAGCTATGGTAAGTTTTTTTAACGAAGCATGTCCAAAAAAGATGAGGTTAAGAATGCGTATTTATTTTGACACCGTTCCTTAGGAATTGTTCAAAAATAAATTTACACTCTAAGGGGTGATTTTTCGCCTTGATACTTCGTTATTTTTATTGCCCGTAGCGCTGCTATGGGCGCAAAAAATAGCCTCGTCTCAAAACAAAACCTCTACCTCAAGAATGGTAATTTAATTTCTCACCATTCCTTAGATTGATTAAATGTATGCGTTATTTTAAAAGAAAATGGAGGGTGGTAAAACTGATCGCCTCCCCTCCAATAACAAAGCAGGTAGTATACACCAATGCTGTTTAGTTTGCCTTGGTCAATGAATCGGTTTTGTCGTTCGTATTTTTTATAAAGTCGGATTTGACCTTGAAAATATCGGCAAACATGCCTGTTTTTTTGCTGCGAAACACTGCCAATGGATTCACGCTTGACCGAAGGTATACTTCGTTACCTTTGTCAAATGCCTGCACAATGACGGGCGTCGGTTTGCCATTTTTTGTAAGTTTTTTTCCCGAAAGGGTCAACATATACTGAGGGGCTGAATTGAGCTGAAAGTCATTGACAAAGGCATCGCTGCGCTTGCTGGCAATAGCATTCAGGTAAGCCAACACCAGGCTAGAGTCTGCTTTGGCGTCGTCCATTATCCACCCTTCTTTGTCTTTTTTGAGGGTAAAACTACTATCAGCGGGGTAATTAAACTCCACCTTGTCTACTTGGGTGCTCACAAAATTGAGCAAGTCTTGATTGCGCCAATGGTTCAGAGGTTTGTTGAGGCTTGCCACTGTATAGTTGTCAATGGCGTATACCTCATTTTCGGTAGGCAAACGTACATAAACAGTTCCTCCCTTTTCTGCCTTGCCTACCAACAAGCTGGTAAGCTGGCGCCCATTGGTGCCCAATAAAGTTACACGGGTGGCCAACGAATCGGTCAATTGATAAGTAGCCCACTTATGCTTACTTTTTGCTACCAGGCGTTGGGGTTTTACATCGCGCAGGCTATTGAGCAAGGCAGCAATTTTGCCGTTTTGAGCAAGTGCCTGAATTTGGCCTCGCTGTAGCACCCACCCCTGTGCAGTGCGGCTCAACCTTATTTCCTGGTGTTGCTCTACTTGAGGATTGAGCACAATGTTTTGTACCAAGGCAGTATCTATGGCTACTATTTGGCTGCGAAAGGTGCGGCTACCTTGGTTGGCCTTTACTGCTTTGGTAACGGTATAAAGGGCAAATAGCCCAACAAATATGGCCGCAAGTAATTTATTGTTATACATTGTTTATTTCTTTTAGTAAGTAAGTAGCAGCAAGTCCTTAGATACCGATGTATATCGGTGCTACAAATAAAGATAACTATCTCATAATATGATAGTTACACTTGCATATTAGGTATATTTAATTTTGTCTTGGTACATACTTAGTTGATCAACTACACCGAAGTTTCGCTCATGCGCATGCGGCGAATGGCTTTGCGTTTTTGCATGCGTACAATGCCATACATGATGACTAGCAAGATGGGAAACAAAAAGTTAAAGTATTTCAAAAAACTCTTGGTTCCTTCGCTGATGCCTTGACGCAATGGACGAAACTTTACTTGTTTGGTGCGCAGGTCTATCAGCCCGGTATCGTCTGAGAGCCAGTCTATAGCATTGGCCATAAAGTGGACGTTGTCTTCGTTTACCTGTTGTCCCTGTTGGGCTGCTACCGCAAAATCGCCATCGCCAAATACTACGAGCCTAGACTTGGCTTTTCCTTCGGCTTTGTGCTCCAGGGCAGCTGCCACTACTTGCCGGGGCTCGTTAAAGTCAGCTTCTTGCCAGTTGCGCTCCAGCGAAATAGGGGCACTGGCGGGCAATACTCCCGAACGCTCGGAGGTATAGGCCAATGGAATAAATTTTTTGGTAGAATCGCCATTAAAACTCAAAGGGTTGGCAAACTGAAAAAGTACTGCTTCGAGCCCTTTAGAGGCAGGGTGATCAGCAAATTTGTTGAGCAAAGGAAAGTAAAAAAAACGTTCTTGTGACTGTAGGGTCATATTGCCTACCCTACGTGGAATGCTTACTTGCCCACATTGTACATCAATGACCACTTTATTATCCAGCGTAATCCCTTTTTTTGCCAACCAAGGCTCCAGCCCGGTATGTATAGCGGTAAGGGGTACATTCAACTGTTTGGGGGCATCTACTTTATTGAGCGCCAGCACCAGGTTGCCACCTTCTGCCACAAACGCTTCCAGTTGGGCAATGTGCCTTGCCGGAAAGGTGTCACGGGGGGCTATAATGGCTATAGTTCTGATGTCTTCGGCAATGTTGGCAGTATCGCTCAAAAACAAGGCTTTAGGCTGATACAACACGCTCAGCATTTGATTGAGCTGGACAAGCTGCATCAAAGGAGGCTCACCGTGCCCTTGCAAAAATGCAATTTTGGGTTTGTTGGCGGTCGATAGTTTTTTAATGTTCGACGACAAAGCGTATTCTATGGGTTGTCCGGCAATGACCGGAATCACTTCTTTTTGTTCACCCTTATGAATGACTGCGCCCATGTACGCTTTTTGTTTTTTGAGCTGGTCTTTTTCACGTACACTTATTTCTATTGGGCTTATGCCGCTTTGCATGGCCTTTTGTTCAATGGCGGGGTCATCGCCAGGGCTGATAAATTCGTACACCAGGTTACCTCCCGACCTGCGGGCATATTCGCGTAACATGTCCTCAAAGTCTCTTCTTACTTTTGAGAGCTGGGGGGGCAAGTTGTCCGAAAAGTACACCGTAACCGTCACGGGGTTGTTCAGGTCTTTCAATATATCTTTGGTTACTTTGCTCAAGGTATATCTTTGATCGGCCGTAAAGTCTAACCGCAACGAGTATTCACGTGCCAACAGGTTGAGCAGCAACAATATACCTGCAGTAAGCAGGGTGGCAGTTAATAATTGTTTTCTTTTCATTTGTTTGTCTTTTTAATGAGTAGCAAGCCTACAGTAACAAGCAACAAGCTGGGTGGTACTTATCTTATTTATGGTTAAAAATTGTTGGGTACCTACCCCTTGCAGCTCGCTGCTTGCAACTTATCAATCAATCACCTTACGTTTAGTCAATGATACTTCGGCGAGGAATAAACCAAGCCAACCTATAGACACAAAAAATATAATGTCACGGGTGTCTATTACCCCACGGGCAATGCTCTCAAAGTGCGCCGAAGTACTCAAGGTTTCAAACAATTCGCCCAACCAGCCAGTAGCATTGCCTGCCATGGCGCCAAATATAAACTGAAAGAATATGCCTATCAGGAGCGCCATCAGAAAAGCTACAATCTGGTTGTTGTTGATGCTACTGGCAAATATGCCAATGCCTATATACATGGCGCTCATGAGCAACAAACCGAGGTAGCCACTCAGCGTAGCACTCAGGTCTAAATTGCCCAGACCGTCGTACCCCAACAGGGCAAAGCCATCTATAGTAAACACATAGGGCAAGGTGAGCAATAGTGCTATAGCAATGAGTATAAATACGGCGAGAAACTTACCCCATACTACTTGGCGGTCGGTCACGGCTTTGGTCAAAAGCAGCTCTATAGTACCAGTCTTTTTTTCTTCGGCAAGCAGCCGCATAGTGAGCGCCGGGATAAAGAAAAACAATGTCCAAAACGCAATACTGAAAAATCCTCTCAGGCTGGCTTGCCCAGAGAAAAACACATCGTTGCCGCTTTCGAGCCAGGTAAAAAAACCATTGAAACCCAAAAACAAGATCAACATAATATAAGCAATGAGCGAGTCAAAAAATGAGCTGAGCTCACGTTTTGCAATTACCCAAACTGTTTTCATAATACTTTTTTTAGTTATGTAGTCCCAATAGAGGCAAGCTTCAGGCGACAAGTCGCAAGCCCCCTGCTTAGGACTTTATATAAATTTTTCTAGTTGAAACTACCTGTAAAACTAATTCATTGTCAGGTTACGGAAAATATCTTCCAGGCGGGTTTCTACCGGAGTCATTTCAGTAAGCACCCAGTGTTTATCTACACACAATTGAAAAATGTTTCTTTTGGAAGTTTTTTCGGGTTGGCTCTCTAACTGAAAATAGTTAGTTGCCTCGTCAAGGGTGGTGACCGAAAACACCGACTCAAGTTGCTTAAGGTTATCCAATACTTCAGGAGCTTGAGCATCTTCAATCTTTACCTTGAGTACCTCCTGCCCCTGGGCTTTGTTGCGCAACGAATGGGCAGTACCATCTGCTACAATATTGCCTCGGTTAATAATCAAAATGCGGTCGCAGGTGGCCTCTACTTCTGGCAGTATATGGGTACTGAGAATCACCGTTTTAGCCTTGCCCAGTTCACGAATCAGTTTACGTATTTCTACAATTTGATTGGGGTCGAGCCCGGTAGTGGGTTCGTCTAAGATCAGTATTTGTGGATCGTGGATCATTGCTTGGGCAAGCCCTACGCGTTGCCGATAACCTTTAGACAACTCCCCAATTTTTTTATGCTTTTCGCGGTCTAAACCACACAGCACAATCATGTCTATCAGGCGTTTGTTCAGGTCTTTTTTAGTTACTCCCTGCAGTTGGGCACAAAAAATAAGATAGTCCATCACGGGCATATCCAGGTACAAGGGGTTATGTTCGGGCAAATAACCGATGTGTTTTTTTAGGTCATCAGCGTGTTTTTTCACCGACTTGCCCCCTATGGTAATGTCACCCTGGCTAATGGCTATGTAGTTGGTGATCATTTTCATAGTAGTAGTTTTACCCGCACCGTTGGGTCCCAAAAACCCCAAAATTTCCCCAGTCTTCACCTCAAACGATATGTTGTTCACCGCCTTTTGGTTACCATAGCTTTTGGTTATTCCTTCTATCTTGATGTCCATAATTTTTGGTGGTTACAATTATACAATAGTCCATAGTATTTAGTCGATAGTCCATAGCCGATTCGAGTAAATATTCATCTTGTTAAATACTGTAAACCAGCATTTTATATTCAGATTGCGTACTCACTTTATTTTTAAAAGTGCGTCGGTTTTACGCCTAAACAAGCCACCAACTTTGACTGAAATCACTGCGGAGTATTGATGATATGGCTGACTTTTTTAAACTACAGTCATCAATCCATGTTTTTCAAAACGGCAGCAAAATTATATAATCAAAAGGAAACTTGCATGTTTTTTTTAGGAATGAATGAAGGACTTTTAGCCAGGTTTGCCTACACACTCGCCTCTGAGCCTTTTCAATTAAAAATATTCTTCTGATTTCTTGCAAATATGGCTTATATTATTTTTATTTAAGTATTGTAATAATTAGTTATTTACTGATTTACAAAAGTATACATTTCTACATCGGCACCCCTCCACACTCAGGCATCTACGGAGACTTGAACAACATCACTCATTATTATTTAGGAACGTGATCGCAATAACTGTCCGGTTTAGAACATATCCTCTTTACTGACTTTCGTTACTTTTTTCGCCGTAGCTATGGCTACGACTGCAAAAAGTGCCTCAGCCAGCCTCGAGTATACGCCCTCAATCTCGACACTTATTTTGAACATGTTCCTTAATATCATATTGCGCCATTTATTGAATGGTCAATTCATAGTGTTGAAACATTTAGTTGATATATACAACTAGTATAAATGAGTGTATTTAAAGCAAAAACCTTAACCCAATTAATACTATTACACAACTATCAAAATTTAACTCCAATGAATTACACTTATTTCAATCATTGCAGAGGACTGATTTCGACCTCTTTTAGCGCCCTTTTTGTAGCTGTTATTTGCTTTTTACCCTGGCACGCAGTAGCTCAAGACGAGTTGCCCCGTCACTATAAAAGTTATAAGCTAAGCATACAAAACAACGGGACACAAAAAAAAGGAAGTTCGTACACCATTTCTGAGCCGGGCGCTACCTGGCTTAGGTTATTTTTTGACAATATAAAATTAGGCAATGCCAGCTCAGTAACTATTACCTCTGACCTGGACGGTGCCTCACAAACTTTAAATGCTGCCGCTATCAAAACCTGGAAGTCGTCCAGTGCCTATTTTAATGGCCACAGTGTAACGGTTACCCTCAATACAGCCGCCAATGACAAATCGGCCAGTGTAGATGTGGTAGAGCTGGGCATTGGCGACCCCAAACCCAGCACAAAGTCTCAATGTGGCCCGGTAGACGACCGGGTAGATGCCAACGATGCCGCCATTGGTAGAATTGTGCCTATTGGCTGCACTGGCTGGATCATTACCAACGGTAAGTTTGTCACTGCGGGGCATTGTGCTACCAGTCGTGCTCAAGTGCTAGAGTTTAATGTGCCCAAGTCGTCGTCAAACGGAGGCATTGTACACCCGGCACCCAAAGACCAGTACCCGATTGGTAGTGCAGTTTCGGGGTATGTGTCTGGGCAACCCGTAACCGATTGGGCGGTGTTTACAGCAGGAGCCAATACTCAAACCGGATTGACCGCCATACAAGCCCAGGGTAAATCTTTTGACGTGGTACAAAGTGCTCCAGGCAGCAACATTACCATTACTGGTTTTGGGGTAGACAATGGCAGCGACAATCAAACGCAACAAACGCACACGGGTCCTTTGGTATCTGCCAGCAGTACTTTGGTAAGGTACCAGACTGAAACCAGAGGGGGCAACTCAGGGAGCCCTATTATAGATGCAGCCACTGGCAAAGCGGTGGGGGTACACGGTTATGGCGGATGCACTACCAGTGGAACGGGTAGCAACTTTGGAGTAAGGGCTACGGTGGCAGGTTTTTGGGACGCCATGGGACTTGACGGCAACCCTCCGGGGGGAGACTGTGAGGTGATCAATTTTAACGATTACCAGATTTCGTCTTTCTCTAACCAGGACGTAAGCGGAAACTACACCATCAACAATGGGGGTAAAAACCTGGTACTTCAGAACAACACCTGGAAAACCATTCCTTTTAATTACACGGTTACCAGCAATACGGTGATAGAGTTTCAGTTTAGCAGCAGCTCGGAAGGAGAAATTCATGCCGTGGGCTTTGAAGACAACAACTCTTTGAGTTCTTCGCGTTATTTTAAGGTGTACGGTACGCAAAGCTATGGGGTACGCAACTACGACAATTACGGAGGATCGGGCACGGTCACTTATACCATTCCGGTGGGCAATTTTTATACAGGCAATATGTCTACCTTGTTGTTTATCAACGACCACGACAGCGGCAGTGGCAACAACTCTACTTTTAGCAATGTAAAAGTGTATGAAGGTACTTGTGGCAGGGTGTCGGCAATAGCCCAACGGGTAAGTAGCGAGGCTATAGTGCCTGTGCTGGGTACACAAGACGAAAACAGTTTGCAAGATGTGGTAGTAGGCTCCAACCTTGCCCAAAATCAGTTTACCATACAACTGGGCACTCAAGGTGCCAAGGCTACTATACATACCTTATTGGGGCAAACCAAGGGCGTGCTCGCCCTAAAGTCAGGCACCAACCAAGTGTCTGCCAACGCACTTTCGCTGGCTCCGGGTATTTACCTGATAAAAATAGAGCGTAACAACGAAACTATTACCAAACGATTGGTCGTACGTTAGCCAACAGTAGGGTTGGGTCGTACTCACCAGGTATACCTGCAGTGAGCAAAGTTTGGCTTACCCTACGCATGAGATTCTTAACCCAGAAAAAATATTAATTGGGAATAAAGGTTTGAAGCATCCTGACTTATATCAGGGTGCTTTTTTTATTGAGACGCTTATAAAAGTATTGCCCAAAGTTGTTTGGTAACCTGAGTATATGTATTATGAATGTAAGAACAGAGACAGCATTCAACATATCTAATAAATAGATGTAACTATCACGTTATAAGCAATTTACACTTACTTGTAGCTTATAGCTAATTACTTACAATTAGGGCTGGCTTAAAACCGAACAAAAAACTTATCATGATCAAAAAACAACTTTTTTTAAGTTTATTGATGGCTTGTTGCTTGTCGTTGGGGCAACTCTCGGCACAAACCATTAAGATAAATGCCTATACCAAGTGCAAGGTGGCACTTATAAGCGCCCAGGAAGTAAAAGATGCCGGACGTTATGGGTGGTGGTCGGCGTGGCAAACCAAGAAAAAAAGCAAAGATTACAAAGATACTCCTTGCACCTTCAAAAACATTGTTCCAGGAGTATATACTATAGTGGTATACAACCCCAAAGCAAGCACCAGCACCGACAAGGGCGATGGGGTAGTACTTGAAAAAATAACCGTCGGTAAAAAGTTTAACTTAAAGGCGTATTATAATGCCGGAGATTTTAGAGATTGGAACTGCCTGAGTTGCCCTTGGTTGTATGTGTATGATGGCCAATGTTTTATGAAAAAAACCGAGATTTTGAAAGATGTAGTAGGAGCCAAAAACAAAACCACTACAGTGTATGAGGTGGATCCTCAAGCCATAAAAAATGGGGTATTGAAAATAAAAATCCAAGAAGAAAAAAACGAAATTACCCACCTCGACCAAGTTCAGGTCAGGCTTAATGGCCAAACCTATTTGCCCCAGGAGCAGGCAACGCTTGCCCAACTTGCCCACAACGATGGACAATACCAAAAGCTTAAAAAAGGTGATGCTATCACGCTTACGTTTCAATTGCCTGCCCACCTAAAACCCTCCGACAAAATACGGCTTGAGTCTACCGGGTTTTATATTCCCGATGCCCAGTTTTTAGAGGCAGTATACCAAAAGTATTTAATTCGTGGCAAGTAAAAGCCTAAAAGCACAACTGTTGATTACCCTTAATAGCGAGTCGGCGAAGCCTGAGTGTTTTGTCGGCTTTTTTGTATTCAAATAATCACAAACCATTTACACAATACATAGCGCATGTCTATCAGACTTTGTGGGGTACTTTTGCTCTTTTGTGGCAACCTACAGGCACAACAACCCCAAGGATTTGCCGATATTCATAACAGTGTGCTTTATCGCTTGTTTGCCCAAGCCGATGTACAAGGGCTTGCCAAGCACCGCTACCCTGTACACTTGCGGGCAATGCGCCAGCTCCATACTCGGTTGATGGTGTTTTCGATGGGTATTCCACGCTTTAGCATGACACACCCCGACACCGTCACCATTGCTCAAGTGCTTACTTTTCTCAAGCAGTTCAAGGCATATATTCGCCAACATTGCCCACAATGGCAATTTGTTGACCAACCCAAAACAACTGCCAACAAAATGCGTTGGATGCTGGCGCTGGAGGGCACTCACTTGCTCAATGGAGAATTGCACTGGGTAGACTCGCTCTACAATGCCGGGGTGCGTATGGTGGGCATTGGACACTGGTTTCACAACCATTTTTTGGTCGCGCCTCAAGACCCACACTACCAAAACCAAGTACCTACCCTTATCAACAACTACACGGTGCTTTCGCCCAAAGGCAGGCAACTGGTGGAGCGGCTGATTGCCCGCAATATCTGGTTAGATGTATCACATTTGCGACAACAGGCGTTTGCTCAGGTGGTAGCTCAAAACCAAGGACGGGTTCCGCTCATTGCCAGCCACGCCAATGCACACGCGGTGTGCCCGGTAGCTCGTAACCTCTCCCCTGCCCAAATACGCGCCATTGCTGCCAGTAAAGGGCTGGTAGGGGTGTGTTTTCATAGTCCTTTAATTGCCCAAAATCCTGCCCAGGCTTCCGTAAAATTATTGGTTGACCATGTGGCTTATTTGATCAAAACTGCCGGCTACCTGCACGTGGCTATTGGCAGCGATCTGGAGGGCTTGATTCGCCCACCAAAGGGCTTAAGAAAATTAATACATGCTAAAAAGATTGCCACTGAAATGCAGCGACGGGGCTTTAGCCCAAAGGTGATTGAGGCGGTGATGTGGCGCAACGCCTTGCGGGTATTGGGTGGGGGTGAACGTTGAGTCAATTATTTGGTAAAATATTTATTCAAAGGCTACCAAATATCAAAAAAGATGTGCAAATTGTGGTCGTCTATACAAGTGCTCCAGTACAGAAAAGCCTTTGCCGGAGGGTAATTTATTTTGGGTGACGCCAAATACGCTTTTAACAAGCTGATTATAAGTAAGTTGTCTATTCGGAAAACTTACCAAAACAGGCTTAAAAAGCACTTTGACGTGTTGATTTTTTTGATTTTAACCTATAGTGATTTTACTGTAACTCACTGGTAACTAGTTGATAACAAAGAAAGACGACTTTAAGAGCTACTTCCATTAAAACAAGGATTGAAACAAGAAAAGGTTACTGTAAATATTGTTGGTAGGGGTACTTTAAGAGCTACTTCCATTAAAACAAGGATTGAAACTGATCTTATTAAGTCTTTTTATGGGCAAAATTAATACTTTAAGAGCTACTTCCATTAAAACAAGGATTGAAACGCAAACTGGATGCGATAAAACATATACTTGAATTACTTTAAGAGCTACTTCCATTAAAACAAGGATTGAAACGGTGCTTGTCGCATAGAAAACAAAACCAAGAATGAACTTTAAGAGCTACTTCCATTAAAACAAGGATTGAAACATCTCTAATTATGCAATTGTGGCAATTGTGGCAGTTCTTTAAGAGCTACTTCCATTAAAACAAGGATTGAAACAAAAAGAAGTAAGCCAGGACAGCAGTACCCACCGCCTTTAAGAGCTACTTCCATTAAAACAAGGATTGAAACAAATCGCTGCAATACGACCGTTAAAATTATCACTATCAGCTTTAAGAGCTACTTCCATTAAAACAAGGATTGAAACGTCTCTTTTGAATTGATTTGTAATATGAATAAACTTCTTTAAGAGCTACTTCCATTAAAACAAGGATTGAAACAGGAAATGATTGGTTTTCACCTTGATGCAAAGTTTTCTTTAAGAGCTGCTTCCATTAAAACAAGGATTGAAACACCTTAAGTTCATCTGGAACGGCATTAAAACTAAACCTCTTTAAGAGCTACTTCCATTAAAACAAGGATTGAAACTTGTATTTTTCAGCTTGCTTAGGACAGCCTACCCAGCTTTAAGAGCTACTTCCATTAAAACAAGGATTGAAACCCTGATGAGCTTTCCCTCGCCAGAGTAACATCCTGACTTTAAGAGCTACTTCCATTAAAACAAGGATTGAAACGAGTTGAAATGGCTTCGTATCTGTTTGTGAATGGAGCTTTAAGAGCTACTTCCATTAAAACAAGGATTGAAACAGGAGCTTCATAAAACTAATGAAGTCATTATAGATCTTTAAGAGCTACTTCCATTAAAACAAGGATTGAAACGGTACATGTAACTAGTTTCGTCTAGGTACTCCCAGATCTTTAAGAGCTACTTCCATTAAAACAAGGATTGAAACTCTTGCAATGTTGGCAAGCCAAAAACAGCGCAATAATCTTTAAGAGCTACTTCCATTAAAACAAGGATTGAAACCGCTTTTGTTGTTATACAAAAGTAGCAAAAAGCTACTTTAAGAGCTACTTCCATTAAAACAAGGATTGAAACGGTACATGTAACTAGTTTCGTCTAGGTACTCCCAGATCTT
>NZ_CANLRP010000204.1 GCF_947493425.1 uncultured Microscilla sp. | reverse complement strand
ACGGTACATGTAACTAGTTTCGTCTAGGTACTCCCAGATCTTTAAGAGCTACTTCCATTAAAACAAGGATTGAAACTATCGGGGCGGTAATCCCCGGCGCGGTGCTGGTATTTCTTTAAGAGCTACTTCCATTAAAACAAGGATTGAAACGTGTGCACTCCTTACCCCTTAATCCCTGTTAGATAACTTTAAGAGCTACTTCCATTAAAACAAGGATTGAAACAGTACCAAGCGAGCTAATCGAGAAATTAGAAATAGCTTTAAGAGCTACTTCCATTAAAACAAGGATTGAAACCGCTTCCAGAAACATTTCGATGAGTGTGGGCATTATACTTTAAGAGCTACTTCCATTAAAACAAGGATTGAAACTCTCTATATCAATATCTCCATATATAACATTGCCAACTTTAAGAGCTACTTCCATTAAAACAAGGATTGAAACTTCTATAGTACAAGCAAGCACCACGACGCACCAGGCACTTTAAGAGCTACTTCCATTAAAACAAGGATTGAAACTACTTTTGTTACCATTATTTCTCGTACATTTCCATCTTTAAGAGCTACTTCCATTAAAACAAGGATTGAAACGCATAATTCTCTTTAGTCTGATTAAATTGCTCAGTCACTTTAAGAGCTACTTCCATTAAAACAAGGATTGAAACGCTATAGTCTTATCATCTATCCCATACTCGTCCCTTCTTTAAGAGCTACTTCCATTAAAACAAGGATTGAAACAGCCTATTGGGTCCACCCATGGCACTTACCAAAGAGCACTTTAAGAGCTACTTCCATTAAAACAAGGATTGAAACATTAATAGTTAGTATTAATATCTTCCTCGCAATAACTTTAAGAGCTACTTCCATTAAAACAAGGATTGAAACTATTTCGGTGAATTTAAATCGGTAGCCGTCGGTAGACTTTAAGAGCTACTTCCATTAAAACAAGGATTGAAACCGCGGCCTATGTTGGTTATTCTTTCGCGTATCCTGATCTTTAAGAGCTACTTCCATTAAAACAAGGATTGAAACTCAACGTTAGGGGCTCCCCCAAGAAAAGAACCTTGCTTTAAGAGCTACTTCCATTAAAACAAGGATTGAAACAGCAAATCTGGGGGCTCATAGACGGGGCAGCTCAAAAACTTTAAGAGCTACTTCCATTAAAACAAGGATTGAAACTTGTATTTTTCAGCTTGCTTAGGACAGCCTACCCAGCTTTAAGAGCTACTTCCATTAAAACAAGGATTGAAACGTAGCAATGGGTTTCGATCGGTTGGTGAAGACACACAACCGAGGCGGGGACGGTAATTTTTAAAAAAGCTGGGTAGAGTATAACAGGATTGAAACGGGTTAAAAACGGTAAAACAGATAGAAAGGTAAAAAGTCTTTAAGAGCTACTTCCATTAAAACAAGGATTGAAACTTCCATTTCTCCAATTCTAATAAGTGCTTGATTTCTTTAAGAGCTACTTCCATTAAAACAAGGATTGAAACAACAAAACAACGCTTATCAAAAATGCTAGAGCAGAAACTTTAAGAGCTACTTCCATTAAAACAAGGATTGAAACCTTAGTTTTTGAACCAACGCTATATACATCTCACGCTTTAAGAGCTACTTCCATTAAAACAAGGATTGAAACTGTGGACAAACAGTGAACGACACGAAGCAGGTCATGCTTTAAGAGCTACTTCCATTAAAACAAGGATTGAAACTGCACATGTTCTGGTTCCTTACCAAACAGCATCTTGCTTTAAGAGCTACTTCCATTAAAACAAGGATTGAAACCCAACAAGGTGGCGCTTACAAAGTTGAGAGCTGATTCTTTAAGAGCTACTTCCATTAAAACAAGGATTGAAACTCAGTTTTTTTCATATTAAAGAATTAAATGCTCTGCTTTAAGAAGCATATCCATTAAAACAACTTTTGTACTTATAGTAAATGGGAAACACTACTCTACCCAACATTTCTTAAAAAACATCATCCTCGCCTCGCCTGCTCCGAGCTTGTCCTCAGGGGTTGCGTGTCTTCACCATAGCCGTCAGGTTAAGAAGAGCATAGTAAAAAATCACTTAAAAAATACCGTCACCGCCTCAGCGAGTGTCCCCACGCGCTGATCGAATCGCCAAAACTTGGGCACTGAAAAATGTTTCAGGGGCAAAAAAATAGTAGCCTGACGGCTATGGTGTCTTCACCAATTGATAAATCCCGCTGTACGGGGGCGATCGAAACCCCAAAACAAGTCGTTTTTTGGGTGTGTGGGTGGTTTGATTTGTGAGGACACAAATCAGGGCGAAAAATAGTAGGGTAGAGTAGAGACACACGATTGCCTTTAAGAAGCATATCCATTAAAACAAGGATTGAAACACATACAAAAGCGCTATAACATAATATTATGTTAAGTATTCAAGAACCATATCCACTAAAACAAGGATTGAAACTAGTAAGCCCTCGAAGCCTGTGTATATGGGTAACCCCTTAAGAGCCATATCCATTAAAACAAGGATTGAAACTGCCCTGCCCCGCAAAAAGCGACGGTTTGTTTTTATTCAACGTAGGTCAAATAATATTGTAGGAGGTTGAGTTGCCAACAAATAGTCGTTATATTACCCGTTACAACAAGCAATCATTACAATTATGCTGGATATATTTACCCAAATTGAGGGCTGGGTCGAAACCCGCAAAAGTTTTGCCCTGGCTACTGTAGTAGAAACCTGGCGTTCGGCACCACGTATGGCGGGCGCAGCTATGGCGGTGTCTGACCAAATGGAAGTAATTGGGTCGGTGAGCGGAGGTTGTATAGAAGGTGCCGTGATAAAAGAGGCACTGGAAGTAATTAAAAGTGGCACGCCCAAGCTGATGAAGTTTGGGGTGGAAAACGAAGATGCCTGGGCGGTAGGATTGAGCTGTGGGGGCAAGGTCACGGTATTTGTAGAGCGTTTTATGGCCATGCAAGCATCAGAAAAGGCGGTATGGGACGCCTTGCAACAAAACATAAGAACCAATAAAGCGGCGGTGTTGCTGAGCCAACTATCGGGGCAACAAAGTAAACATTTGCTGGTGCAACCCAAGGGCGAGGTACAAGGTGAGGGCGCCAGCGAAGCATTGCTAAAAGCCGCCCAAACAGTTGCCCAAACCCACCGTCATCAAATTGTACACCACCAAGACGAGCAGTGGTTTGTCCAGGATTTTCCAGAAAAAACCCGCCTGTTGATTGTGGGCTCGGCGCATATTTCGCTCGACTTGATCGACCTGGCAAACCAATTCAACTTTGAAACTATAGTCATAGACCCACGCCAGATTTTTACCGCCAAAACCCGGTTCTTATCACCACCTGCCCACCTGTACCACGCCTGGCCAGCGCAGGTATTGCCCAAGCTGAGGCTCAACCACGATACTTATGCGGTGTTGCTGAGCCACGACCCTAAAATAGACGATCAGGCATTGCATTTATTGCTCCGCTCAGAGGTAGCCTACATTGGGTGTTTAGGTAGCCGTAAAACCCACGCCAAGCGCCTCAAACGTTTGGAGGAAGCTGGTTTTACCTCCGACGAAACTGACCGTATTTATGCGCCAGTGGGGGTAAACATCCACGCCAAAACTCCGCAAGAGATTGCCTTGAGTGTAATGGCACAAGTAGTAGAAGTAAAAAATAACGAGGAAGTGGTGTAATAACAAGCTAAGGAATGGTGAGAAATTAAATTACCATTCTTGAGGTAGAGGTTTTGTTTTGAGACGAGGCTATTTTTTGCGCCCATAGCAGCGCTACGGGCAATAAAAATAACGAAGTATCAAGGCGAAAAATCACCCCTCAGAGTGTAAATTTATTTTTGAACAATTCCTAAGGAATGGTGTAAAAATAAATTTCTATAGTAACGCTAAAATATTTTGTTGCTAGACGAGGCAAAAAATCGGCTCATAGCATCGCTATTCGTCTATTTTTTAACAAAGTATAGCCTCAAAAGATGAGGTTAAAAATGCGTATTTATTTTGGTACCATTCCTAAGCATAAGCAGAAAGCAGGCATTGCCTGGCAGCCACAAGTGCCTCTTCTGATGGTTGTTTCACTGGAGAGACTAACTCATTTGAATGACAAAAAAAATCCCGGTGAGGCTTTGCGCTTCACCGGGATTTTTTATTTATTTTAAAAACAATACTCCGCAGTGATTTTAGCCAAAGTTGACTACCGATTAACTTCGTTGAGCACCGATATACATCGGTATCTAAGGACTCGCCAGAGGCTCGGTTATCAGTAGGTTATGATTTTAAAAACTATTTAATTGTACGGCGTAGACCTAAAACTGGAACCCTTTTAAAAATAAAGCAGGTACACAACTTTAGTATAAACTACTGATTAACTTCGTTGAGCTCGCCGTAGCAGAGCTACAGGCTCGGTTTACAGGGCTTAATAAGGTAAATATTTACTCGAATCAGCTATGGACTACGGACTAAATACTATGGACTATTGAAAAACTATTTTTCTTCTTTTACCGAGGTAGGTTGTCCGTCTATAAACTCAATGATTTGCACTTTTTTGATGCCCAGGCTTTTTAAGTATTTTCGGAATGCCTGAGACTCTTCGAATTGCTGGAAGTTACCCAACAAACGGTAATAATCGTTGGTTTTGTCATTGTCGCCAATGCGTACCTTGTAGCTCACCCCTTTGGTGTTTAAGCTTTTGGCTTCGGCCTGTAGGGTTTGCGCCAAAGCATCTGCCATATTTATTCGTTGTCCGTCTTTAAAAGCTACTACCCAGGCTTTTTGTACGCCTAGTTTCAGCAAATAATCTCTCAATGTTTTGGCAGGCAAATAATGATTAAAAAAACCCAAAGTATGCTTCAGCAAACCACCACGTTCTTCGAGTTTGTATCCCCGCACATTGTTTTGGCGGTATACGTCTTGCTGTTGTTTCTGAAAAGCCCCTATTTGTACCCTAAACACAATACCTGTAGCGGCAATCAAAGTATTGGTATTGCCCCCAGGCTTTCTCTTAAGACATTCGGCAAGTTGTTTTTCCAGGTCTGCTACCCTCAACAACAATACTTCTTTCAACTGTTCAAAATCGTACTCTTTTCCTCTTGCTACACGGTAAAGCTGGCGATAAGACGATAATTCTTTTTGGGTAGACGCCAACGTATCTTTCAATGCTTTGAGTTTCCATGGGTTACGCCTTAAGTCTCTGGCTTCGCTTCTCAATGCTTTTCTTTCTTCGCGCGATAGTTCAGGAATGGTGGCCTGAAACGCCAGCAAAAATACCCCAGCGAAGAGTAGTAAATACTTTAAATTGGATAGTTTCATAATTTTGAACCTTATTAATTGCCAATGTCTAAATGGTTTAAACTTTGGGGCGACAAGTGGCGGTTATGTTTGTACTCAAAAAAATCTAAACAACCACTTTTTGTATTAAACTCAAGATGAGTAGGTGGTTAAAACTTTGTTGATAACACATGCGCTTTTGCAAAAATAAGAAAATTTGATCATTCAAAAACTTACCCTTTCAAAAGCACCCATTGTATCAATATTTGGTGTACCGTTTTTACTATACGAAATTAAGAATCCTAAAGTACATTATTTTATCAGATCAATCTCCTAAATGTAAGGGTTTTATGAGACTTTATTCAAAAGAAAGTCCAAAAATCTTGCAAAGCAATCAAGCGCCATATAGTTTTAGATTTTATTCAATATTCATTACCTGGAGATAAAAATATACTAAAATATGCGAATTGTTTTAATTGGCTACGGTAAAATGGGCAAGGTCATAGAAAAAATTGCCCTTCACCGAGGTCACGAAGTGGTAGAACGGATAGATGTAAGCAATGGGCACCGCCTCAAAGAGCTTACCCGCAACGACGCTGACGTGGCTATAGAGTTTACCCAGCCTGAGTCGGCGTATATCAACACTAAAACTTGTATAGAACAAGGCATTCCGGTGGTATCGGGCACTACAGGTTGGCTAGAGAAAAAACAAGAGGTAGAAGCTCTTTGCCGGGCAAAAGAAGGGGCGTTTTTTTATGCCTCTAACTACAGCGTGGGGGTCAATTTGTTTTTTCAACTAAACAAATACCTGGCACGCATGATGAAACCCTACACCGACTACAAGGTAAACGTGGAAGAGATTCATCATACCGAAAAAAAAGACGCACCTAGTGGCACCGCCATTACCCTTGCCGAGGGTTTGTTGGATACCTTTACTGAGAAAACCAAGTGGATCAATGAAGCGAGCAATCAACCCCATGAACTGCCTATAGTATCGCTGCGCGAACATGATGTAAAAGGAACCCACACTATTCAATACACATCAGACATCGACGATATAGAAATTAAACACACGGCACACACCAGAGAGGGTTTTGCCAGTGGCGCAGTAATGGCTGCCGAGTGGGTACACGATAAAAAGGGGGTATTTGGCATGGCTGATATGCTCAACCTGGAAAAATAGGCACAAAAAAAGGCTGAAGCCAAAGGCAGGGAAAAGCGGGCTTTTTCCCTGCTTAAAATTATGAAATATGCCAGTTATACATTAAACTTGTATTTACTTGATTGTAAATGAACTGTTTAGGGTGTAATTGATCAAATACTCCATACTACTAGTACCTTAAACATTAAGTAAATGCGCTATTATTTGGGATGAGTTTTGTTTTCTGACGAACTTCAAAAATCGCGCATAGCCTTAGCTACGCAAGTTTTTTTAAGTAAAGTCAGGGCGCAAAAATCGCCGAAATAATGGGTTAGGTATTTAGTATTTAAGGTACTAGACATTTTGGCTCAAGCTGGCAGTAAAGTAGTGCAGTCGGTAGACTTTTAATAAAAACAGCTTTTTATACCTGTCAGGTTTTGAAAACCTGGCAGGTATGGGTAGACTTCTCTTTATTATAGGTTTTAAAATACTTGACGCAAATACTAAATTTCAACTGCCTATACTAAGACACTGCCAGCGGCGCGTCCGCCTCGAGTTGTGTCTTCACAACCGAAAAATGTATAGTAGTATGCAAATACTCTCAAAGTTTGTTTAAACTTGTTAATCATATAAAAGTATGAGTGTACCACCAATTTCAAATCCAGACAAGGATTTAGACATTGTTCCCCAAGAAAAACAAAAGAAAAAACGTTCGAGTTTTAGCACCTGGGTAAGAACCTTTTTTATCGCTTTGTTACTTGCCATTGTGGTCAAAGTGTTTTTTCTGGAAGCATTCGTCATTCCCTCCAACTCTATGGAAGGCACGCTCAAAACAGGAGATTTCATTTTTGTAAACAAACTACACTATGGTCCCCGTACCCCCCAAACCTGGCTTCAAATACCGCTTACCCACCAAAGCATGCACATTCCTGGGTTGGGTACCCACAAAACTTATCTTGATGCTGCCAAGCTACCTACTACCCGCTTGCCCGGCTACAGTAGCATCAAGCGAGGCGACGTAGTAGTGTTTAATCACCCACCAAGCAACCACCCTGTCTCCCAAAAAACCCATTATGTAAAACGTTGCGTGGCATTGGCAGGCGATACAGTAAAAATAGTGGACATGCAGCTGATTGTCAATGGGCAAAAACAAGGTTCTAGTAGCAAGATCTTATATCAATTTAATTTTGGTACCCAAAGCAAAGGGGGCAACGAGGTATTGGATAAACAAGGTATCAGTTATGAAGAAGTCAATGGCGGAGGCTATCGCTTTTGGGCAACCCAATCACAAGCCAATAACTTAAGTCAAAACAAGAAATTTTCGGCCAACGGTGACAAGCCTTTGCTCATAAGAGCCAATAAAGAAGTTCGCAATCCACATATTTTTCCTCAAGACGAGGCTTTTGACTGGAACGAAGACTTTTTTGGTCCTTTGATTATTCCCAAAAAAGGGACAGTAATGCCTATGATTTCCCGCAATGTTATTTTGTACAAAGACTTGATTCAACGCTTTGAGGGTTTGAAAAAAGGACGGGTAGAAATCTACAAAAACCAGTTGTTGATTGATGGCAAGGTACAAGAGCGTTATACTTTCAAAAACAATTACTATTTTATGTTAGGCGACAGCCGCCACAACTCGCTCGATTCGCGTTATTGGGGGTTGGTGCCCGAAAACCATATTGTGGGCAAGGTAGCCTTTACTTTATTTTCGCTCAGGCCCAACGTACCTTGGTTGAGTACCTCCTCTAGGTTGCCATCTGGGATAGGCAAGTACAAAATCTATCCAAACTTTAGTAAATTTCGCAAAAAACGTTGGTTCAAGGCTGTAAAATGAATTACGAATTGTTTAATTACGAATTACGAATGAATAAATCACGAATGGCTTCGCCAAATTCGTAATTCTCAAACTCGTAATTTCTAACGGACGTGAAGATAATTACAAATGGATCAATTACAAACGGCTTCGCCAAATTCGTAATTCTCAAACTCGTAATTCCTAACGGACGTGAAGATAATTACAAATGGATCAATTACAAACGGCTTCGCCAAATTCGTAATTCGTAATTCTCAAATTCGTAATTCAGTCATTCGTAATTCCTAACCAAGGTATTGCGACTTGTCCCTGTAGAAACTGCTGACGATAATAAAAAATTAAAACATGCTAGTTGTAGAAAATACCTATATAAGTGACGATGTCATTGAAAACTTTTTTGTTTGTGACTTAGAAAAATGTAAGGGGGCTTGTTGTGTAGAAGGTCATCTGGGTGCCCCGCTCGAAGAAGAAGAACTACCCAAAATTGAGGCTGTATACGAAAAAGTAAAGCCTTACCTGACTCCTGAAGCTATAGAGGTGATTGACAAAGAGGGCTTGTATATCAAAGACCATGAGGGAGATTACTCTACCTCCACTATCAACGACCAAGAGTGCGTTTTTGCTTATTACGATGACAAAGGGTTTTTGAAGTGTGGCATAGAAACAGCTTACCTCAATGGTGAAATAGACTTTATCAAACCGATCTCTTGCCACCTTTACCCTATTCGCATTACCAAGCTAGATATAGAAGAGGCGTTGAACTATCATCGTTGGCAAATTTGCTCGCCTGCCTGCGGACACGGCAAGGCTTTGGGGGTGCCTTTGTACAAGTTTTTGAAAACTCCTTTGGTACGTCGCTATGGCGAAGATTGGTACAAAAAACTAGAGCAACAAGTGGCTGACAGGGAAGCAGGGAAGTAACTCTGCCCAAACAATTGTCAATACACAGACAATCAAAACATTGAATTGGTTTTGTTCTTTTGAATTATTGGCTCTGATGGTTTGCCATACACCCTTGCAATTTTTGGCAAAAGCAGCTATATCTTCAATAAAATATTTAACTTTCAATTAATTATGTACGAATAGGGGCTATTTTGCGTTTTTGTTATTGAATACCAAGCTTATAGCATAGAGTGAAATGTGTAACCTATTGCCCTCAAAAATAAGAGTGCTTCATGCAGTTTCACCTCGTCCCTTCATTAGGGAATCAGACAACTTTTAGAAAAATTAAATAATAGAATGAAAACTCTTTTTAAATGCTTAATTCCGCTGGTTTGTTTGTTGTTTTGCAACTTTACATACCCCACAAACGCTCCTGTCAAACCTAAGATAAAAACAGAGGATGTTTTTAAGAAAATATCTCAAGATATATTTAAGGTGTTAAAAAACAAGAACTTCAAGGTATTGGATAAGCTTACACCCAACCGGGCTATATTGGCAGAGGTAATGAAGAGAATGCCAGAAAGGGACAAAGAGCCCTGGAAAGAGTTTAGTTACCAAGAGCTGGAACGCAAGATAAACGATGCCATAAAGAAGCAAGTAAAGCGCCTACATGATGACTCGCAGATGTACGGCAGCGATTTTTCAAAAATAAGAATGATTCGCCACTCCCGCCCTCGTTTGAAAAAAGAAAAAGGCTTTGAGCAAGCCGAAGGTAGCCTTACCATTAGCAATAGTGGCAACATTATGAATGTAAAATACCACTTGGTAAAATACAAAGACAAATGGTATTTGATGCGTATTTGGCACTAAAAGCTACGTTTTTCACTTAAAAATATTGATACTAAGCCCGTGATTAATCACGGGCTTTTTTTATTGCTTGTATTTAAAACCTCAAGTTACGCAGGCTTACTTTGTCGTCTTAATTTCTATGGTGAGATTGGTTGTATTGCGGCATTAGTTATGCAACGCATCGCGCAACCATACAGCCATAGAACAATAAATATAAATAAGCAGGCTTGGAACTTACTGCGTAACATCAGTTAAAACCACTTGTCATGATTAGCACAGCACTCTAGCTCAACCACATCTGAATCCCATTTTTGGGACGCAAAGTAATCAAAGGTTCCATTTCTATAGATTGGTTTTCGACCAACTCAAACTTAAAATTACTCAACAACAAAGGCAACAAAAGCTGCATTTCCATCATGGCAAAGTGGTTGCCAATACACATGCGCGGACCTGCACCAAAGGGTAAGTAATAGTGTCGGGGACGCTCTTTGACTTGTGCTGGGGCAAACCTTTCGGGGTCAAACACTTCAGGATTTTCCCACAAGTCGGGGTGATGATGCAAACCATAGATTTCGCAAGCTATGATGGTATTTTTCGAAATCTGATGGTCTTGCCATTGGTCGGGCTCAATGGCATACCTGCCTATGCCCCAAGCTGGAGGGTACATCCGCATGCTTTCTTCTATTACCTGACGGGTATAAGTAAGTTGTTTTAGATCGGCAAATGTTGGCAAGCCCCCTTTTAATACATCCTGGGCTTCTTTGGTTGCTTTTTGGGCAATGTGGGGGTGTTGACTCAGCAAGTACAACGTCCAGGACAAGGCATTGGCAGAAGTTTCGTGCCCCGCCGAAAAAATAGTAATCAACTCATCTCTGAGCAAATCAACTGGCATAGGCTCGCCAGTATCTTCATAGCGGGCATCCATCAACATTTGCAAAAAATCGGGGTAAGTCTTGCTGTCCTGACGGCGATCTTCTATCAACCGATTGACCATGCCTAACATAGTGTCCCGTTCACGGTTAAACTTACGCAAGCTACCATCGAGGTAGTTAAGGGGAATATTCAAAGGATTCATTACTCGTTTTACTACAAACTCTTGTGCATAAGAAATCACCCGGTATATTTCTTTCAGGTCGCCCTCTACATCGGCACTAAACAATGAACGCATCGCAATTTTTGCGGTTACTCCCATCATCTCTCTGGCAATGTCTACCACTTGCCCCTTTTTTTGGCTTAAATCTTCTAAATACTGCTGAGCTACAGTGGTCATTGCCTCAAACAAGTTCTCAAGGTTTGTTTTATGAAAAGTAGGTTGGGCAATGCGTCGTTGTTTTTTCCAAAGCTCACCTTTGCTCGTGATCAGTCCTTGCCCCAATAGCATAGCCAATTGATCGTAAGTTTGGTCTTTGGGGTAATTTCTATGATTGGTCTGTAATACATGTTTAATGAGTTCAGGGTCGGCAGTCATGAGTACCTTACTGCCTGGTACCGCCACATAAAACGTATGGCCTAAGGTTTGGCGTTTTTCTTCAAAAAAAAGTAAGGCATTTTTCTGTAATTCAAAAGCGCTTTTAAACAACCAGTGTCCCTGATAGGTGGGTATTTCTTGAGTGGTAAATGTCATTTTATATTTATTATTAGTGGTTGGTAATTGTTTCTTTACTGTTATATGGTGGGCAATGAAGCAGCGTACCAGCATTTGGCATCAATGACAGCCAACATAGTCAGGCAAATTTGCAAATATAGGGCTCAGTGAAGTAGCAAACCAAAAAAATTTGATAAGATTCAATGACCAGTACAACACAACAGGCAGGCAGATTCAGAGCTTTACCCCAATCACCAGTATATCGTCTACTTGTTCCTGGTTTCCTTCGGTAATCCAATCAGTCAGGGTATGGTCTAATACCCGTTTTTGTTCCTCTACTGGTTGGTCGTGCACCGAGTGTAGCAAATTACGAAAGTTTTTTCGTTGAAATTTTTTGAGTTTTTTGCCCCCAAACTGGTCTTGGTAACCATCCGAAAACATATAAAGACTCAAGCTTTGACTGTTAGAATAGTCAATTTCATGTTTTTTAAACACCCTTGGCCCTTTCTCCCAATCCCATTGAGCCCCCCCTACCGCTACCTTATCGCCTTTGATTTGGCACAACTCCCCATCTTGTACATACACCAGAGGATTGTGGGCTCCTGCAAACTGAATCTTTTTATTGGTTTTATCTATTACACACAGCGCCATGTCCATTCCATCGTAACTGGTGGTTTCATTTTGTCGCAAAGTACGCTGGATGTTTACGTGAATTTCGTTGAGAATTTCATCGGCGTGTAAAATCTGATGGTAATGAATAATGCGTGACAAGACAGAGTCACCCAGAATCGCCAAAAAAGCCCCTGGCACCCCGTGTCCGGTACAGTCAATGGCTGCTACTACAACCTTGTCGCCTACTTCTCTAAACCAGTAAAAATCTCCGCTTACAATATCGCGAGGCTTAAAAAATATGAATGAGTTGGGCAACGACTTCTTAATTTCTTCAGGGTTGGGCAACACTGCTGCCTGAATGTTGCTGGCATACTCGATGCTGTCCAGAATATTCCGGTTTACTTGCTGCAAATCAGAGGTTTGTTGTTTGAGTACCTGACTCACGTCTGCCAATTTTTGGGTTTTATTTTCAAGCAAAAGACGTTTTTCTTCTATTTCGTGTTGGTATACTTGCGAGCGTACAATAGACTTGATACGGGCATGTAGCACCAGATCGCGGGTGGGTTTGGTGATAAAATCGCAGGCGCCTGCCTGTAAACAAGCGGCTAATATCGACGATTCACGACTTTTCGTCAGTAATATGATGTCCGTTTCTTTGTAATGTACGTTTGTTTTTATTTGTCTTACTACTTGCACTGCCTGAGCACCTAATATGCTTAAGTCAAGCATTAATACAGGAAACACACCCTTTGCCAGTTGGTCAAACAACTGACGAGGTGTGTTTACATAGGTAAAATCATAGGCTTTGCTATCTGCCAGGCGGTTTATCTGGTGAATGAAGAGCGGGTCTTTGTCCAGAACAAGAATATTGGCCATGGGGTAGAGTAAATTTAAAAAGTAGGTAGCTGCAAGTAATCAGCAACAAGCTACAAGTATTGTCTAATTGTGCTTTAGCACTTATTTTATTTAAAAATAGTAATTAGGAGTGTACGAAGTCTTGTAATCAATTGATAATAAGTATTTTGCAAGGTTAAAGCGGACAAAAACAAGGTTGTTTTCACTTTTAAAAGGCGGCGTATACGCTCATGTTTGCTCTTTGCTAGGGCGACCATTCCGATAAATCGAGAACTTCCATTGCATTACAGCAAGGGTAGCCCCTACAAATTAACGCCTTGATTTATATGTAAATACTTGTATATCAAGGATTTTAAAAACTTCGTACAATCGTAAATAGTAATACAGAAAAACGTGTTCACTATTTGTTTGGTACTTGTACAAAAACCCTGCTCGCTCCGATGTAGTCTTTGACTGAAGCAAAATAAAGCTTTTGTACATGACTTATAATCATAGGTGGCACCAACATTACTATAATACAATTATACATAAAAATACAATGGTTTTCTATTGATTTTATACAAAAACAGCCTTAAAAACCATTATAAAAATATACATTTATGACTACGAGTCACTATTTGACTTAAAAACACTAAATACGCAATGATAGCAACTAAACAAGATTCTTGGTTTCAGAATATTACCACAGTATTTCGCCAACGAAAAAAACTTGACTACTCCCCAAGCTAAAGCAAAGGGGATTCTCACCCAACGCATAACCCAATGGTTCACGTTAACGGATAGAGG
>NZ_CANLRP010000203.1 GCF_947493425.1 uncultured Microscilla sp. | reverse complement strand
CGGTGCTTGAACTCTCCGAGAGCAAGCTCGGAGCTGCGAGCCGAACTTGATTCGGAGGGTTTTTGGTTACTTTTTTACCTGGAGAAAATCCATGATCCTCCGAGAGCAAGCTCGGAGTTGTGAACCGAACTTGATTCGGGGAAGTGACGGCTTATAGATACCCGAATCATTGTATTTTATTAGCTTGTTTGCTGATTGGTATATTATTTTGTTAAACAAGTTTTTGACCTGCGAAAGGTCAGTTCATAAATGTAATTTTTTTATGCTCAATAACCTTGTATTTTCAAATCAGGACTAAATAAATACCCTTGCTTCCTTTGGTATGCGGCCTTATACCAATACCCAACTACCCCTCCTATTATGGCTTTTGTTACTGGCTTGTTGCTCAATAAAAATACCCTTCTATCTTGTGGAATCAATAACTCCATTTTACTTTTAATTGTTGCCTTCTGTCTTAGTTTTGCCCCAATAACATTGGTTACCTTTG
Source organism: uncultured Microscilla sp. (assembly GCF_947493425.1). Lineage (GTDB taxonomy): Bacteria > Bacteroidota > Bacteroidia > Cytophagales > Microscillaceae > Microscilla. Next base: position 13,786 of record NZ_CANLRP010000203.1, on the reverse strand, counting down.
CAGTAGTAAAGGTTAAAAAACCACTAAATAAATACCCTTCTTTTTGTCGATACCTTACTTTACACCAATTGCCCCAACGCTCTTCTACTACTTCTGTAGATTTTAAATATTTCAAAATGCCCACCTCTTCACCCTGTGGAACAATGGTGATACTTTCGGCACTTGTACTGGGTAGTTTACGTAAGATTAAGCCATTTTTGACATTGATCAAAGCCCGCAGAAGCACCCCTTGCATGTGAGTATTAAATATTTTTTCTACCACTTGCTCATTGGGTACTGGAGCTTGCATAATGGTGCCTATATTTAGGTAACCTCCAAATACATAACCACTCTTGCCTAAATACTTCACACGATACCACTTACCCATGATACCCTGGTGAGTTTCTAATATATTGGTTTGTTTATGTACTTTTACTATAGCATTGTAGGGCAACAGCCATGCTTGTTGGTAATCTTCTTTGGGTAGTTTGCGTAAAGTTAAGCCAGACCTGGCACTCACTACTGCTGGCTTATCTATCACAGCTGTTTTTTGAGACAGGTCATCAGTTGTTGTCTGTGTTGACTCAGAGCCACTACAACCCAACAAGCAAGCACAAATGCTTGCCCAACTAATGAATGCTTTTGTAATACTCATATTTGAAAACACGCAGTAATTGTACAATAATAAAAAAGGCTTGAACAACGAGTAGTTATTCAAGCCTTTTTATCAATATTAACCTTTATTATCGATTGCGACCATACTGTTCATGGCTAGACACCCAGTCTGAAGAAGAAATGGCTGATGCCAGTGAGATTTCTCCGGCAAGCACTGCTCCGGCAACAATTTCAGCAAACTTGTTTACCTTGCCTTTGCCATAACAATCCAGTAATTCTAAACATTCTTTTTGGGTAGCAAGTCCAGTTCCTCCACCATAAGTGGCGACAATCAATGACGGAATGGTAATAGAAATGTATAAATCTCCTTCAGCGGTTACTTCACTATAGATAATTCCTGCTGAAGACTCTGATACGTTTGCCACGTCTTGCCCGGTAGCAATAAACATTGCCGTAATCGCATTTGCCGAATGCAAACCATTGTTGTTAGCTCCCGAAAGGATCGCCCCTACGTTTGCCACTTGCCCATGATAAGCCAATTGCTCAGGCTCTACCCTCATTCGTTGAATCAATACATCACGTTTTACCACACACTCGGCTACTACACGTTTTCCACGGGTGCGCATTACATTGATTTGCGAAGCTTTCTTATCGGTAGCAAAATTAGACTCAAGGAAAAACTTCTCTATCTTATTGTCTTTATAGTTGTCCAATATCCAACTACAGGCGGCAAAAGTAGCTCTGCCTACCATATTTTGTCCCGCAGCATCACCAGTAGAATAGTTAAAACGCAAAAAAGCAAACTTGTTAGACAAGTAATGGTCAATATCCTGGAGCTTTGCCACACTTGAGGTAGTTTCAGCATGGTAAGCAATCGTTTTTTCGTGGGCGTGCACCCACTTTACAAAATCTCTGGCGCCACGGGCATCTTCAAATATAAATACCGGAGCACGTTGCATAGCGTCTCCAATAATAGTACACTTTACCCCTCCACTCATATTAATCACGCTCATGCCACGGTTATAAGAAGCTACCAGCGTACCTTCTGCAGTGGCTAAGGGAATCAAAAATTCACCGTTAGCGTGTTCACCGTTTACTTTCAAAGGACCAGCAAACCCTAATGGTACTTGTGCCACTCCAGTAAAATGTTCGCAATTGCCCGCTAACATATGGGGATCAAATGAGTAATTTTTGGTGTGGTTTAGTTTTTTTGAGGTATACTTTTCTATAAACTCCTGACGGGTTTTGATAGCCTTTTCGCTGTAGTCGTCCAAATCATCGCGTGGAATCTTTACAGTATCACCATTGTCTTTGTTTGATATAGCATCGTCTACCTGCAAATCAAGGTTACCAAAAGGAGCCACGGCAAACGACACCTCAATACTATGTTTGCCTTCTGGCAATTCGTTGATAGCTGCTACAACCCTAAATGTTTTACGAAGTGGAAACTCTATGGGACGTTCTTCTGAAATATCTTTGGGAGCCAACGGTTTACCATCTCCAAGATCAACCTTAATTTTAGTTAATGGAACATCTTCTCCTGATATTTTTACGCCTGTGATTTGTGTAAGCGTCGCGTCGCTCAATCGGTTTTTAATTGCAAATGATACCCCACCCTCAGCGTTTTCGAGGCTACCGTGGGTGTAAAGCTGTTTTAATAAAAGACTTGGAACTAGAGTCATAGGATTTAATTCGTCAATTTAGTAAAACTACAAACACAACCTAATCTATAGGGCCTGGTCTCTGACTGTTGTACTTCTTCAAAAAACTAAGGCTACAGCTGTGCTGTGCCGGGTTTATAAATCCTCCGAATCAAGTTCGGAGAGCTCTTCGAAGCTAATAGTTCCATAGCTAAGGCTACGCAAATATTTTTCATCGTGCAATCAGAGATTCCGCAAGGTGAAACAAACAAATGCTGCCTGCCCTCTTTTAGAAAATTTTATTTTTGTCGTTTTACTTATTATTTAATAGGTTAAATATTTATAAAACTAAAAAACTATCTAGTTTTTATTGTATTATCAGAAATGTAATATATAAGTTATTCATAATCAACAGGTAATAATTGTAAAAAACATAGTCAATAAAGTACAATGGCGATATGGTAAATATATATTACTCTAGATTTAATTCATTTTTTCTTCTTTGATTACCTGGTCAATCAACCCTTCAAGCGTTCCCTGTGAAAAGCCATATTTTTCGGCAAACCTCAGGCAAATTGTATATTCATCATCGTGAATCTGTGCATCAATGACCATCATACGCACTAAGTCTTTCAACTGGTGCAGGCGTTGTTCGTTGGTTTCAGGAATCACCATATCAAGGTTTTTATAATTATCAATCACTGGTGAAACATCTTCAAGACTTAATCCTAGCTTTCTGGTTATTTCGGTTAAAAATATTTTTTCTTCGATTTCCAACTTATCATCAGCCATTGCCAACAAGTATAGATTTTGAAAGTGTGCCAAACTCTTCTCCTTTTGACTCATAATAGAATAGGTATTTTTTTAGGTTTATTAGTGGAAGTATTAATAATAATTGGGTTAATTTATCAAAAAACTTATTATTTATACCAATATATCATAAAAAATCCCACAATTAACTTCTTTTTATTCTTGCAACCCGAATATCTACCCCTTTTACCCCGTCATCGGTAACTCCCTCTGGTGTTTCATGATTTTTTGGCATAATTTTCACAAATAACATAGTTGATGTTTAAACTTAGAAAAAAAATACATAGTGAAGACTTTCTGGCAAAGTACCCTGCCAGCTTCAAGAGCGCCTATGCTATATTTGTAGTAGTCATGAGCGCCGGAAGTCTTGTATGGGGTGTATTTTGCATCATACTTGGGTTGCACAAGATATCCATACTTCCATTTGGTTACCTGGCATTCAGCCTGTTAGGTCTTATTGTCTTTTTCAGTGGCAGAGGATTTGCCTTTATTCGCTTCTTTCAGGTGCTGTTTAGTCTTACCTTTCCTTATGCGTTGCAATGGTTGCTGGGAGGGTACACAGCAAGTGGTATGGTAAGCCTCTGGAGCTTTCTTACACTCATTGTCCTCATTACTTTTTATGAGGCGCGTTACAATATTCTTTGGCTTCCGTTATTTATTGTCTGCATGGTAGTAGGCATTGGGCTCGACCACTACTATCCCCAACCTGTGCCTTCCATGCTCAACAAGCCACATATCCATAAAATGCTACTCATTGCCAATGCAAGTTTGGTAGGTAGTATGCTGTTTTTTATTGGCCGTCATTTTATTTCTCTTAACCGCCAGCACAAAAAAATCAACGAAACCCTTGAATATCAAAAAGGAGAGCTTTTGCAAAAGCACGAAGAAATATTGGCGTATAATGAAGAAATTAACCAGCAAAACGAAGAAATTTTAGCCATTAATGATGAACTGGGACGGCAAAAGGAAGAGATGGCAGCTAAAAATAAGGAAATAGCTCTAAAAAATGAGGCTATGACCACAATCAATGATGCTCTTGAACAACAAAGGTCAGAACTTAGAAAAAAAACCAACAATGTGCGTTCAAGTATCAACTATGCCAAAAGAATACAAAGGGCTATATTGCCACGTCTAAGCTGGATTCAAGAGCACTTCCCAGAATCTTTTGTGTTTTTCAAACCACGCGATATTGTCAGTGGCGACTTTTACTGGTTTTCGGTAGTAAGGCTAGAAGAAAACCTGGAAATCACTACTAGTTTTCGCCCTCCACCCCTCCCCGAAAAAATCATAATCTCGGCAATAGACTGTACTGGTCATGGGGTACCTGGCGCTTTTATGAGTATGGTAGGCAATCAACTGTTACACGAAATAGTCAACACCAATCAGATCACCTCGCCCGAAGAAATATTGCGTGAATTGCATCTTAAAATTCGGTTTTCGCTAAATCAGGAGGAAAACGAAAACAACGATGGTATGGATATGAGTTTGTGTGTAATAGATAAGCAAGCACGCACGCTTGAATTTGCTGGAGCCAAAAACCCTTTAATTTATATACAGGGTGACAAACTGACAGAAGTTAAAGGTGATAAAATGCCCATTGGTGGTAAAAAAAGATCGCGTGATAAAAAACCCAAAGCCCGTACCTACACCAAACACATAGTAAAACTAAACGAGCCTACCTGGTTTTATATTTTTACCGATGGCTTTCAAGACCAATTTGGCGGTAAACACGATCGCAAGTTTATGAAAAAGCGTTTTAAAGAGCTTTTACTAAAAATCAAAGACCGTCCACCCAATGTACAAAAAAACATGTTATCACAAACGATTGGTGGTTGGATGGATGGCAGACATCAAATTGACGATATGTTGATTATGGGTTTTAAAATAGATGATCATATATTACCAAGGCAAGCCACCTAAAAAATATCTGTGCATTCTTATCATTTCTACTATATTTGTGACTTGTGATAGGTATGTTTTGCAAACTTCGCAGATACTTTATGCTCAAAAATATTGGTGTATTAGCAACCCTTTGCTTGCCTTAAAACCTTAAATATATGGATGAAAACAAAAAAATAGGAACCTACGAAGACGAATCGCTAGGTATTAAATTTACTATCGAGGAACGAGGTAATCAAAGATTTGTAGTACTCGAAGAACAGGATTTTAATACCATATTCTCCAAAGTATACGATTTGCAGGAACAAGTAATAAAAAACCTTAAGCAGCAAGCGCTCATTAGGAATATACTTGATAATTAGTTCACTATCAGTGCTTAATACAAAAAGACCTGAGTTGCAATCAACTCAGGTCTTTTTGTTTAGGTAAAATATATAGCTAGTTTTTTTCGTCTATCAACATAAAACCTACCCCGTGTACATTTTCTATCTTTACATTAGAGTCTTTCTTAAGGTATTTTCTTAGCTTGGTAATGAATACGTCGAAACTTCTGCCATGAAAATAATCATTCTCACCCCAAATACTGACCAAGGCTTCTTCTCTTTTTAAAATTCGGTTTTTATACAAATACAGCAAACGCAAAATCTCGCTCTCACGTTTGGTTATCCGTCGTACGTCGTCGTCTATGCTTAAGGCGTGGTTGGCATAGTCAAATGTATATTTACCTATTTTGAATTTAGTTTCGTCATTTTTTTGAGCCATTGGGTCACCTTGGGTCCTTTTCAGTACGGCATGAATGCGCAATACCAGCTCTTCTTCGTCAAACGGCTTGGTGATGTAATCATCTGCTCCTATAGTAAAACCGTTAATCTTGTCTTCTTTGAGTGATTTTGCAGTAAGAAAAAGTATAGGTACTGTTTGGTTTTTCTCTTTAATTTGTTTTGCCAGCGTAAAACCATCTTTCTTGGGCATCATTACATCAAGCAGGCATATATCATAAGTTCCTGCTTCGAAAGCCTCAAATCCAGCTTCCCCGTCCCGACACAGGTGTACCTCAAAGTTTTCCATCTCCAGGTAATCTTGTAATAGATTACCCAGGTTTAAGTCGTCTTCAACAAGTAATACTCTAATTTTATCTTTTGTTTGCATTCGTCGCCAAATTGGGTTTGGTCATCAATTATTTATGCAGTGTATGGCAAGAATATTTCAAAACAGCTTCCTTTGCCCAACTCACTTTTTAGTTCTATATGTCCTTTGTGTGCGTCTATCATCATTTTTACATAGGCAAGTCCCAGTCCAAAACCTTTCACATCGTGAATGTTTCCGGTAGAAACCCGGTAAAACTTATCAAAGATATGTTTTTGCATTTCTTTACTCATGCCAATGCCATTGTCGGTCACCGAAATTACAACCCCATCATCCAGGTCTTTGGTTTCCACAATTATTTCGGGCGCATCAGAGGTATATTTATTGGCATTGTCCAGCAAGTTGGAAATGACATTGGTAATATGTACTACATCTGCCATAACCGTATGGCGCATAGCATTTAGATAATACTGTACTTTGCCTCCTTTTTCTCTTACTTGCAAATCAATGGTGGCTATAGCATCTAACACTAATGTGTGAATATCGGCTTGTACTTTATTCAGGGTATATTCGCCTTTTTCTACTTTGGCAATACGCAATACTTGCTCTACCTGATCTTGCAATTTTTTGTTTTCCTCGTGGATTACACTTGAATAGTGCACAATTTTTTCCCGGTTATCTAAGATTTTTTCTTTGCGCAACATATTACTAGCCAACGAAACAGTAGCAATAGGAGTTTTTAACTCGTGGGTCATGTTATTGATAAAATCTGTAGTCATTTCCGACATTTTTTTTTGACGCAACACAGTCCTCACGGTCAAAATAAATCCTCCAGAAGTAAAGGCAATCATAATAACCGATACTATCACAATCCATCCCATGTGCGACCATACATAACCCATCATATCAGGTAGAAAGATTCTGATTTCGGCCTTTGCCGTTCGATCTTTTGCTCTTTTTTCACGTTCAAGTACCCCCTCCAGGCAAATTCGCTGAGATATTTGTTGGCTATGGCAGGTGGAGTTAAAGTAACGATTTCTCTTATCTACCAACTTAAAACTATAGGGTAAATCTACATGTTGGTACTCAAACTTATTTTTGATCAAGCTATCTAAAATGGCCTGATCTCTGGAATCTATTTTTACAGAAAGCTCTCTTCCGTTATTTTCGTTTACTTTTTTGGCGAGCCTGGCTCTCAACAATGAATCTTTGAATACTCCATAAGAAATATGAGTTGAGGCGGTTGCCAAACGATGTTTCAGTTGTTGTTCGCGTAGTTTTGCAGTATGAAAAATCCAGTTTATTTGAATTGCAATCAACCCAAGTAGTGACAAGGCAGAAATACCTATAATTATAAATATTTTAGATCGCTTCTTTTTCATCATATTCAAATTTACGAAAAATAGCTACTGGCTTATACCTGTCAAAATCCTTTAACAAGTCTTTAACAAGACTAAACGGTAGTTGGTCGTGGTAAACTATTCTTTCGTCTAAAATACTTTTTTTTCTCAACACTTGTTTTTTAAGAGATAAGAGCTTGTTTAAATTTTCGTTTACAGGAGGTTTTATGATGAATTTTTGGATTAAATGCGTCAAATTTTGAAGAACCGATGGCTAGAGCTATGCTCTGCCGAGCTCAGCGAAGCTAAATAGCCACGCTATTGCTGATAACCGATGGCTACAGCTTTGCTGTGCCGAGCTCTGCCAACGGCTAAATTTGACAATATATAATCATAAAAGTCGCGTAAAAGCTCACAGTCCCGAACTTGATTCGGGAACCTAATCAATGAACCGAGCCGAAGGCGAGCTCTGCCTTTTGGCTAATTTTAAACAAGCTCTAAAAACTAGAAAAGCAGTAACTACTCTACCCAGCTTTTTTTTAAAAACATCATCCTCGCCTCAGTTGCGTGTTTTCACCAATTGATAAATCCCGCTGTACGGGGGCGATCGAAACCCTAAAACAAGTCGTTTTTTGGGTTTGTGAGTGGTTTGATTTGTGAGGACACAAATCAGGGCGAAAAATAGTAGTGTAGAGTAAACTACAACCTGTTTTCTCAGTTATTTGAGCTCAAATATAATACCTGTTATCAAGAAAAACTACGGTATGAAATTAGCGGGAATTTTTGCTTTTACTATTTTGTTTATCAACTTGCTTATTGCATTCATCCAACGATGTACCCATATCCCTCAACCCAACACCTAATCACTATTTTTTTTATTTTTTCAAAAAAAATCAATGAAATATCTTTTTGCAAAAACACTCTTTTTTACACTCTTATGTAGCGTGTCGCTTACTGCTCAAGACAGTAACACACCTCAGGTATATACTTCTTTGAAGGAAGCCTTGAAAAACCCTGAAAAAGTACTCAAACTTGACTTACGAAAGCAAAAACTAAGAAAGTTCCCAAAAGACATTGTTAAATGTAAAAATATAGAAGAGTTAAACCTAAGTGATAATTTGATCGACAGCTTGCCCAAAGAAATAAGCAAACTCACCAAACTAAAAAAACTGCACCTAAGCAATAACCGCCTGGTGCATATAAGTTTTGAAATAAATCTGCTTGACAAACTGGTATTTTTAAATTTAGGTAAAAATTACCTGCGAAAGTTTCCCATAGGTTTGTGCAATATGACCAAATTGGAAGAACTCTATCTATGGGGAAACTATTTCAAAACAATTCCTACCTCTATCAGAAGCATGCGCAGTATACGCTACATAGATTTGGCAAAAAATCCTATACCCTACCGTAAAACCTTTATTATCCAAAAATATTTGCCCAAAGCTGAGATTAACTTTTGGTAACAGGTTGGGTGGAGTCAAGGCTAAAACCCAGTTTATGCATGAATTTAATTACATTATCTATGGCTTCGCGTCCTTCGGGCACTGTTTGCCAAAACAGGTGCCACCAATGCATTAAACCTTCCCACACTTGAAAATCCACCTGAACTTGATCACGCTCAGCGTGTTCTACCAGGCGACGGGCATCGTCATACAGCACCTCGTCGGTGCTTACCTGAACAAGCATAGGATTCAATCCAGTCAGATCGCCATACATAGGCGATACTAACGGGTTGATAATGGCCTGTTTGCCCGCATACAAACGCCCCCATTTTTTCATCAAAGGAATATCAGTCAAAGGGTCTTTATAAATATTGCGTTGTACCGAATCGCCCGTAATGGCAAGGTCAGTCCAAGGAGACAAACAGATGGTGCCACTTGGCAAAGCAACTCCTTTCTCTCTTAATTTTAACTGTGTAGTAATGGCCAACCCTCCGCCGGCAGAATCTCCTCCTATTAAAATATTTTTGGCAGCATAACCTTCATCAAGTAACCATTCATAAGCTGCCATTGCATCGTTGAGGGCGGCAGGATAAGCACTTTCAGGAATACGACGATAAGAGGCCAGTAAACAGCGAATACCAGATTTTTTTGCTATATGTCCTACCATAGAACGGTGGGTATCGGTAGAACCAAGGGCATAACCTCCCCCGTGAAGGTATAATAATACTTTATCAGGGTGGGCATTGTCAGGAATCAACCATTCGGCCTCACGTTTGTTTATTTTGGCACGCTTCAGGTTTACCCCTAAAGGTATAAACATACCCAAAGTACCCAGTTGAAGTAATCCACGCAATTGGTTAATGCCTACATTACTAAGTTTGAAAAGCCATCCCACATTGTTTAAAGACATTCGCAAGACATCGTGTTGAATAGAAGCCATAGTTATATTATTAAATCAGTTTTTAACAGTAAATACTTTCTATTTTTTCTTTTTGCACTACTACGGCGATACAGCATAGCGCAAGGCGTCAAAGCCATTTATACTTTGAGGGAAAAGCAACAAATATAGAGAATAGGACAAAGCTTAAGGGGGCTTAAGCTGATTTATTTTTTCAACCAGGTTTTAAGGTCTATATATTTTCTGGTGCGGGTATCTAATACAAGTACACGGTTGTGTTTTGGAAAAACTTTGAAAGGTAATTTGGGATAAGAATGGTGTTTTTTGATGATCACTTCTCCAGTAAAGAAACAGGCATCAGCACAGGTACTGTTTTTCTGAAGTTGGTAGCTACAATCTTGCTGGTATTTTTTACTAATGATTGGTAATAAGGTTTTTTGAATAATTTGTTTGGCTGCTATAAAATGATTGTCTGAATGTACTTTTTTATCAGTAGAAAGATGAAGTTTAGGAAAGGTTGCCATAATGGATAGGTTGGCTACTGCCACAATACCTATCACTAAAAACAAGCGTTTATTTTTATGTAGATTTTTAGCTAACAACATTCTATATCAATTTTATTATTCACTGCTAATGTAACTCACTTCCTCTTGCATTGATGTACCAGCACAAAAGGAATATCACAAACCATCAACCAAATAACTGTTGGTAGTTTTCAGCGCTTTAAAATCCTCCCTGGGATTTGTATAACTTATTACAGGCTATCTCAGTTGTTTTTACGGAAAAGGACAGAAAAAGGATGAGTTATACGAAAAAACTGATTTGACCAGGGTAATATTTTACCCTTTTGTTACATAAAAAAGGTTCGTATCAGTCATAAACTACTGATACGAACCTTTTATCTTTATTAAAGAGTTGGCCTCTTAAGGCTTTCTGAAACTAACGCTTTTCAATGCATCTTCGCGGTAGTCTACGTTATGAAACGATTTACCCACACTTTCAAAAGAGTTAATGTAGTTTCCAAACGAGCTAAGATCAAAGTCATCTTCAAAATGCTCGTTTTTTTTCAATGATAGTTTTTTAGTAATGCCCTTAATATTTTCAAGATTCTTCATCTTATCTAAATTTTTCAATGAATCAGTTCACCAATACTCTACCCTATTCGTATTTAGCAAAAAAAAGTTTCGCTATACGTTTATAAGACAGATCATTTTTTTGCTGCATAGTAGCCAATTGGATATTATACGGTTTACTTAGTCTTTTTTTTAGAGTTTTGCTGTATTTCTGTAGGATTTTCCTTATGTAGCTTTTGTACATAGGTTATTTCAGGCTTGTCAAACTCTGCCGGGTGCTTGAGCAGATTTTTGGTCACTCCCTCAGACTTAAACAATTGCCTCCGGGTTTGACGGATCAACCACCACCCAAACAAAATACAACTGCCTACAACAATCCAAACCATTGCCTATACCAATACTTGTCCTATTACACTTTCAAAAAATTTACGCCCATCAGTATTGCCCAACAAGTTGTCAGAAGCACGCTCAGGGTGAGGCATCATGCCAAATACATTACGTCCTTCATTGCTTATGCCTGCAATATTTTCCAGAGAGCCATTGGGGTTGGCAGTCTCGTTAATATTACCATCCTGGTCGCAATAACGGAACAACACTTGGTTGTTGTCGTTGAGTTGTTTTAAAATTTCGGGCGAAGCATGGTAGCGTCCTTCTCCGTGGGCTATAGGAATTTTGTAGGCTTGTTCTGCGTTCAGTTGACGGGTAAACAAGGTGTCAGTTGTTTGAGGCTTAAGGTAAATATTTTTACAAACATATTTTTGGTTGTTGTTTTGCAACAAGGCACCAGGCAACAAACCAGCTTCGGTCAAGATTTGAAATCCGTTGCATATTCCCATTACATTTCCACCATTTTGAGCGTGGGCAATTACACTCTCCATAATAGGCGAAAACCGGGCAATAGCTCCAGCCCGCAAATAATCACCGTAAGCAAACCCACCTGGAACTACTAAAAAATCACATCCCTGTAAATCATGGTCTTTGTGCCAAAGCTTTACTACATCTTGTTGCATAAGCTTGCCTAACACATATACCATGTCATCGTCACAATTGGACCCTGGAAAAACAATAACACCAAATTTCATGTCTGCTAATTGTTAATAAAAAATTGATATAAAACGAGATTTAATCGTGTAAAACTACTGGCTATCCGTCAAATTTCCTAATGCAAGTAGTACAAACGACATTTTGGTTTTATAATTGGTATAATGGTAAATAATTTCAATATTTACAGTCTCGATTTTTAGGAGTTGTTCACATAACTTAAATACTAAATTTTTATGATACAATCAATGACCGGATTCGGATCGGCTACGCACGAAAATGATAGACTCACTGTTTATGCAGAGATTAAAACTCTCAACTCCAAGTATTTAGATGTGAACGTAAGAATACCCCGTATGATGTCTGCCGAAAAAGAGTTGATTTTAAGGGAACTTATCAAAAATCAATTGAGGCGAGGAAAAACGAGTGTTTTGCTTGAGTTTCAGTTCAAGGATACTTCTGTTCAAGGTACCAAAATCAACCCACAACTGGCCAAGGGTTATTACAACGAAATGCTGACCCTGGCAGGGGAATTGGGTGCGCCTGAACAAGATATTTTCAGAATGACCATGATGATGCCTGATGTACAGATGCAAAATATGAAAGATGATCTACAGGACGATGACTGGAAAGTAATCAAGACAGTGTTTGAGCAGGCCATAGAAAAATGCCAAAACTTCAGACGCAGTGAAGGAGAAACATTATTGGCAAGCTTTCACAACAACATAAGTATTATCAAAGAAAAGCTTGAGTTAGTCAAAGAGCAAGACCCCAAACGTGTAATAGCGATCAAAGAACGAATAGCGCAACACATGGAGGAGATCAATAACAACGATAACTTTGATAAAAATCGTTTTGAACAAGAAATGGTGTACTACATAGAAAAACTGGACATTTCGGAAGAAAAAGTACGCTTGCAAAGTCATTTAGACTACCTGGAGGAAACCCTCAGTTCTTCTCAGGCAAATGGTAAAAAACTTAACTTTATTGCTCAGGAAATAGGTCGCGAAATCAATACTATAGGCTCTAAAGCAAATGACGCTGTGATACAGCGTTATGTTGTAGAAATGAAAGAAGAGTTGGAGAAAATCAAAGAACAGGTGTTGAATGTTCTCTAAAACTATATAGGCTTTAAATTAATCAACTAAAAAACACAATTACACATCAAATGGTATTATTAGACAATTTGCTACCTATTCTCGACCTCAGCACAGGCGCAATGGTCGTTAAGTCAATAATTGCGCTTTATTTTGCTATTTTGTTTTTACAGTCAGGCATCGATAAGGTAGTTAACTGGCAAGGAAACCTGTCTTGGTTGACGGGTTACTTTTCCAAAACTTTTTTAAAAGACCGGGTTCCTGCAATGTTAGGAGTAATTGCTGTAACTGAGGTAGTTGCTGGGGCTTTTTCAGCCATTGGAATAGTAGAGTTGTTATTGATGAATGGGTACTCGTTTGCTTTGTACGGGGCTGCATTGTCTACCCTTAATTTTGTCATGCTATTTTTTGGTCAGCGCATTGCTCAAGATTATGATGCAGCCGCAGCTATGACCAACTATTTTACCATTGGAGTAATTGCGATGATTATTTTGGGAGTTCCTTTGTAGCAAAGGCATTTTTTTAAATTATACATAATAAAACCCGAAGTGAAATATTTCACTTCGGGTTTTATTATGTATAGTAGATAAAAGTCATTTGTATTACTCAAAAAACTAGTCCACACAACCGTCGAAAAACGCCAGAAGAGGTTCTTGAGGTCGTGGTGTTGGATACACACAAGCCTAAATCTGTGTGGAAAAGTTTAGGTATAATTTGAGTTAGTGTTGTAACGCAGTTATGTTATATTTTGTTCTAAAAAAATCGTAACTAATCAGTGTATGTGCTAATCTGATATTTAGCAATCCTGGATAAGGCTTCTAACACGTTTAAGCCATTTTTGATAGCAGTATCAATAACAGAACGTA
>NZ_CANLRP010000202.1 GCF_947493425.1 uncultured Microscilla sp. | reverse complement strand
ATGCCGCGTTTTTTGACCTCGCCTGACCAAAAAATATTTCCTTAAACTATAGAACTTTATTTTTGCATCGTTCCTTATGGCTAATAGCTCGAGGCTCAATTTAATACTTCGTTACCCAGATTTTGCTACCAAAAGTGCCCGTATAACCATTGCGCTTGCTTTCGGCTTCTGCCTCTGAACTGTAAGCGCCCAGCACTACCCGGTGTAATGCACTGCTCCCGGTAGGTGCCATAATTTTAGCCGGGTAGTTGCGGCTCTTGAGATTATTATACAATGAGTAAGCATTGGTTTTGTTGCCAAAACCACCCAGTACTATATAATACTGCGACGTAGGCGAATTGAGCATTGCCGTACTAAGATCGGCAGGTGTTTGGGGGCGATAAGCAAAACTACTAATAATACCACTGCTGGCATTGTTAGTAGCAGGAGGCCTGTAAGCAGGAGGAGTATTATTACCTGTGCTGGCGCTGCCCGTGCTGGTATTCCCAATAGCAGTAGTTTTGGGCGTTTCCTTTTTGGTCTCAGTTTTAGTATCTTCTTTTTTGTTCGATTCTTTTTTGTCCGAAGAAGTAGAACCCTGATCATTTTTGTTAGTATCGGCCAGGTTTACCTCGGTAGACGTGGTCACGTTAGTATCTCCAGTTTTGTTATTGGCAGCAGCTATTTTACTGCTATCGTTTTTTTCGTCTTTCTTAGCACTTTCTCCACTACCAAACATCGCTGGAATATACATAATACCCGCTGTCACCAACACCCCGGCAAGCAATATCACCACTACCGGCATAAGCCACCTACGCTTGATAGGTTCGTCATCGTCGTCATCATCAAAATCGTCGTCATCGTCATCATCATCCCGGTAAGTGTTTTCGGGCTTGTGGTCGCCCGATGCCACAAAACCTGCCGGATTATTCTCTGTTTGACCAGTTATTTCTGGGTTGCCCACTGGTTGGGGCGTTACAGGTTCGTCGTCTACATCTAACTGATCAAAAAAACTTAAATCATCTTGTTTCTCTACTGGCTTGTAAAACAGTTTGGGTAAACCGAAACTTCCCCCTTCGAAGTTGACATTTTCATCAGCGCTAAACTCTATCTCCCCCATCGGATTTTTTGAAAAAGTACCAAAAGCGGGCAGTTCATATTTTTGATCAGATGCCAATGCGATTTTAAGCTCAGTAACTACTTGTTTCAGGTAGCTTTGCACCTCTTCTTCGGGTAGGCCTTCTTGTTGACATATAAAACCCGTCAACACTCCGTCATCATCGCGGTAGTCTGTATTAAAACTCACCGTTTTGTTTGGGGGCGACATACTACTGGTGGTGGCAGTAGGCTGTATAGAAGCACCCTTAAACTCTGCCACAAACTGTCCGAGTTCGGGTACTATGATAGTCTCGTGGTCAAGCAACCATTCATAAATGTATTTTTGTATAGGGTATTTTTCAGAATCCATACATTAGTCCAATTAAAAAGTTGAAACCCTGCCGTGGGTAATATAAATATCTTTGGTAGTTTTTTGCAAAAATGTTGTTCAATGCTACAAAAGCCGATAAGTTGGGTAAGCCATCACTGCCTTTTTCCCAAAAAACATAATCAACCTTTAGGTTCATATCGGCAATAAAACCCAGTGAAGTAACCTCATTGGTAACAAAGTTTTTTGCTTGAATGCCCCCCAACCCATAAAAGTTAAGGTTAAGACGCCACTTGGGAGTAGGTAGCCAAACTCCGGCTAATTCGGTCTGAAACAAAGGACGATGCCAAGGGGCTTCCATAGCGTCAGGCAATTGATAATTGTGCACTACTCCATTGATGTAAAACTTGTACGCAGCGTTGGGTTCATAGCCCAATTGTGCCTCTAGTTTTAAGCGATTGATGTTGTCGGTCTGGTACGTCAGGTCAAATCTTGCCGTATCGGTCGCACTATTAACAAAGAAATATAAATTTTGGAACTGTTCATAGCCCACCTGTAATTTATAAAATATTTTTTGGTAAAGGGTACCATTCACCCCCAACAATGCTTCAAATCGTTGGTTGGTATGCGCCAGATTTACATTGGCGTTTACAAAAGGGTTTTGGGTGGTAAAAGAGTTGAGCGAAGTACGTTGAATATCACCCTTAAAGCTGGCATTGAGCAACAGGTTGGGCAACAACGCGTATTCGGCAAGCACATGAGGGTAAAAATGCAGGTTGTTTTGTTGCCCAAGGGTATCGTTTTCAAACACCATATTTACTCCTCCTTCCAGGTGCCAGTTGCCCTTGCTGTAGCCATAAAAGGGTTTGAGCTGGTACACAAAACGCGACACTTGTTCGGCATCGGTGCGTTGCCCCAAATGAATATTGGTATGTACATTTACAGTACTGTGACTGTCTAAGCGATACAACAACTTGCCAAACAGGTCGCCCAGGGTTTCGTTGGCAGCAAAGGCGTCTTTGAGGTAGTTTACCTTTACCCCCCAATCGTACTGGAAACGGTTTTTGACATCGGTGCTCACTTGCCTAAAAGTAAGCCCAAAACGCTGAAAAAGCTGTCGAACGGTGTCTTTTTCTACTGACTGTCCCAGGTCATAACCATAAAAGTGGTATTGACTCAGCTGATAATTGGCCTTGAGCCCCATAGCAAAGGTATTGGCAAAATAACGGGCTTGTACTTGCACATCATTTTGGGCAGTAGCCGACAGATCGTCACGCACTGCACCGTTGCGCGACTGATGGTGCCGTAATGAGATGCCATACAATGCATTGGAGTTGGGACGGTAACTGACAGCCCCCTCAGCATAAGAAGTGGCAAAGTTTCCGCCTCCGGCTTTGATGTACCCCTCTAGCATACGACTGCTCAAAGTAGATGCTTGATTGTCTTCGGCAAATACCCCCGCTGGCTTTACAAGGGGCAAATGCCTCTTGGCAGAAAAAGCAGGGTTCAGAAAATCGTGAAAATTAATGTACTGTTGGGTTGAATCTTTTCTGGTGGGGGGTGGCAAATTTATTTTATCGTGGTGTTTGTTGGCCTTGGGCAATACAATTTTACGGTTCTTTACTACCTCTATTTCCCGGTCTAGGTTGCCTTGTGCCCATAAAGTTGGACTCAGCACAAGCAACAACAATAGCAAGTGAATAGTTTTATTGGGTATCCTGATATTTTGGTGCAGATATGTGTTCATTTTACAAATCACTTTCAGTTAAAACAACTTCTGTTTTGTGTTGTATAGCCTTCAAAAAGTTAAATATAAAAATTTTTGCTTAATGATAAATGTTTGCCCACTAATTATTAATGAGTTAGCTTACATTACCTATATTGCAGGTTAATTACAAATTACAAATGAGAGAATTACAAATTACAAATTACGAATTACAAATTACAAATGAGAGAATTACGAATGGAATGGGTCAATTGCGAATGAAGGCGAAGCCACTATGGTCTACAGACTATTAACTACGCTTTTTGTAAGCAACTGAAAATCAACGTAATATAAAAAGTGTAGATACTTGTGGAACAGGGTATACCTAGAACCTTGCACCTAGTCCCTAGAACCTTGTCAGGGCTATTAACTCCGGACTAATATACGAATGAAGGCGAAGCCACTATGGTCTACAGACTACTAACTCCGGACTAATTGACGAATGAAGGCGAAGCCACTATGGTCTACAGACTACTAACTCCGGACTAATATACGAATGAAGGCGAAGCCACTATGGTCTACAGACTACTAACTCTGGACTAATTGCTTAAAGCACCGATATGCGTCGGTACCTAAGGACTTGAGACTGTAGAAACTACCGACTATTGACTATAAAAAAAATGAACCCAGAACAGTTTACTCAAAAAGAAGATACAATAGTGGCACTATCGACCCCCAGTGGGGCAGGTGCTATAGGCGTGATCAGGGTGTCGGGTAAAGACACCTTTGCGATATGTGATCAAGTGTTTTATGGCAAAACCCTGAGCGAACAAGCCTCACACACCGTGCATTTTGGCACCATTCGCAACGACCAAGGGCAGATTATAGACGAAGTGGTGGCGGCATTGTTCAAAGCGCCCCGTTCGTTTACCAAAGAAGATGTGATAGAGATTTCGTGCCACGGCTCGCAATACATCATCCAGCAAGTGATACAGTTGCTTATTGGCAAAGGGGCGCGCCTCGCCAAGGCGGGCGAATTTACCCAGCGTGCCTACCTCAACGGGCGCATGGACTTGGCTCAAGCCGAAGCAATTGCCGATTTGATTGCCTCAGACTCTAAAGCTGCCCACCAAGTGGCAATGAAACAAATGCGCGGGGGATTCTCAAAAAAGATAGAACAACTGCGCGAAGAGTTTACCAAGTTGGCGGCTTTGCTAGAGCTAGAGTTAGATTTTTCGGAAGAAGATGTAGAGTTTGCCAACCGCGACGAAATGCAACGCCAACTCAACCACCTCAAGGCAGCCGTGACCGACATGGCGCAGTCGTTTGCCTTGGGCAATGCCATCAAAAACGGGGTGCCTGTAGCTATAGTGGGCAAACCCAATGCGGGCAAGTCTACCTTGCTCAATGCCTTGTTGCAAGAAGAAAAAGCTATAGTATCGGCAATACCGGGCACCACCCGCGACTCTATAGAAGACGAAGTGGTGTTAGAGGGCATCCGATTTAGGTTTATAGATACGGCAGGGCTGCGCGAAACTGCCGACGAGGTAGAGAGCATAGGCATAGCGCGGGCTTTCGCCAAAATGAAGGAGTCGCAAATATTGCTGTATATGTTTGATGCTGTTGCCGAAAAACGCGAAGACTGGCAAACCCAAGTGAGCCAACTGCAAGCCGATCACCCCGACACTAAAGTAATAGTGGTGGCAAACAAAATAGACGAATACGCCCGCTTCGACTTGGCGTTGCCCGATGGTGTCATAGGCTGTGGCATATCGGCTAAAGAGCACCAAGGCATCGACCGCCTCCAACAACTACTCATTGAGGCAGTGCAAGCCCACCAGCTCTCCAACCAAGACCAAGTAATTGTGACCAACTTGCGCCACTACGAGGCACTGCAAGACACGCTCAAAGCCCTCGCCCAAGTGCAACAAACTCTAGACCTGGGGCTCTCTACCGAAATGGTGGCAAGCGACATCCGCACCGCCATTTATCATTTGGGCGAAATCACGGGACAAATCTCTAATAATGACTTGTTGGAGTTTATTTTTAGTAAATTCTGCATCGGCAAATAGCACTTGAAAATCAAAGCATTAGGAAGCTCCACTCTTTTTGGGTGGGGCTTTTTTTGTGGAGGAAATTTTAACCTTGCAGGGGTGTAAAGAGTTGATTAAAAATGGGTATATTGTTGTTTTTAAAAACCTATGTCTTATTTATTGGATCATTTATTTTTATTCAAAACTCTAGATAATTTACCTCAAACCAGTGCTTTTAATAAGTGCAGGTAGTTAACCTAAAATCACTTCAATGAAAATCTTTAAACAAGTAACTGCAAATAATATTGAACTATCACCATATCCATTCAAAAAAGAGTTGGCTATGGAAGCATACTTAATTGAGAATGAAAACATCTTGGCTTTAGATGATGAAAACTTCACAGAAGTTACTGTACTTGATGAAGAAATCGCCTTGAAAGAAGGCGGAAGAAATAGAGACGGACGCATAGATATTTTATCATCTTATGGGGCAGAATATTTGAGTATTGTGGAACTTAAATTACACGAAATTAATGACGAAACATTAACACAATTAGAAGGTTATTTAAAACAAAAAGATCAGATTTTAGAGCTTGGAAAATATTGGGAGGAAAATAAAACTGCTCCAAAGTGGATTGGGGTGGTTGTTGGAACATCTATAAGTACAAAACTGCAAGAAAAACTTGCTAACGGATATCAATATAATGATATTCCAATTGCAGGAATCGTACTGAACAGATACAAGAGCCCAGAAGGAAATATATTTGTAATTTCAGACACTTATTTTTCTTATAAATACTCAGAAAAAGATTACTCTAAATTTGTGTTCAATAACACAACTTTTAACAAAGGCAGGTTAGTAAATGAAGTAATCAGGGAATTTGTTAATTTGCATCCAGACACAAAGTTCGCAGAATTGAAAAAAGCATTTCCAAATCATATTCAAGGAAACTTTGGGGTTTTTGACAAACTGTCAAGAGCAGAAGAAATCTACAATAACTCGCAGCGTAAAAGATATTATATCAAACCATCTGAAACAATAAATTTAATAGATGGAGAGGTCATAGCCACTTGTAACCAATGGAATCCTTATAACATGGAAGCTTTTATTGAAAATGCCAGAAAATTGAATTTTACAATTGAATTAAGCCCATTAACAAAGTAAGCATTTACTATTTACTACGCGGTTGCTTGTGGAGACACAAGCAATGGCGAGAGAGCCGTTAAGCTCACCTATTTTTAGGGATTCGATCAGCGTGTAGAGACACCCACTGAGGCGGTGGCAGTATTTTTTACGCCGTTGCTTGTGTCGTAGAAATTGCTTGTGAGGACACAAGCAATGGCGAGAAAATTGAATTTTACAATTGAATTAAGCCCATTAACAAAGTAAGCATTTACTACTACGCCGTTGCTTGTGTCTCCACAAGCAACCAAAACCAACCTCCCAATCACTATAAACATGGAACTCAATCAGATTTACTTCTATACCGCTACTATATTGAACTGGAAAAGGTTACTCAAAAAAGATGAGTATAAAAACATCATTATTAATAGCTTGCAGTACTTGTCTGCCAAAAACAAAATCGCGGTGTATGGTTTTGTCATCATGCCTAATCACATTCACTTGATTTGGGAAATGCTGGAAAAAAATGGCAAAGAAATGCCTCACGCCAGCTTTATGAAATATACCAGTCACCAATTTTTAGAACATTCACGCACCTATTACCCGCAAATCCTTCCATATTTCCAAACATCAGATCAGGCGCGAAATCACCGTTTTTGGCAACGCAATAGCTTACCTGTTTGGTTGTATACCCCTGCCGTACTGGAGCAAAAGCTGGACTATATTCATGATAATCCAGTGGTGGAAAAATGGTCTTTAGCGAATGAACCTGCCCAGTACTATTATTCTTCTGCCCAGTTTTATGAGACTGGCATAGATGACTTTGGGTTTTTAAAGCATTATGGAGACAGTATGTAGAAATTGCTTGTGAGGACACAAGCAATGGCGGGGATGATTTTGGTTTTTTAAAGCACTATGGAGACAGTATGTAGAAATTGCTTGTGAGGACACAAGCAATGGCGGGGTAATAGTATTATTCAGTCTCTAGGTTTTTGGCGATTTAACCTGTACACTCATCTACGCCGTCGCTTGTGTCCCCACAAGAGACCATACCGTTCTAGGGATCTTGTGTCTACAAGCAACCACCTGGAACTAACCAACCCCACCAAAAGCCGCCCTAAAGAACCCCGTTAAATTGAAAAAATTGATTGTCCATAATGAATGGTTTTGCTGAATGTTGGCAAAAGCCGCGTCTTTGTATTGGTTGGCTTCTTTTTGTTGTTCAGCATTAAACAGGTGTTCTCCGTTTTGCTCAAAACGGGCAAAATAAGCAGCTTCTTTACTGATAGGTTTTTGCCAAGTAGCAAGGGTAAATATTTCACTGCCTACCTCACAATAACACCTTACAAAAGCTTGATGCTCTTTTTGCTTTGGGTTGAGTACTTCACCTATGGCATACTTTACTACTGGCTTTTGTAGCAATGTATCAATGTTGAGAATAAACTTTAGGGCATTGTCTACAAAATACAGGTTTTGCGTTTTGCATTGAAGCAAGGCAATTTCCAGTTTTGACAAATCAGGGTTTGTTTGTTCATCTTCACCAAAAAGAATGTCTTTAAGGCTTACCCCTAAAGCCGTGGCAATTTGTTTTAGTTGCTCAATAGACAGTTTTTCCCCTCGCTTCTCCCACTTATTATACTGAGGTGGTTCTATTCCCATTTTGTCAGCCACTTCATATTGTTTGAGGTGCTGCTTTTCTCTAATGTCTTTTATCCTTTTTGGTATGTCCATACGCAAAACTTCAATTTATTTCCATACCGAGCAATAAATTATATTTTTAGTTATTTTATACCTTGTTTTGATAAATTAATTTCCTTTTATTGCAATATATTAATCAATTAGTTAATTTTTAACTATACAAATGAATAAACAATTGCAAAAGACCTACTTAGGAAAAGAGATAGTGTTTACTTCTGATGGTTGGATCAATGCTACGCAAACAATAAAAGCCTTGAAAGCTAAAAGGTTGGATGGTTTTATGAAGTCAAAGTATTTCAAAGATTATGTACAAGCCTTTTGTAAATATCATCAATTGGGCTACGAAGATGTAGTAAAAGCGGTTAAAGGTAACTTTTCAAAAAGTGATCCCACAAAACGTGGTATCACTCAAGGTACCTACTTTCACCCTGATTTAGCGGTATTGTTTGCCCGATGGATAAACCCTGAATTTGCTGTTTGGTGCGATGATATTATAAAACAAATATTGGCAGGTTCTATTGAAATACGTTACAAAGACCTTCAGCAAGATTTTGACAAGCTAGAAGAAAAAAACGAAAAGCTTTTTGAAGAGTTGAGACTTTACCAACGCCCTGAAGAAAATAACGACACTCCCGAACTTTAAACCCCCTTAAAACTTATGACAACGACAAAGAACAACTCAAGCGCTGTACAACAACTTGCCGAAACCTTTGGTAGTATGGATGAACTACTGGAGTTATTTGATAACATCTTGGCTCGTATTACTTCAGCTTATGCGGGTAGTGCCCAAGAAAATTATAATTTGGTGGGTGACTACGATTTTATCCACCAACTAAAGCAAGCCCTCAAAACTGATTTAAAAAACGCGGGTTTGCAATATGCTCAAGTACCCTATTATGGCGATGTGCCCCCAATTGCCACCCCTCCCAAAATAGACAACATAACACAAGCTATACAAATAGCCGAAGCTAAAGGCATACAAGACTTTAGGGCAGTAAAACTCAAAGATGAATATGCATTGCTTACCAATTGGACACAAAGCGAGGTAACCGCTTATCAAGCTTCTATGGGTACGCTTTGGGGTAGTTTTTCGGATGAAGGGGTTTTTATGATTCGTTTTTTAAACTTGATGCAAAACGATGTTACCCAATAAAACCGCTATACAACAGCTTGCCGCTCATCATTTTACCAGTCTTGAGGCTTTTATCAATTACTTAGACGAACTACTGGCGCGGCTTGCTTGGGCTTATACGGGCGTGTATCAGCGTGAAATACATCAAGTACAAGACTATGACCTTATCAAAAAGCTGAAACAAGCCATTGCCCAAGATTTGCAAGGGGTATGTTTACAATTTTGCCCCCCTCCGTTTTTACCTCCTTATCCCCACGAACTGGCAATACCACCTTGTTTGCAACGACCTGCCATTGATAGTGTAGCAAAGGCTACTCGTTTAGCAAAAGCTAGAGGGTTGAGCAACTTTGAAGTAAAAAAGGACAAAGACAACGAAGCCTATTTGATCATTTACATGAGCCTAAAAACGCTGGATAAATGTTTGATGCCGCTTTGGGGGGTATACTGTGAAGAAAAACAAGCCCTGATTGTGCATCATTTGCACTTGATGTAAAAAACTATTGCCCTGGACAAATGCACTGAAAGCACGGCAAATTGCAGTTTCTTTTTGCTGTTTGATGGCAATAAATTGTACCCCTTGTAATGATAGCATTATGAGGGGTTTTGTTTTGTAGTATAGAGTAAATAAACCCTGACAAAATTTGACAAATAATTTAAAATCGTTAAAAAACTATTATCATTGTACAATCAATTCACCAATGGTTTACTGGTAAACAGTTTTTTGCCCATGTCTTTATTCCAAAAATCAGTACTCAACAAATACCTAAAAGCTCAAGATCAAGACAAGATCAAAGCAGCTTATCAAAAATTTACAGATTATTTTCATAACCCCGCCCGACAAGAAAACATACGCAACGCCAAAGAAGAACAATTTCAGGAAGGTTTTTTAAGAGAGTTGTTTGTAAAGGTATTGGGCTATACGCTCAACCCCGAACCAGACTACAACCTGACCACGGAATTTAAAAACGAAAGGGGAGCAAAAAAAGCGGATGGTGCTATACTCAAAGGGGGTAAGGCTATTGCGGTAATAGAACTAAAAGGTACTGATACTCAAGATTTGGACAAAGTAAATGATCAAGCCTTTGGTTATAAAAACAATCAATCTAATTGTTTATATGTGGTTACCTCTAACTTTGAGAAACTACGTTTTTTTATCCACAATGCCGTTGAACACCTAGAGTTTAATTTGTTCACCCTGTCTTATGATGATTTTGCCATACTTTGGTTGTGCCTACACCTGGATAATGTACTGGCAGATATACCCCTCAAAACCAAAGAAGATAGTATACAGGTAGAAGAGAACATTACCAAACAACTCTATAAAGACTATTCCACATTTAAACATGAGCTTTGGCAAAACATCTGCAAAAACAGCCCTGATATAGACCCACTACTTTTGTTTAAGAAAAGTCAAAAGCTTTTAGATAGATTCCTGTTTATATTCTTTGCTGAAGATAGCGGCTTATTGCCTCCAAACTCTATAAATAAAATTATAGACAAATGGACAAAAGACGATGAATGGGGCAGTGATTTGTCGTTATACGATATTTATAAGCAATACTTTGGTTTTATTAATAAGGGTAGACCCGCTAAAGGTAGCCGTGAAGAAATATTTGCTTACAATGGAGGTTTGTTTTTGCCCGACGAAATATTGGATAACCTAAGTATTGACAATGAACTACTGGCAAAACATACGGCTAAACTATCAGCTTATGACTTTCAAAGTGAGGTAGATGTAAACATATTGGGTCATATCTTTGAAAACTCCCTCAATGAAATAGAAAATGTAACGGCTCAACTACAAGGGCTTGAAGTAGACAAGAGTAAAACCAAACGCAAAAAAGACGGGGTTTTTTATACACCCAAATACATTACTAAATACATAGTAGATAACACCGTAGGGGCTTTGTGTACAGCAAAGAAAGCTGAATTAGGGGTAATAGATGAAGCGTATGCCAAAAGTAGGAAAGGACGTAAGAAAGCCACCATTAAAAAATTAGATACTGCACTCAAACAGTATAGAGATTGGTTGCTCAATATTACCATCTGCGACCCTGCTTGTGGTAGTGGTGCTTTCTTAAATCAAGCCCTTGAATATCTAATTGACGAACACGCCTACATTGACGAACTCAATGCACAATTGTTTGGCTCTAGCATTATATTTCAAGATGTGAGCAACCACGTACTAGAAAACAATATCTTTGGAGTAGACATAAACGAAGAAAGTGTAGAAATAGCCAAGCTTTCTTTATGGTTGCGTACCGCTCAAAAAGGCAGAAAACTAACCAGTTTAAACAATAATATCAAGTGTGGTAACTCCCTAATAGATGACCCCACTGTAGCAGGAGAAAAGGCGTTTAACTGGCAAAATGAGTTTCCAACAGTCTTTGAAAATGGTGGCTTTGATGTGGTGGTGGGTAACCCGCCTTATGTTAGGGTTCAAACCATAAAAGACAGCATTGCATCGGAAAGTATATATTTGGAAAGAGTGTTTAAATCAGCCACTAGAAGATACGATTTATTTGTTTTATTTATGGAAAACTCCTATAAACTAGTGCAAGAAAGTGGAGTTGTGCAATTTATTTTACCTCATAAATTTTTAGTTGCAGATTTTGGTTATGGAATAAGACAATTCCTAAAGGAAAATTACTTTATAGGAAAATTAATACATTTTGGTCACGAAATTGTATTTGAATCAGCATCAACATACACCTGCATTGTTGAATTAAGAAAAAATAGCACGGAATTACTTTTCACAAGCATCAACCCCAAAAACCTGCTTGATGGGATAGAATTTTCAGGTATAGACTTTGGGCAATTAAATGATGAAAAGTGGGAGCTAAATGATGCCTATACAACCAAGTTACTCAACAAGTTAAAAAAACAGCCTAATTCGCTAGAAAAAATACTAGATGGAATTTCACAAGGCATTAAAAATACTTCTGATAAGATATTTATGCTTAGGGGTAAATTTAATGGTGATTATTTTTATGGTTATTCTGAAGAGTTGCAGCAAGAAGTAGAAATAGAAGCTGAAATTATGTTGCCAGTTGCTAAGGGCAAAGATATTAAAAGGTTTGAACCTCTTGGAATTAATTATCATGTTGTTTATCCACATTACTTTAATGGGGTAAAAACAATTGCCTATGAAGAAGAGGAACTTCAAAGTAAATACCCAAAAGCATATAATTATTTAAGTTTGTTTAAGGACTTCTTGATAGAAAAAAAGATTAGGTTTAAAACGAACCCCATTTATTGGTATTCTTTGCATAGGTCAAGAGAGCTTCAAATATTTCAAAGTGCTAAAATTGTGTCTGCTACAATTCAAAATTATCCACATTTTACTATAGATTTTTCAATGGCTCTTACTGATGCAGGAGGGTATTCACTAATTATAAAAAACAATCTTAGCCTAAAACAAGAGTCTCTTTTGGGAATCCTAAATTCAAAATTGCTATGGTTTTTTATAAAAAGTACAAGTTCAGTTTATAGAGGTGGCTATTATGCGTTTAATACTTCATTTTTAAACCCCTTCCCCATTCCTGATATAAGATACATTGGTTCTTCAAAACTAGACGAATACACCACTCATAACATCAAAACAACAAGCAATTTACTAAATGCCAAACATCAGTTAATTAAACTAGTAAAAAACTCATTTGGAGTTGATCAAGTAAGCAAAAAACTCCAATCTTGGTACGAACTAGATTTTAAAGCTTTTCTCTCAGAGTTAGAAAAAGCCCGTAAGAAGGTAGCCAAAGACAACGGGCAAGACTATAAAAAGCTCTCATTAAGCGACCAATCTGAATGGATGGAATATTTCAACGAACAAAAGGAAAAAGCTCAAGCCCTACAAGCCGAAATCAACCAAACCGATGCAGCGATAGACGCCCTGGTATATGAGCTATACGGGCTTACTGATGAAGAGATAAAAATAGTGGAGGCAGGAGTATAGAGTTATTAGGTAAGAGGTTTGTTTGTACAGCAAACCTTTTTTTTTTGACAAAAAGTATACATTATTTATACATATCTCCCATAACTCTTTGACTATCAATGTAAGTTACTTTTTGCATCGGAAAATAGTGCCTGAAAATCAAGGCATTAGGAAGCTCCGCTCTTTTTGGGTGGGGCTTTTTTTGTGGAGGAAATTTTAACCTTGCAGAAGTCTTAGGTGTAACCCAAAACTCGGTAAATTGTTGTTTTTAACCTTTATGCCGTTGCTTGTGTCTTCACAAGCAACCGAGCTCACTAGGGATTCGATCAGCGTGTAGAGACACCCGCTGAGGCGGTGGCAGTATTTTTCACGCTGTTACTTGTGTCGCTACAAACAACCTCTACCCTCCATATTGAATTAGCGTAGAAATTGCTTGTAAGGACACAAGCAATGGCGAGAAAATTGAATTTTACAATTGAATTAAGCCCATTAACAAAGTAAGCATTTACTACTACGCCGTTGCTGGTGTCTCCACAAGCAACCAAAACCAACCTCCCAATCACTATAAACATGGAACTCAATCAGATTTACTTCTATACCGCTACTATATTGAACTGGAAAAGGTTACTCAAAAAAGATGAGTATAAAAATATCGTGATCAATAGTTTACAATACTTGTCTGCCAAACACAAAATCGCGGTGTATGGTTTTGTCATCATGCCCAATCACATTCACTTGATTTGGGAAATGCTGGAAAAAAATGGCAAAGAAATGCCTCACGCCAGTTTTATGAAATACACTGCTCACCAATTTTTAGAACATTCACGCACTTATTACCCGCAAATCCTTCCATATTTTCAAACATCAGATCAGGCGCGAAATCACCGTTTTTGGCAACGCAATAGCTTACCTGTTTAGTTGTATACCCCTGCCGTACTGGAGCAAAAGCTGGACTATATTCATGATAATCCAGTGGTGGAAAAATGGTCTTTAGCGAATGAACCTGCCCAGTACTATTATTCTTCTGCCCAGTTTTATGAGACTGGCATAAATGACTTTGGGTTTTTAAAGCATTATGGAGACAGTATGTAGAAATTGCTTGTGGGGACACAAGCAACGGCGGGGATGACTTTGGGTTTTTAAAGCTATGTAGAAATTGCTTGTGAGGACACAAGCAATGGCGGGGATGACTTTGGGTTTTTAAAGCACTAGAAATTGCTTGTGGGGACACAAGCAATGGCGGGGATGACTTTGGTTTTTTAAAGCACTATGGAGACAGTATGTAGAAATTGCTTGTGGGGACACAAGCAACGGCGGGGATGACTTTGGGTTTTTAAAGCATTATGGAGACAGTATGTAGAAATTGCTTGTGAAGACACAAGCAATGGC
>NZ_CANLRP010000201.1 GCF_947493425.1 uncultured Microscilla sp. | reverse complement strand
AAAAGAACTCGAAAGTTTATTGTCTTTGAAATTTCAGCGAATTTGATTTGCGACTTTTCATCCCGTTCAAAGTATACTTGAGGAGGAGCAGCATGGGCATTTTCGGTGGGTTTGCAAATTTTACAGGGGCGAAAACCATTGTCTAACGCTTCCTTAAATGTGGTATAAAACACTACATTTTCGAGTTTGGGCTTGCGGGCTCTACAAGTGGCTATGCAAAATATGTCGGTTGTTTTGACACCTACATAAAATATTCCGGCAAAATCGGACTTTCGGCCTACCAATGCCTGGTAGTATTTGTTGATAAGTTGTTGATCGGTTACTTGCATAAAAACGGGGGGTTATAAGTAGCAACAGGCAATTAGCTACAAGTAAGGTTGTCTTGCTCATAATACACACATTACATTTGCCTGTGATACTCTTTTAATTGAAGTTGCAAGGTACAAGCGACAAGTCTTGAGATGCCGATGTATATCGGTGCTTCAAGTGCCAGTTATATTTGTACCTGAAATATATAAATAACTGGAAGTTAAGCTTTTACATTTTATATGCTGCAACTTGGGTTAATTAATTAAAATAAATACGCTGCAAAGTACCGAATACCAAAAGCAATTGGCAACCGAAAAATGGACAAGTATTTTTTTAGGAATTGAAAAAAAACCTTTGTTCGCAAATGAACAAAGGTTTTAAGTTTTTTATGAAAGTTCTAACAGCTCTTTGGCGCTTAATATCGCACTTTCTGAAGGAGTAGAGCCGCTAATCATTTGAGCTATTTCCTGGATACGTTCTTTGTCATCGAGTTGCCTTATGCGACTCACCGAACGTTCTGCCGAATGGTCTTTGTATACAAAATAATGATGATTGCCTTTGGCTGCTATCTGATGTAGGTGACTAATGGCAATGATTTGGTGTCCGTGTGCCATTTCTTTGAACATATTACCCATTTTCAGGGCTATTTCGCCCGAAATACCTGTATCTATCTCATCAAAAATAATGGTAGGTAATGATGTTTTACTTGCCATGATATATTTGATAGCCAACATCAGACGCGAAAACTCACCACCTGATGCTACCTTGGCTATTTCTTGTGGTGGAATACCCTTGTTGGCACTGAACAAAAAGCTGATTTCGTCGATGCCATGTACAGTAGGGGTTACTTTGTTGAGTACAATTTGTAGTACTGCGTTGGGCATTCCCAGTTCTACCAATAGCTTTTTGAGATCTTTCTCTATCACAGGGGCTACCTTCTGACGGGTTTTCGACAGTTCCTCTCCTACCTTCATCAAGGCAGTATAAGCAGCCTCTAACTGTGTACTCAATGCCTCAATTTCTTCGTCAAAGTTGAGTACCTTATGCACTTTTTCTTCTAAAGTATGTTGTATCTCCAGCAATTCTTCTACAGAAGCTGCCTGATGTTTTTGTTGCATTTGGTAAATAAAACTCACCCGCTCTTTTACCTCTTCTATGCGTTCTTCGTTGAGGTCAACTACCTCTTCTTCGCGTTCTATTTCATTGTTTAGGTCTTCCAGTTCGATCAAGGCACTATTCATACGCTCATGAATCTCACCTAGCTTGTCGCTTAAGTCACTGACTTGCCCCAAGGCGTTGGTCACAGTGCGCAATTGATCTATAATGGCGGTTTCTTCTACTTTCCCCAACAAACCCAACGCCTCATTGAGCTTGAGTTTGATGTCTTCTGAGCTTTCCAGCAGTTTTAGCTCACCTTCGAGCTTGTCTTGCTCTCCAGCTTGCAAATTGGCTTTTGCCAACTCATCGTACAAAAACTTGTTATAATCTAACTCGTTTTTGTGTTGATTGTACTCCGCTACCAGTTGGTCGTGCTTTTTCTTAATCGTGCGATACTCTTTGTATTTGGCAGTATAGCGCTTCATCAACGTTTGGTTTTCAGCACATACATCTACTATTCTTAATTGAAAAAGATGATCGCTCAAGAGTAAGTTGTCGTGTTGCGAGTGTATGTCTACCAAATGGCGCCCTACCTGCCGCAATGTATCAAGGTTAACGGGAGTATCGTTAATAAAAGCCCTCGATTTACCGCTGGGGGTTATCTCCCGTCGAATGGTGGTTTCTTCTTCATAGTCTATGTCCAGCTCTTCAAACAAGCCATGAAGCTGGTAAGAACCTATCAGAAAAGCTCCTTCTATAATACACTTGCTGTCATGATACAGCAAGGTTTTGGTGTCTGCCCGCTTGCCCATTAGCATACCAATGGCACCCAGTAAAATAGATTTACCAGCACCGGTTTCTCCGGTAATAATATTGAGCGATTGGTGGGGTTTTACCATTAATTGCTCAATCAGGGCATAATTTTTAATCAAAAGGTTCGTCAGCATAATCTCAATGCATTCGGTACAACGATCCGTTTATGGTCTTTTTTGTGTGTACATATTTCAACCACTACCTTAATACAAAGTAGTATGGTCTATAATTATTTCGGCAATGGCTGATTTGTCAATCACGTGTTTGCGATGAATGGTATCTTTTAGGTACAACTTTGATGTGTCATACTTATAAATTGTACCACGAAGAGTCAGGTTATTCTTAAGAATCAGGTTGAGCTCTTTTTGCACCAGTTCGGGCAATTTTGGGTCAATATCACTCTCAAAAATACGTATTTGTCTTTTTCCCATGACTTTATTTACTCATTGCTTATCCGTTCTGAAAGCAAAGTTAATATTCTAAACAAAAAAAAGAGCCGATTGAAGAAAATCTTTGGTTTTTTTGGTGAATTTTCTCATAAAAATAGCAATCACTGCAAATCAATGATCAAAAATTGAGCATTTTCAGCTACCATCTTACTCCATTACTTTATCAACACACTCGTCCATGAGCGCATACATCTTATAATAAATAAAAGGGTAGTGTTGTTTTTTTCTAAAAAAAGGAGTTTGTTGATGAAGTAACCAAAAAGCACCCACATAGTTTTGGGCTAAGAACATTTTTTTTGCCTGGGCATATACTTCGTTGCCTTGAGGTAAATACTCTACCCAAAATTTTTGTTCTTCATACTCTTCTTGCTGAAGTTGGGTAAGAATATGCTCTACCCTTTGCTGTATATGGGGGCTTGGGTAGTGGTTTAAGACTTGCTGCCCCAGGCGTATCACTGTGTCGCGTCGCAGGTTTTGCCAGTTGCGAAACAATGAAGCGTAATCTTTGCCAATAACTGCCTTGCAATGCTTCAAATCTTCCTGACAATGTTGGTTGCCCAGTGCCATAGCACGTTCATAGTCGTTGAAGGCTTTGTAAGGTGCGTCCATTTTATACAACAACAAGTCGGCACGGGCTGCATATCCCACCCCAGTGGCACAAACCATAATACTGGTAGTAAAATCACGCAAAGCATCGTCGTATTCTTCCAGCAACTCATTGGTTTTAGCCCGAAAAAAGAAATATTCGTGTTGTCGGCTATCTCGTATAATGGCACTACTAAAGGCATCTAGCGCCTCATAGCCCCACTCTAGATGGTACAATGCAATGCCATACAGGTAATGTAGTTTTGCCTCACGGTGAAACAGGTGGGTGCCTTGCGACAAAAGGTCATAAGCATCTTCATAACGTCCCTCACCTAACAAGTGGGTGCTGTAATGGTAGTATCCCTCCAGTACTTTGTTGCCACAAATGTTCAAAATTTCCATGAGGGCGTCTTCTTCTCCTATTTCGTCTTTGAGATTGGTATGTGCTTGCCCCAGATAGGTATAAATCATGGGCTCGCAGGGGGTGTCGGTGAGTAGTTGTTTTAAGATCAAGAATAATTTATCGAATTCTCCGTCCATCAACAAGGTAAAAAGTCTGTTTTCGATGCCTGAAAAGGGCAAATCACTTTCATCGTTGGGTGACTGCCAGGCAGTTGCCAAAAATCCGCCACAAACCACCATCAACAGCCAACCTATTGCATATATATCCATCATTGTACGTAATATGAACCAAGGGAATTAATAGAGGTTAAGATAGTGAAAAATTGCAAATAAGGATAGTATGGAGCTAATTTCTTATATTAAGTTTTATGGGGCAATCAAGGAAATTACAGGGCTAACTATTGTTTTTAAGCGATTATCGGACAAGATATTTTTAACGAAGTTCTACAACCAAAGATCAAGGGCAAACGATAAGCCCTACAATGAAAGCAAAAAGCTGATGCTTATCGTTTGCTGTTAAAACTGCCTATTCTATCAACTTTGCATATCTCTGGGTTTTACTTGGGTCAATTTTTACCAAAATGCGGTATACTTGTTGGCGTTGTTCTTTGGGCGAGCGAATAAATATATTAATCAATTCATCTGATTTGGCATCCATAAAGCTACGCATAAGAATGGCTGAAGGCTTTAGGGTATTGATTTGCTCCATTGTTTTCAAGACTTCAAATATTTTCTCACGCGACTTGTCGGGCGTAAACAAAAAACGGTCTAAGCCCTGGCGATGATAAATGTAGATGCCCTCCAGGAAACCCAACATTTGTTGGCTCATGAGGTTTTCTGAGAGCCAGTAACGGTTACGACGGTCTTGATTGGGGCGCCAGCCGGGTTCGGAAGCTGCCTGGGCATTGTTAACTACCTGCAGGGCACGTTCGGCGTATAACTTTCCTCCGTTTTTCTTAAAACTAAAATAGTCCATTGCCAATACAGTATAAGCATAAAAGGCAAGTATAGAGGTAAGGTTGTTATTGTAGGCGTTATCGTTATAAAGCAAGGGTTGCGCCTGGGTATAGGTAAACTGAAAGTTGCGGTCTACATAATTGATCAACACCGATTCATAGTCAGTTTTGAACACTGGACGAACTGCCCTGAGCTGGGCGGTTGCCTGAAAGTTGTTTTGACTGAGCATATTGGTAATATTGATTCGCACATCGCACTCTATTTTTTCGGCTTCTTCAAACTCATCTTCCGACCACTGTTGACCATTCAAAAAAGTATTAATATCTGCTTTCAAGTTATTAAATATCGACTTTTCGGTCACTTGGGTAGTGTTCAGTTGGTTGGTATTTACAGTAACTCTCCAGGAGATTTGTGCTTGTGTGTTGATGATACATACAAACAAGCAGGCAGTGGTATATATAAGGTTTCGTAACATTTTTTATTCAATATTTTTTTTACAGATGATGTTGGTGGCACACCTCGTTAGTATACGGGTTTTACCTCAGCACAATGGAGTTTAGACAGCCGCAAGGTTTTAAGCTGATACTTTGAGCAGTCACTTTTCAAATTTACAAATAATTGGGATTTTTAGCTCATACTGCCCCAAACAAAACCATTGGACAACACAAAAAGCTCACTTTTACAACAATCCCTTATACTAAGCCTATCGCTGCTGCTAACTCCTCTTCAGGCAGGTTGTACACTACCTCATTCAAGGGCTTAAGCATTTGCTGAATGGCTTTGTGTTCGCCCTGAAACACCGCTTTTACTTTGTGCTTGTGACGCATTACTACGGGCATTAGCTTCAATAAACTACCCAAGGGGCTATTTGGTTCGGCTTGTAGGATAAACACTATTTTTTGGGCATTGTTGAGCAGCTTTAGGGCATAGTCTGTAACCATTGCTTCTGAAAAATTATCTAAATCATAGACAAAAAAATCGGGGTAATGCTGGTTAAACCACTCTTTCATAGGCAGCTGATAATCGAAAGATGTATCACGGGTAATTTTAAGTAAAAGGCATACTTTTTCGGGAAACATGTATTTTTGAGTTTGAAGATGAAAGTTTTCACTAATTTATCAAAAGTTCAGGAGTCTTCTTATTCTACCAGCCACGTAAAAATCCTACTTACAAGCGAAAATCTGTAAAACACAAGCACTACTTACGCTAATACTAACAAAGCTATATATGTTTTGAAAAATCGGTTTTGGCACGAAACGACATCCGCTGTTTGTTAAACGGGAAATGTACTCCTACCACTAGCATATCGTCTACTTGAGCGTGGGTATTACCTTCTGGAGTCAGGTGGTTCATCCAGTCTTGAATGGTAAGTTCTATAATTTTGTATTGTTGCTCCATCGGTAGCGGATGAATTTCTTTGAGTAACTCTCTAAACCTGCGCCGCATAAACTTTTTACCCTTTTCGCCTCCAAACTGATCTTGGTAGCCATCTGAAGCCATGTAAATAGTGGTAGGAGTATCCAGCGAAAAAGTATGGGTAGTAAAAGTATGGGCAGCATCGGGTTGCCAACCACCTATAGCCACATTATCGCCTTTGATCTCTTGCAGCTCTCCGTTTTGAAACAACCACAACCAGCTTTTGGCACTGGCATATTTACAAATTCTTTTTTCCATGTCTACCACCATCAGCCCCATATCCATTCCATCACGGTTGGCAATTTCATCCTGACGCAAGGCTTTTCTTACCCCCTCTTGCATGGCCTTCAATATATCGGCTGGTTCGGTCAGGCGACGATCAAAAACGATGTGATTGAGCAATGAATCGCCAATTGCCGACATGAATGCTCCTGGTACTCCGTGCCCGGTACAATCTACTGCTGCCAATACTAACTTTTCGTTTTCGAAACCCTGTAGCAATTTATTGCCTTGAAAATCAGGGGAATCAGCATACAAAGGTTGGGGTTCGGTTTTGGTAAACCAGTAAAAATCGCCACTGACAATGTCACGAGGGCGGTAATAGACAAAGTGTTGAGGCAATGCCTCCTTCATTTCTTCACGGTTGGGCAAAATAGCCTCCTGAATACGTTTGGCGTATTGAATGCTACTTTCTATGTCTTGGTTTTTGAGTAAAATCTGCTCGTTGCGTTCTTCAATCGCATCTCGCTGAGTCAATATTTCTTCTTTCTGCTGATTAATCTCCTCGTTCTTTTCTCTCAAATCGTTGCGTTGTTGTAGCAATATAGCATTGATTCGTTTGCGCCTGCGACTACGGGTATACAAAAACGCCAAACCAATGATTAATACAATGATTACTCCCACCGCAATAGATTGCTTGAGCACCCTTTCGGCTTCGTCGCGGGCATCTTTAGCCTTGAGTAACGCTATTTCCGCTTGTTTTTTTTCCAGCTCATAAGCCGCCTGTAGGTTTGTCAAACGTTTGGTGTTGGCTTCGCTAAAAACTTCATCTTTGGCAAACACATAATAGGTTTGGTATTCATACGCTTTGTCGTACTGTTTCAGGCCTTCATAAATAACCATCAACGACTGGCTCAAATTCATCACCAATGCCTGTGACTCTACCTCTTCGGCCAACTCAAAACCTTGCAAAGCATATTTCAAAGCCTTTTTCAATTCATCAGTCTGCTGGTATACATCGGCTATATAGCCCAAGGTACCCGCCATACTGGTACGGTCGCCTGCTTCCTCTTCTAGCGTAAGTGCTTTGAAATGATACTCCAGCGATTTTTTTATTTGCTTTTCCGCGAAAGCGACCAAACCGAGGTTGTTATAACTAATGGCTACGCCTGCCTTATCGTTCAGCTCTTTTTCTATAGCCAACGACTTGCTGTAGTACTCGCGTGCTTTGTTGTAATCATTGCGTTGATAATAAATACTGCCCAAGTTGTTGAGCACGCTCGCCAAGCCGGTTTTATCCTGGTTTTTTTCGTCTATTTTACGCACCCGCTCATAGTACTTCAGGGCTTCGTTGTAGTTGCCTTGATTGCGGTATATAATGCCTATGTTGTTGAGCACATTGGCTATGCCTGGCTCGTTTTTGAGTTTTTCGAAAATGGTAAGCGATTTCAGGTAGTACTCTAATGCCTGAGGGTAGTTGCCTTGATACTGATACACTACTCCAATGTTTTTCAAGGCAGTGGCTTCGCCTTTACTGTAGCGTTGGCTTTGTGCCAAATCAAGTGCTTGTCGCCCAGTACTGAGGGCTTTCTTGGGGGCAGAGTTACTCAGTTCCCAACACAACTCGTTGAGTATATCCACTTTGGCATTGGCTTTAGCACTTTTCAAGGCAGTTTGCAGGCTGTCTATGCGTTGGTTTTGCGCCCAAACGCCTGTCGTAGAGTAAAATACCAACAATAAAGTGAATACTATTTTTTTCATGGGTGTTTTTGGTAACAAATGGCTATACGTGTCACAACATGGTTAACCGAAAACATTGGTTGAATGGTTGCACCTCGTGATACAACAAGCTCTAAATATAAATTCGAAGCTACCAGTCAATATTGTTCAGTGTATGCTACAGTAACAGGTAATTTTACAACATTTATGGATAGTGTAATGGTCAATGCTCCGCAGTGATTTTAGCCAAAGTTGACTACTGATTACCTTCGGTAAGCTCGCCGTAGCAGAGCTACAAGCTCGGTTTACAAGGCTTAATAAGGTAAACATTTACTCGAATCAGCTACGGACTATGGACTAAATACTATGGACTATTGATGGTGTAACCACTATAGCATTGCTCAACATACGTACAAAAAAGTAGCCGAAGCTTTATTTATTGGTTTTTTTTCGAGGTTGAGTATGCAAGCGGTTGCGCTGGGGCTTAAAAAAAGAGGAAGAAGGAAAATGATCGTGAAAACCTGCCAAATCCTGAAAAGGGGCAATCAGTTCAGGAAAGTTGATATGGCGGGTATGACGCGACTCAGTAGAAAGGCAATAATCACTAAGATTAAACTTTTGTAATACGGCTCGTTTTTGGGCATAGTTTGCCTTGCGTTGCCCTTGCCAGGGAAACACAAACATTGCGAATACCACTACTACTTGTACGGCGATGAAAGCAAGAAAGAAACGGGTCTTTTTTGGGTTCATTTCTCTAAGTTGTTTAACAGTTAATGCTTTGCTCATTGTGAGATAGTTCCCTGCCAAGGGAGGCAGAGAACTAGTACCTTATCCTCTAAGTAAATGCACTATTTATTTTGGATGAGATTTGTTCTCTGACGAACTTCAAAAATTGAGCAGAGTTAGTTTACAATTCCGATGCATATCGCATTGGTCAGGGCTTAAAATTCCGCCTGTAAAAACCAGCTTCAAGTTGTGTTGAATCACAATTTTTATGGAATCGCTCAAAACTCTTTGCTCGTTTTTATGCCACTTTTTACGAATATTAGCCCCAGTGGGGCGAAACCTTGGTAGAAAAAATAAACGAAACGGGACACGGCTCCGTAGGAGTTGCGCCTAAAAGAGTCGTTTTTGATGATTTTGACGGTATTTTAAGTGTTCGTAAAATTAAGCTTTGACGCATGCGATGCATATCGGAACCGGAGCTATGCGATATTTTTTAAGTAAAGTCAGGGTGCGAATATCGCCAAAATAATGTATCAGGTATTTAGAGGTTGAGGTACTAGTGCATTATTTTCCAGGTTTATCCTTTTTTATGCTGCTGAATTACCACCTCTACTTGTTTTTTGTCGATAATAGGCCCTACTATGGTACGAATCACTTTGCCTTCGGGCGAAATAAATATATTGGTAGGGTAAGCATCTACCTGATAAATCTGCTCGCTTACAGCCTGTATATCACCCAACATAGGAAAGCTTAGACTAAATTTTTCTTTGAATTTTTTAGAGGCTTCCAGTTTTTCGCCCACATTAATTGCCACCAGTTCAAAGTCTTTGCCCTTCATTTGGCTATAGTAGTCTTCTATTTTTGGAAAGTCTTTGCGACACGAACGGCAAGAGGTTGTCCAGAAATGAAGCAATACATATTTGCCTTTAAAATCGGCAAGGCTTTGTTTTTTGCCTTCTATGTTTTCAAAAGTAAACGCAGGGGCCGTTTTTCCTTTCAAACCTTGACGGCTACCACAAGCTGCTAGTGTAGCAGCAAATAATGTAAAAATGAATAGTTGTTGTAATTTTTTCATTGTTTCGCTATTTAAAAATTGCAGGCTTTGGCAAATCGCCTGCAATTAAGTTATACCAAACTGGCTTCTTGTTGCTTGAATCGTTTAGCTGATGCGACTACTGCACCAATTCTCCGTACAAGTCAAACTCAGTGGCATTGATAATTTTGATAGGCGCAAATTCGCCCACAGGCAAATAGGTATTTTCGGCAGAAATCAATACCTCGTTGTCTACTTCTGGCGAATCAGACTCAGTACGCCCTATAAAATACCCCCCTTCTTTGCGGTCTATCATCACCTTGAGGGTTTTGCCTACCTTTTGTTGGTTCAGTTCGGCTGAAATCTCTTGTTGCAATGCCATTACCTGTCCGGCGCGGTCTTCTTTTATCTCTTCGGGCACATCGTCTTTCATGGTAAACGAGTGGGTATTGTCTTCGTGTGAGTAGGTAAAAATGCCCAAACGGTCAAACCTTGACTTTTCTACAAAAGTATACATTTCTTCAAAATCGGCTTCTGTTTCGCCAGGGTGTCCGGCTATCAGGGTAGTTCTTAGGGCTATTTCGGGCACCTTCTGACGGATCGTGTCAATCAATTGCTCGGTTTTTTCGCGGGTAATGCCTCGACGCATCAACTTAAGTACATTAGACGATCCATGCTGCAAAGGCATGTCTAAATAGTTACAAACATTGGGGTATTGCTTGATAGCATCCAGAATGTCTAACGGAAAGCCCGCCGGGTAAGCATACTGTAGACGAATCCACTCTATGCCTTCTACATCGGCAAGGCGCGCCATAAGCTCTGCAAGGTTGCGTTTTTTATAGAGGTCTAAGCCATAATAGGTCAAGTCCTGGGCAATCAATATCAATTCTTTTGTCCCGTTTTTTGCCATTGTTTGCGCCGACTTTACCAACTCTTCCATGGGGTGCGATACGTGTTTGCCCCGCATAATAGGAATGGCACAAAACGAACAGGGACGATCACAACCTTCGGCTATTTTCATGTAGGCATAATGACGCGGGGTAGTAGTAAGGCGCTCACCTACCAACTCGTGTTTGTAATCTGCCTTAAATTTTTTGAGTAATAAAGGTAAATCACGGGTACCAAAAAAGGCGTCTACTGTAGTAATTTCTTTTTCTAAATCGTCTTTGTAACGTTGCGACAAGCACCCAGTGACGTATAGTTTATCAATCAAACCCTGCTCTTTGGCGTCGGCATATTGCAAAATGGTATCTATAGACTCCTGTTTGGCGTTTTCGATAAACCCACAAGTATTTACGATTACTACGTTTGCCTCGTCGTTTTGGGCTTCGTGGGTCACTGCTATGTCATTGCCCCGTAGTTGAGTCAGAATGTTCTCTGAGTCTACCAGGTTTTTAGAACATCCCAGGGTTACTATATTTACTTTAGTTGATGTGTTTCCTTTTGTCTTCATCTATATAAAAAATAATCGACAGTTCTACAGTCGACAGGTCATGGCGGTAAGCGCTTCTGTTTGGCTACCTGAAACTTAATAAGCCGCCTTATAATTAATGTTTATGTTAACTTCGGTAATATTGTTACTTTTCACCTCTACTGGGTGCACATTGCCTTTACCGTCAAATATATTGGCAAACAGCCCGTCTTTTTCAAGGGTAAATATTGAGTATTTACCCGGAGCAAGGGACAATTGAAAACACCCGTCTTTGTCTGCCGTTGTTTTTGCCAAGGGCGCAGTAGCAGGTTTTTGGTACAAACCATCGCTTTTGTTCAATTCGTTGGTTTGCATCAATGGATATACCCATACCTCGCGCGGTACTGGATTGCCACCTAAATCTTTTTTTTCTTTTATTTTCTCTTTTTTAACCAGACCGGGCATTTGGTTGCCTCCCACCCAAAACACCCTGCCATAAATGCCCTGAGTGATTTTAACTGCGCAGTTGCTTACGCGGCTGGCGTTATTGCGAGGGCTACAACCCACCAAAGCAATGGTGAGTGTAAGCCATAAACCCATTACTACAATTGTATGTTTCATAAAAGGTGTTGTTTGGTGACGCAAAGATAGGGGTTTTTGGGGAAAGTTGTGGAGTGTGTAGGTTTTATGCTTTGAACAAAATAAACCACCCATTTTTGGCTTATCCAACTTAGTCAATAGTATTCGCTAAAAACTGGGGGTAAATGGCCTGTAGAGTCAAATAAATCGCTTATTTTGAGGGCAAAAAACTATCTTATATCCAATGTCCCACTTGCTCACACATTTCTTATTTTTTTGCGCCTATTCGGGGGTAAGCATTGTGCTGTTTTTGTTGCTATTGCTGAGCAAAACCTGGCGCAGGCAACGCGCTCATCAAATACTGGCAGCCATTTTATTTATTTTTTTGCTGGTGGTGCTCTTGTACATCAGCATACCGCTGGGGTCGGCTATAGTCCAGGCAATTTTGCTACCTTTAGGGCTTGCCATACCTTATGCACTAGGGCCTTTGCTCTATTTTTACATCAGGCTCACTTACCAGCCTCAGCTTCAGTTACGTAAGATCTTTTGGCATCATATGCTGCCTTTCTTTATTGTCTTTACTTTAGCCAGCTTGCCTCTCAGCTGGTGGTTTTATATTTCTCCCAAAGCGTTGAGCCAATACCCTTTTATTGTATCAATAGCTATTATGGGTATGTTATTGATGAGCTACTATTTTTACCACTGTGCACTATTGCTCAAACGTTTTCAGCGCTTGGTCAAGCACAACTACTCTACACTCTCTAAAGTAGATTTGCACTGGTTGAATATTTGGGTCAAAGGATTGATTCTTTTTGCTGTACTCGACACATTGACTGGAGGGCTGGTAGCGATGTTTCCCTGGCTTGAGTATATTATTTATATAAATGCCTTGTATTTGGTAGGGCTTATCTGGTACATTGGTTATTTTGGTCTAAAGCAAACTGAAGTGTTTTTAAGCGAAATGTCTACACCTGCTTCTACCGATGTTTCGTCAGGTTTAACGCAAAAACCTGTTATCCAACAAAAAGCGCAACACAATGCTACACCGACCCAAAAGCAACAGCAATTGCACGACCTTATTTTGCAAGAAGCATTGTATAAAGATGAGGAGGTTTCTTTGTATAAAATAGCCAAAAAAATGGGGATAAGTGACAAACAATTGTCACGATTGATCAACCAAGAAATGGATACTAACTTTTACGAGTATATCAACAGCTTTAGGGTAGAGGCTTTCAAAAAAAGGGTGCAAAACGGTGACGCCGAACACCTTACGCTACTCGCCCTTGCCTATGAGTCTGGGTTTAATTCTAAGGCTACATTTAACCGGATATTTAAGCAGCAAACTGGGCTTACTCCCAGCCAATTTAAGAAACAGGCTGAGGCTCATTCAAAAAAAACAAGCTAATCACTCAATCTTAATCACATCATTTACAAGTACTTAACCCAAAACAAAGTCTCATTACTTCCAATGAGTCGCTTGCCAGGTAAGTCTTCATTTTATTTGCCCTTATTCATTATTTACAAACTATAACACTTATGGTATTACATACAAGATTCAGGGCAATTTTACTCACCAGTTTGTTGTCCATTGTTTTGGTGATAGCCTTGGTTTTATCCGGAACATCGTGGCTTGCCTTGCACCAAGACCTCGCCACAGGCATTACTTACGACTTGGTATTGCTGACTCCATTGCTTTACTTTTTATTGATCAAACCAACCCAAATCCCTACTACTACGGTGGTGCCTTTTTTTGGACTTATGCTATTAGTTGCCACTTATGTATTGCCTGCTCACCGCCAACAACACCTGGCGCTCATCAAACAGTTTATTTTACCAATAGTAGAGCTTACTGTACTGACCTTTGTCATTTATAAAATAAGAAAAGTAAGGAAACACTATAAACATAATATTGCAAACTCTTACGATTTTTTCACTGCGCTTAAAACT
Source organism: uncultured Microscilla sp. (assembly GCF_947493425.1). Taxonomy (GTDB): domain Bacteria; phylum Bacteroidota; class Bacteroidia; order Cytophagales; family Microscillaceae; genus Microscilla. The sequence continues at coordinate 817 of NZ_CANLRP010000201.1, read as the reverse complement.
GCCCTTACTGAGTTGTTTCCTCCCAGAGCAAGCGAAATAATAGCAGTAGAATTTGGGGTAATTTATTATGGTTTTGTTGCCTGGAGAAAACGACCTCTCAAGACTAATGAGTTTAGTTATCACCGCAAAAGCGGCACTGTGTTGTTGCTGGGAGTATTTGCTTTTATGGTAGTGGTAGAAGCATTTGTATTGCATATTTTGCTGGAACAATGGAGCATAATAGCAGCTTGGATATTGACTGGACTCAGCATTTATTCGCTGCTTCAAATCATAGGCTTTGCACGTTCATTGGGCAAACGCCCAAGTGTTATTTGCCCAGACGAACTCAGATTGAACTATGGCATTTTATCAGAAACCACCATTAGCTTGGCTGAGATAGCAAGCATACAAACACTACCTCAAACCCATAAAATAACCTACAACCACGAGGTGAGAAGTTTGTCGCCATTGGGCGAAATGGAAAAACCCAATGTAATGATTCGTCTTCATAACAAGGGCGAACTAACTACCTTATACGGATTTAGGCGCTCTTATCACACACTGTATTTGTACCTGGATACGCCCCAAGAGTTTGTCAACCAAGTAAATGCTTGCCTTACAAACAAAGACCATACACCACCTTTTCATTTCTTTGCGCGATAATCAATTTTTGCTCTTCTCCCCTACAAGCCACCTGTTTTACAATCAATTCAGGTGGCTTTTGGTTTTTACTATTTTTTTTATGTAGGCAAAAGCCTTGGTTGTACTCTACCCGACGGTTTTGATAAAAAAAGGAAAAGGTTGCATATTGTGCTTGCGACACATCAATATCACCTTT
>NZ_CANLRP010000200.1 GCF_947493425.1 uncultured Microscilla sp. | reverse complement strand
AAGATAAGGATGATATTTCGGCAAATCTCACAGAGCAGGTAAAAGCAGAGGAAAAGGCAGCGGAGGCTAAAAAAGCGGCGACTACGGTACGCAAAAGTGGTACGGCTGGAGTGAAAGCGAAGAAGTAGAACTAGTCCAGAGTTGGGAGCTCTTATGAGGTGCCAGGGATTGGGTGCTGGGCACTGGGTTTTTACACCTTGCTTTACAAGCAACTAACCGAGCGTGTAAGATACTGATTTTTAAGACTTTACAAGGTCAGTAAATGAAAGACGGGAATTTGGTCACTTTTGCAAACTTAATAATACTATACTGCTAACTATCGTCTCCCGACTCCCGACTCCCGACTACTAACTATCAACTAAAAACTATGAGTAATTTACCAGACGTTTCGATCAATTACCTCGATGGGCAACTCGGTGGGGCAGGCTTTAGCAACGACGGGGTGGCAGCCATGCTGCTTTCGGGCGTTGCCGTGCCCCTTTCCGGGGATGCAGGTTTTGACTTGGGGGTGGTCATTGGTCCCTTTTTCGGAATCAAAGATGTGCAGCAAAAAGGCATTACCGCCGAGTATGACACCAGCCATTCGCTGAAAGTATATGCCCACTGTGTAGATTTTTACCGTCAGGCGGGCGAAGGGGCAGAACTTTATTTGATGCTTGCCCCAAAAACGGTGACCATGGCAGAAATGTTGGACACGGCAGGCAATTATGCCCCCAATTTGCTTAACCAAAAGCAGGGCAACATCAAGCTGTTGGGGGTGGGCAGGGTGCCCGATGTGGCTTATACGGCAAGTCCCAGCGAAGAGTTAGACCCCGACGTGCTCGCAGCTTTGGCAAACGCCCAAATACTTATCAACGCTCAACAGACATTGCACCAACCCGTGCAGGTCATCATAGAAGGGCGCGACTTTCAGGGCAATGCTTCAGCGGTAAGTAATTTACGCACTCAAACCGCCAACCGGGTGTCAGTGTGTTTGGGTTGGCACGACGAGAGCTATGAAGGCAGTTGGTTGGGTTTGGTACTGGGTAAAGTAGCCGGGGTACCCGTGCAACGTAACATTGGGCGGGTAAAAGACGGTGATTTGGGCATTCAGCAGGCGTACATCGTGATGGCTGCCACCCCCAAAAAAACGGTAGAAGCCTACGGGCAGGGCAACCTCAACTTGTTGCACCAACGCGGCTATATTGTGCCCCGCAGTTTTGCCAACCGCGCAGGTTATTACCTCAACGGCGACCCGGTGGCCATTGCGCTCACCACCGACTACAACAGCATTGGCCGAGGCAGGGTTGCCGATAAGGTGGCACGTATTGCCTACAATGTGTATGTGCAGGAGCTATTGGACGATTTTCAACTGGAGCAAGGCAAACTACCTGTGGCAAAAGTAAAGGCCTTTGAGCAAGACATCAAAAAAGCCCTCGATTTGCAGATGACCAACAACGGGGAGGTGTCTTCGGTCACTCCTTTGATTGACCCCGACCAGGACGTGATTGCCACTGCCGAACTCAAAGTGAAAATTGACATTGAACCCGTAGGAATGGCGCAAAAAATCACCATTGATTTGGGGTTTGTTAATCCTGGGTAAAATATGGTTGGATGGTTTCGCTACGCTCTATGGTTCAATGGTTGGGCAAAGCCGTGCAATGCCAACCTTCCAAAAACGAACAATTTAAAGATTTAAAAAATGGCGAATAACTCCTCACAACTCCCCTTTGAGATAGGTTGGGAAGATGTAACCATCACCCTGTTTGGACGAATTGTAGATGGCTTTAGGGGCTTTAAATACAAGGTGTCAAAAAGCAAGGCCAACATCCACGGGCGGGGCAAAGACCCTATTGCCCGTGCCAAGGGAAAAAAAGAATACGAGGGCAGCATCAAGCTCTTATTTCGTGAAATAATTGCCCTGGAAAAAGCCGCTATACAAAATGGGGGCGCTGACCTCACCGACCTCGATCCTTTTGACATTACCTTGGTATATGCCGAGAATGGGCTGGTAGTTACCCATATATTGAACAATGTAGAAGTAACTGAGTATGAACTTACAATGGAGCAAGGCGATGACTTTATGGAGGTAGAACTGCCCATTAGTATTGGGAAAATTAGCAGGCAGTAGGTGGAGATAAGCAACCCGTGGTTTGGCAACAAGTACGGGTTTTCTTAAATTGAGAAAAAGTACTCTATACTATTAATAAAGTCACCCTATGCCTAAATTCGATCGCCAAAGCATCGAGGATGCTGAAAAAGCCTGTAAAATGTTTGTTCCAAATGAAGGTTCAAGACTTGCAACCCTGGCATTTTTAGCCCAATCTATTAGTTATGCCAACCACCTATCTCCTGAAAACTGGTGCATTAATCTTGATAAAGGTGGGAAACATATCCGGCTTAACGTAGGAAGTGTTTACTGTGTCAATGTTTATAAAGACAAGTCTACTATACTTTGTCTGAAAGAGTCGGTCAACCAAGCATTTGACACTATACCTTCAGACATTACATTTGAGGTACGTACTGTAAATAAAAAGTTTGTGACTGTAAATCATTTTGAGAATACCTTAAATTGTTTGCATGATGTATCAGACTCAGTTGGTTGTCATATCCCTCACGACAAAGCAAAAGAATACCTTCCTATCATCAAAAAAGCTAATCAGGATTTTATAGACAAGGCTATCCAAACCATTTTAACACCACGTATATCACAAGCCCATTCACCTGGCATTTTAGACTATTTGGATAGCTTAGGTTTATTTGTGTAGCAACCGCCCAGCTGATTTAGGCTGTCCCCCTTACGCACCTAACGAATTGTTTTTGGAATTGTATTGGTTCTCAAATATAGTGAGTACCTCAAAGCCTTTTTGAGTCATTTCTGCAATTTTACCACTACAGGGAAGCAGGATTTTTCGTGCTATCAACATTTACGCAATATGTACACTAAAATATTCCGCATTTCAGTGTAAAAATATTCCATCACACCTATATAGCTAATTATCAGATACTTAAAATAACAAAAAAAACACCTTTCGCTAAACACATACACAAAGTTATACTTGGACATTAAATCAAACACCTCACCTCCCCCAAATATCAGTTCAAGCACTTCAGGCAAAGCTTAAAAAAGTAGATTATTCAGCTAGTACCATACTATACAGCTGCACTACAATTTCACAAAACCCTTCATAAAAAACCGCCTTCTCTTCACTTATTTTTCCATAAAAAAAGTAATGAACGAGCAAGAGATAAAAACACCTAACACGCCCGAATTTTTCACCCACGGGGAGCAAAAGTACCGTACTACCCCACCTACTCTAGAAGAAGAAGCACAGTGGAAAACTACCTTTGGCGAAGTACTGGTGGCCAACGATGGCGAGGAACACAAACTTTGGTTGCGCCGCCCCGATTTGCCCATTATGCGGGTGGCCATTGCCCAGTTTCGCAAAGGCAAAACCACCATCGACTTTGAAGACTTGCTCTTTAAGAGCTGTTGGTTGGCGGGCAATGAAGCCTGGCTCATGAACGAAGATTTGTATGAGGCGGCATTGAACGAGTTTGAGCCCTGGGTAGAAATACCTGATGTGGAAACCCGTTTTTTGGCAGACGAAAACCTCTACGAACTTAAGGTGAAAGGCTTTGTGTGTAAGGTGGCAAAACCTAGCCGCAAGCAGCGTAAACAAGCCGAAAAACGCAACACCGCCAACAAACCTTTTGGCACCGAAATGCATTTGCTGGAAATGATCTGGAGGGAAGGTGACTTAAACGAGCTCCGCCAGGACGACTTTGCCTATATGGGTATGCTGGCCGCCATTCAGGAACTCAAAACCCAGAAAATAGTTGAGCTGGTAAAAAAGTAGCCGAGTACCGCATCAAAGGCGACAAAGTGGATATGGAACAATGGGAAGCCATCCACGAGGGCTTTTTGCGGTACTACTTTTCTTTGAGCAGTGCCGAGATAGATTCGCTTTCAGACGACGAGTTTGCCCGGCAAATTGCCCTGCTGGAATACATCCGCGACGAAGAACGCAAACAAACGGTGGTGAGTGGGTTAGTCGGGAGTCTATAGTCGGTAGCTTCTAAAGCGTCAAGTCCTTAGATGCCGATGAATATCGGTGCCATTAGCTTTTAGCCATTAGCTTGAGGCTGTGTTATAGGCAACTAACCAATTTTATAGCACGTTGATTTTTAACTATTTATAAAATTGGTGAATAGTAGGCAAGTGTTTCAAGTTTAAGATTACTTGTGACTTGCCGCTTGTTTCTTTAAGCTATAGAAACTCCCGACTACCAACTCCTAACTCCCGACTAAATGACCTACGACTTAAATCAATTGTACCAAAGAGCCTTCGGGCGTTTTATTGTCTACCCAGGACTGGCTAAGCCGGGCAAGCTGGTAGAAAGCTATACCCCTTCAGCGCTTTTGGGCAAGGGCAAAAAACAAAGCTTGTTGAGCACCCCCATTATGATGCCGCTCAAGCTGGATGACTATACTTTTCCCCTGGAACCACTCATTGAGGTAAGCACCTCTAAGTCTATTGTGATCAACCAAATGGTGAACGCCGAAACCAATGTGCTGGAGGATATGGGGCTGGACAATTTTAAGCTGACCATTCGGGGCTTTTTGGTAAGTGAGCAGCCAGGCAGTGCTCCCCTGGACGAGCTGCGTAAATTGATGAAACTGATAAAAAAACGGAGCAGCCTCAAGGTAAACAATGAACTCCTGAGCGCCTTTGGCATCCGGGAACTTGCCATCTTGTCGGCGCGCTTTGGCGACCCCGAAGGCGGCATTGAGTTTAAGCCCTACACCCTGGAATGTATCTCTGACGAAGCGGTGGAGTTGAGGCTTAACCAAGACAAAGCGGCTCCTTTTACTGATACCAGTCAGCTTCCCGAAGATTCAAGGTAAACCATACAAATAACTTTTATTTATGAGACACGCCAGTATCTTTAGTGGCATTGGTGGCTTCGATTTGGCCGCCCAAAGAATGGGCTGGGTCAATGTATTTACCGTCGAAAACAACCCCTTTTGCCAAACCATTCTTCGACACTACTGGCCAGACACTATTCACTATGAAGACATCAGACAAACCGACTTTACCCCCCACTACGGACAAATCGACCTCCTTACCGGAGGGTTTCCCTGCCAACCGTTTAGCCAGGCCGGAAAACGCAGAGGAGCTGCTGACGACCGTTATCTCTGGCCGGAAATGCTCAGAGCAATACGAGAAATCAGACCCACTTGGGTATTGGGTGAAAATGTTAATGGAATCACCTCGATGGTACTCCAGCCGCGTGTTACTCACTTGGAAAGCGGGGCCAATGCTGAGGGCGAAACAATACACCGAACAATGGAAGCCGAAGCCGTTATCCACCGAATATGTGAAGACTTCGAAGCCCTCGGCTATAGCGTCCAACCGATGGTTATTCCGGCTTGTGCTGTCGAAGCGCCCCACCAAAGAGACCGGGTCTGGTTTTTGGCCTACACCCACCGTAGTGCAGTACGATCATCCCGAAAGAGTAGCCCGCCTGAAGGCAATGGGAGCCAAAACCATGACAAGCCGAATGGCAGGCAAGCTACGCCCCAACAGTATACTCGACTATGCCATGTTTCATTCGCTTCTGCCTACCCCCACTACTCAGGAACCAGGCAGCCCTTGCCAGCTCACCCCCAACGGACGGCGCCAAAGCAAAGACGGCAAAAACAGCTACAGCCTGAATTTGGGCAGAATGGCAGCAATGAAACTGTTGCCTGTTGCCAACCTAAATGGAGATATACCTACCCCGCCCAAGACTACAGGTTCCGCCCCGATTGGCAAACTCAATCCCCGGTTTGTGGCGGAGATGATGGGTTTCCCGCCCATGTGGACGGAATTACCATTCCTCGCCTCCGAAACGAGTCGATCAAAGGCTACGGAAACGCGGTAGTGGTGCCACTGGTGGTGGAGATTTTTCGGGGGATTGAGGGGGTGGAAAGCACATTATAAACACACCCCATAAGCTGCCTGGATAGTGGATGGGGTGTTGGCATTTTGTCAACTTATTTACAAATCGTAAACTTTCAAAGCAGCACCATTTATACAAACCCAAATAAGGTCGTTCTCTTCTTTACAAAAAAAGCAAAACCTACGCCTGACATATTATGGTAGAAAAAGGCTTAAATTTTATGTCTCAATGAGTTATTTTTGAATCCTTAACCCTTTTTCCTTTCCACCAAAGAACTTCATCCTTGCCCAACTATAGCCAAGTGGCAAGATTTGCCCTTACATTTGTTTTTTTATTAAAAAAATGTCCGAATCACCCAGGTGATTTGGGTATATATATTAAGAAAGCCTGTTATGTTATTCGAGATGGTACCTGAAAGTTATGAGCTAGACCTTTTGCTGCCAAACAACTGGAAAATACAACAGCCATAAAAACAATACCTCATGGATGAGAGAAAACGTTTATTGAACAGTCCCAACCATACTTTTTTAAAAGTTACACACTGATAGCCAACAAGTTAAAGATCAATGAATTAACTCCTCAATAGCTATAAACAACTAATAATCAATATTTTACAGTAAGAGAAAGTCATTACATAAACCTTTTTTAAAACAGTGTTTTTTTATAAAGCTGATTATCAGTTTTTTTACAAAAAGTGAATTTAATATTTTTTTTAAAAAAAAGAATAAATGGTAGTCCAACACTTAATCGTGTATGCGCGTAAAATGCCTTTTTAGTGCTGAAAATGAGGTTCAAACCTGTATTCTAAGCAAAAACAAGGGCTGACTTTACCAAACTTCGGTCAAGCCAATGTTTGCTTTGATTATCAGCTAGTTACCTATTTTCTGTTTACCAAAGATGTAAAATGTAAAAATCAGGTAATTTCCATACACGGTTTAATGTGGGGCTACCGAATAAATACGATATTGTAAATATTTGATAGACAGTTAAATAACACCCGTTGAGAAGTTATTCAATGAAACAGTTTTATGAACGTTGCCAAAAAACTTAGGTATCGAACATTTCATGTTAGCTTAGTTGGTCGAAGAGCTGGTTTTAACATTATATCCTCAGCATATTGGCATAAAAATCTACCTTCATTTCATGCTGTGTTCCTCTGTTTTGTAAAATCTCTACCTTTTCTTGTGCCTCCTTCAAATCATAATCCTCCACAAGAAATAATAATTCACCTATTGCTTCCTTCGTTTTCTTATGATCTTTGATGAAATGCAGTAATTCATATTTTTTAGATAATACCACACATAGATTTTCTATATCGTCCAATGACCTATAGAAAAACTCAACTACTTGCAAATCTTGTAACAAGAGTTTGGCGTATTCAACATGTTCCAAGGATTTCAATATCACATCACGCGGGTTATTAAAAGCATAGAAACATAAAGTGTTCTCATAGGCGATAAAATCATACTTTATGGTAATGATATGAAACCTTGCAACAATACGAGCAAACAAATTATCTTGAGATTTAGCATCTTCTATCAGTTCACCAGATTGCTTTTCCCACTTTTGATCAGCGTTTAATATATCTTGAAGTATTTTTTCACGCTCCTTTGTAGTTAATTGAGTTGCCAATTGAGGGATGATAACTTTGGGTTTGTTCATCTCATAATCAGTATTCATCTTATGACCATCCCAAAGTAACATTTCACACCGAACAATCAGCTTGATATTATCATCCGCTTGTGGGTGATTTAACACCTTTTTTAATTCTGGAATAATCCTTTTATACTCAGTGTAGATATCAGTTCCCCTAACTTTAGTAATATTTTTAATTTTTTGGTATAAGCCAATCACACTATCCGATTCAAGTAGTTGAATTTGTGAATCGTAAGCATCCTTTGTCAAGAGACCAATTGTAAATCTAGTAGTCAAATGAAAATAAGTAAGATAACCAACAAGGTTTTCAGGCAACTTGTCCATGTGCTTTTTTGATTGCTTAAAGCAAGATAAAGCATCTACATTTTTACCTGTGTGGTAAAAAGCTGTTCCAACAATCAAATTGTAAACTGGGCTTTCTTCGCCCATGCCTCGACTTCCTTGTTTATGAAAAGCAAGGATGTCTTTCCATCTACCGTCATTCAGGAGAAAAAAACCACTTGTTTCTATTAGTTCCTGAATCTGTTTATCATCATAAACTTCATGGTTGCTATCAATAGCTACTTTATGACTTTGTGCAGTGTTTGAAACCGCATAAGCATTTAAGCTATCATTGATTTTTCTTTGTGCAAATCCTTTTGCAAAAACATGCTCATAAATCTCCTGTACTGCTGTTTCATCCAGTTCCCTCTTAAACCTTAGAGTATGGTGTTTCTGTTGTTGCCAGTCAGCACTTTTTTGCTCCAAATGGATGTAGAATGTATTGACGCTCTCGAATAAAAATTTATCCTGCTTCTTAAGGTACAATACATAGTAAGCTGAATTAGATTCATTGAGTAAATAATTGATATTCGATGCTTCTATAGGCCAGCTATAGCTGCCATCAATATTTTCAGTGACCGAATCTGTTGCCTTCAATTGTACTGCAAATCTAAAATTCGTGTGAATGTCATTTCTTTTTAATTCAATAAAGAGATCAATACCTTTATCTCTTTTGGTTACATCGCGTAACTCAAACAAAGTACCATCAAAAAGTGGCGCGAGTTTATTTCGGGATAAATCTTCTAATGTTTCGTGGCGGTTAGCCTTTGGCAAAGGAATTTTATCAAAAGAACTATAGTCCATTGGTTAGAATAAGTTTTGGTATATGTTAAAGTTATTTGTTATGATTTGCTTTGGTGTGTAGTACTCTTGTATACTTACTCCCAACACCTTCTTTGATTAATTTACCAAGCCTCCTGGTGTATAGGCTCAAATGATCCAAGCTTACAACACCAATAGGTATGTCACTATTTATAAGACATTAATTGCTGGTGATGATAATTCATTGATGAAAAATCTAATAACTTTCTACGCAACTTTTAAACTTATCGTAAAAATATTACATTTAAGTAAAATGTAAAAATAAACATCTGAATATCAAGATATGACTACACTAAAAGGAGTTGTTCGTTCATATGGTGCTGCGGTTCGCAGAATGGAAAGAGAACAGCAAAGACAAGCAAGAGAAGCAGCAAAAAGGTTTAAAGAGCAACAAAAACAAGAAGCAATTGCTGATGCAAAGCAAGCTGTAGAAGATTGGAAAAACTACATCAATATGCTGCAATCTGTCCATAAAAACTGTACTGATCATATTAATTGGGATGAAATTAAAAATATCCCAAAACCAATAGAACCTAACAAAATCACAAACAATGAAGATTCTGTACAGTATAAGTTAGACAAATACAAACCTTCATTTTTAGACAAGATTTTGGGTTCAAGTCAAAAGAAGGTTGGGAAACTAGAATCACTGCTAGAAAAAGCAAAGCAAACAGATATACAAGAATATAATACTGTTTTTGAGCAATATACTCAAGAATTGGATGGTTGGAATACACTCCAGAAAATGGCTCAAGGGGTCGATGATAAAAACCCAGAAGCATACAAAGATACCTTGGAGTATTTTGATCCATTTAGTGATATTGGAGAATTAGGAGGGCATTTATCTTTTTCTTTTGAAAGCTCCTATGTTGATATTGATCTACACATCAATTGTAAAGAAATAATACCTGATTACGAGCTGAAACAGACTTCAACAGGAAAGTTGTCAAGGAAAAATATGGCAAAATCCAAGTTTAATGAATTGTATCAAGATCATATATGTAGCGCGATTATAAGGGTTGCCAGAGAAACATTCGCCTATTTGCCAGTAGAATATGTCAGAGTTAATGCAATGACAAAACTATTAAATAGCAAGACAGGGCACTTAAAAGACGAAGCAATTCTATCTGTAATAATGCCACCAGAAACAATTGACTCTTTAAATCTTGAAACGATTGACCCTTCTGATAGTATGCAAAACTTTGTTCATAACATGAAATTTAAAAAAACCAATGGGTTTGGTGCAGTTGAAAAAGTAGAGTTAAACAAGTGAGGAGATTTGGTTATGTTACCTAAATGCTTATAATATTCTTATGCTTAAAACCATTTAATGTATCAATAGAAAAAACCTGTAGCTCTATGCTCTCCTGCTTTGGAAAAAGTCACTACTCAACAATTGGGTAATGACTTTTTTTTATTAAATGTATAGTGATTATTTTACTTCCTAAGACAAAGCACTGCCTTCATAGTTAAAAAACGATTGGTAATCAAAGTTTGTATCAGCACGATAAACCTTCAAATTCCAGTCAATAAGTAAAATTTCTTTATTGTATTCATGAAGCAAAAAAATGATTTTCGGGCAGACCAATAGGATATTTTATTTTTGCTTTCCACAGCATTTCATGAATCTCAAATAATATCTTAATTGCCCAAATATATTCTGGAAGTAAGCTCTTACCTTTCTTTCTAGTATCAAGTTCAATAGTAATAATACCCAATTTGCTTGTATACTTTTGTTCAACTTGAGTTAGAAAGTAATTTCTAAATAGCTTATAAAAATTTCCACGTTTATTAAACAAGTGTTTGTTTGTCTCTCTCAAAGATGAAATGCTTAACTTTTCTTCATGAAATCTAAATTTACCAATATTACCTAGTTCAAACAATTTAAGGTAAAAATTATCATTCATATACTTTATATGATTAGCAAATTGAATTTCATATGTTACAAAAAGGTCTCTGAATAAACCAATTGTAATTTCAAGTTCTTGTTCCTCTAACAAAATACCATATTTGGGTATAATTTCATCATACTCCGTGAATGTATATTTATACTCTTCCTTGTTTTTAGCTTCTCGTGAGGCTGCTGCCATAATTTTATCAAAAAATGAGATAAGCCTTACATGAATTTCTTTATGTTTTTCTGCATCATACCTTGGTTCGTTTGATGTTTTATCATTTGGATCAATTAATCTTATCCGTTGACTGTTTTGATAGTAATCAACTAATGTTTGGTCAAAATCATTAGGATTAAGATCATACCTTTGTTCAAGTTTTTGTATACTAATCATAACTGTACTTGTTTATATATTTAGCAATATATATATATTAGAAAAAAAACGTATATTTACTTGTATTGCTAATAATAAATTAGCAGTTCTATCTACGATCCTCTGCCTTACAATGAAATATACAATCAGTATAGTTTAGAGTTAATTATCAAATACTAAATCCTAATCAGATGAAAAATAGCCTAAAGCATCCAATGGTCTATGAGTATGATACTAATACCTGGACATTTGCTTTCCCTTCAATCATATTTGAGTCTAATGTTTTTGATGAGCTTTGGAATGCAATTGATTCATTAGATTATCAAGATAACCTGGCAGAAGAAAAACTCAGAAACATTATCAAAAAGTATCCTTATCACATAGATGCTTATAATCATTTAAGTCTAGCCTGTCAGAACCAGAATAAGAATGAGGAAAGTTTTTCGTACGCCCAAAAAGCATATAGCCTTGGTAAAGAGTGTTTTCCTAAAAATTTTAGTTTGACCAAAAACAATCTAAATTGGAGTGTTACAGACAATAGACCTTTTCTGAGGGCTTGTAAAATTCTAGGGCTTGAATACCAAGAAAGAGGGATGTACAAACAAGCACAAGAGTTATATAAAGAAATACTTCTATTGAATGAAAATGACCATCAAGATGTTAGATACTTGTATCTGGAATGTTTGTTTTTATCAAAGGAATACAATCAAGCACAAACATTTATTGAGAAGTACTATGATGAAACATCTGTTGAGTTTGTCTATGGTAAAATAATTATTTTAATTTTAAATAATCACCATAAGAGAGCACAAGAATTATTAGAACAAGCTACTAAGGTTAATCAATACTTACCAGAAATTATAAAGAATAACCCTTCCAAGAGAATACTAAGTGCTTTTAACAATTATAGTATTAGGTGTGGCTCAGTAGAAGAAGCACTTTATTACTTAAGTCGGAATAAGTTTTTATATGAAATTAAAAAGATCAAAAAGTTTTACAAAAGCTACAATAAAACAGAAGTTAACTGACAAGTGTAATTTAAACCTTAGTTAGATTAGCAAAGAAAAATTACTACGCAAAAATGTTGCGCACTTCATTTTTAACTTTCATCCAAAAATGGCAAACAACGAGAATACATCCAAAACCGAAAACACTAACTCCCAAGTTCCCTCTTCTGCTACCCAAGCTAAACTTATTGGTCAGGTAGACGCAATCATCAACACCTATGATCAACTTGATGTTAAATTTGAAGAGTTTGATCTATTTAGGGAAATTCGGGAAATTCTACCCAAAGACTATAATCTTTTCCCGACAGAAGTAGATGCTGAACAAGTCGCATTCGGTTTTGATGAAAAAAGCCTGCATACAAAGGAATTAAAGTTGGGTACTTACTTTGGTCCCTCCATACGAGTTATGGATGTTATTTGGCCATTACCAATACCAGAACTTATATCTCCTGATATGATTAACTATTGGCAGACTAGGGCAGAAATTGTCAAAAATCCAATTATGAAAGCCAGATACTTAGGTCTTTTATGGGATTTGCAAAAAAAAATTACTGGCAATAAGCCCTCGTACTTAATCCCTCAGAAATATGTAGAAGCATTGCTAGATGTAGTCTCAGGTAATTATCAAGATAGTTTCTTAATATTCATAAAGCTCAAAAGAGCACTAGAGGTATCTTCATCTGTTAACAATCAAGTCTTACTGAAAAAAACTAAAGCAAGTATTTTGAAGTACACACAACTAAATCACTCAGAAGAAAATATAATATTAGAATGGACTTTTGACTTACTTTTAGAGAACAAGAAGTTTGCGTCAAGATTATCAGATAGCGAAAAAGAAGGGCTCATTGATAAGATGGAAGCAAAACTTACTAAGCTTGTTTATGGTAGTAGTGGTAGTAGTCAAATACAAACTAATCCCAAAATCTTATCTATCAAGGAAGTTGCTACCCGATTGGCTCGCTATTATAAAGGTAAAGGGCAGAACCTTGCGGAAGCTCAAAGAGTGATTCTTTTGTTTGGAGAAGCTTTCTTAATTTATATGGTAGATGATACACCTCTTCAGCAATATGCACATCTTGATGAGATGCATAAATATTATGTCGATTATGGTTTACGGGAAAAAGAAAAAGAAATATTAGCTCTCATGCGTAATAAAGGACCAGAACTCAAAAAGAGTCTTCAAACAGTTAGTTTTGAGATAAATTTACCAATGGACGACGTAGAAGCTTACTTTGACAGCATGATTACTGGTAATTTGAAGGATGATTTTGTTAATTTTATTATCTCCTTTATTCCAGACAAAGCGGCTTTAACCTCCAGTCTCCATGAAAAAGCCCAATACAATCCTACCTCATTTTTTATGAGACAAATACCTATAGGGAGTAAAGGCCGAGTTGTAGGAGAACTTGGGGAGTTTGAAGAAGATTTTGACCAACATTTAATCAGACATACCAAAGAGTTTCTTAAACTGGGGCAGTTCTTTATCCGCCAAAATATTGAAAAATTGCTGGAAGCACCTGGGTTTGATTTACACTATGTGATGAATTACTTAAAGAAATGTGAATACATCGAGTCTAGTCGTTATCCCATCTTTCAAAGGGGGATAGAAGCTTATATGGCAGGTGATCTAGTAGTATTTCTTCACCTGATAATACCACAAATAGAAGAATTGATACGAAATCTGGTAGAAACATTTGATGGAAATGTAATGCAAAAAGCCAAAGGTAAAGGATATATGTTAAGGTCATTTGGATTGTTACTGGATGATGAAATTAGTCAGAAACACCTTGGAGACAATGAGACGTTTTATTTAAAAGTACTTTTTACAGAACAAATAGGGCTTAACCTAAGAAATGATATTTGTCACGGAATGTTAAATTCAAAGCATTTTAATCAGAGTTGTGCAGATTTGGTATTTCATGCGTTATTTTGCGTAGCAAGAAATTGTTCTGAATAATCAGTGAAACCTGAGGGCACCAAGTTTAAATATTACATTTGCAGCAACGAATCCTAAAAATAGCACTTTTCATAGTGTTAAAAATTCCTGCTACTAGATAAAGTTTGAACCATTACAACTTAACAACTCTGAACAAGTAAGTACTTTTGCTTAACTTGTTTATAAACTGATTTGAAATAGTTCAAAAAATATCTTGTAATCAGTAATTAAAAAGTAACACTTTTTCGTAATTAAGAGGTAACAGTTTTAGGAGTAATATGATCTATTACCTTAATGTAAAAAACTTGTTAATCAGTTATTTACTGAATATTTTTAATATAAATAGTTGTTATCTCTTGGTTACCGATCACAATATCTTAATTTGAAGCAGCCATCTACCCCTCCTGCACCATCATTGCCCCGTTGATCTTGCGGACAATCTCCTGCACAATCAAATCGGCCGACTGTTGCACCTCCTGACCTTTGGCGTCCAGGTTGTTGATGTTGTCTACATTCATCCCGATGATATTGCCAATGGTAATGTTGATGTTTACCTGTTTGCTGCCTCCGC
>NZ_CANLRP010000199.1 GCF_947493425.1 uncultured Microscilla sp. | reverse complement strand
ACTAATTCGTAATTCTCAAACTCGTAATTAACTTACGCGAAGCAACTATGGTCTACTGACTACTAACTCCGGACTAAATATAATGAAAACGAACTAACAAAAATTACAATGAAAAAACTATTTATATGCTTAATAGTGTGTATGGGGTGTTTTTTAAACCCCGCACAAGCGCAAAATGACAGCATCCCCTTACTTGAAAAAAAACTGGCTACGCTCAAAAACAAGCCACGGGTAGATGTGCTCAATCAGTTGGCACAAGCCTATAAAATAAAAGAGGTACTCGATAAGGCGAAGAGTTACGCCAAAGAAGCCGAACAATTGGCCAAAAGCCTTGGTTATAAGGCTGGTATTGCCGAGAGCTACCATCAACAAGGTGCGTTACTGGCTATCCAAAAAAAATATAAGGAGAGTATTGTCAAGTTTGATAAGTCTTTTCAATTGTTTGAAGAACTTAAACTTGCCAAAAAAGCTGCCACATTACTTAAGAAATTGGGTGGTGCCTATTTTTACAACCAGGAAATGGCTAAAGCAACTGTCTATGTCAAACAGGCAGAAAAGCGCTTCCAAAAACTCAACGAACCTGAAGAACTGGTTGAAATACAGTTACATTTGGGCATTCTTTATAACCAACAGGGAAAGCTAGACTTGGCACTGGAAAATTACCAAAAAGTCAAAAAGTGGTATCAGAAGAAGCAAGACACTAAGTCGGTCGCCAATATTATGGTAAATATTTCAGAGGTGTATTTCAAACAAAAAGACCTGAAAAATACCATCAATGCATTATACTATTCTTACCAATTGTTTACCAAGTTAGAAATGGTTCCTCAACGTGTAACCATAGCCGAACGCTTGGGGTACAGCTATAGGCTTGCCGAGAAACACGACTCATCGGCTTATTACCTTCAGCAAGCACTGAACCTGCGCCCTGACACTCCCACCCATGCACAAGCAAGGGCAAGTTTATACAAGCAGTTGTCAGGTGCTTATTATTATCAAAAAAAGTTTACTAAGGCAATTGACTGCAACTTGCGTGTCATCAAACACCTGGAGTCATTGCCAGATAATAAGGAGGCAAGTGAACTTTTGATGGATGAATATGTGAATGTGGGCATTCTTTATAAAACCATTGGGGAGTATGACAAAAGCCTTGAGTCTTATAACAAAGGTTTGGAACTGCGGAAAAAACACAATAAAACAAAGGACATTTCTTATATTTTGGTAAATATGGGAGAGGTATACCTTGCCCAAAAGAATTATAGTGAAAGCCTTAAGTCATTTAGCCAATCATTGAAAATGAAAGAGGCTAAAAAAGATACCGCCCGTATGTTGGCTGTTTTGGGGCATTTGAACGATTTATACCGCGCCATGAAGGACTATCGTCGTACTGGGGGAATCATGGAGAAAATGTACAAGCTTAGGCAAGAGAGCAGCAAGTTCAAACTGACTGAAGAAAATAAGCGCGAGTTTTTCAAAGAGCTATCGATGGTGTATTACAAAGCCGAAAACTTTGAAAAGGTGTATTTTTATCAAAGCAAACTATTGACTTTGTATAAGGGAGAAGCTGACGAACGTTTGAAGGCGCAAAGCTTGTTTAATTTAGGCATGTGTTCCGAAAAACTCCAAAGAAGATCTGAAGCAATTGATTATTACCAAAAGTCTTACAAAATACTCAAAAAGCTAGATGATAAAGAGGCAATGGCACAGGTAGCCTATAACATGGCCAGTTCTTATAATGAGCTTAAAAACTATATGAAAGCCATCGAGCAACTCAAAAACACATTGGCTATTAGAGAAGAACTCCAGCAAAAGAAAATGATAATAGTGATTTCAAATGATATAGCTCAGTTGTATATACAGCAAAAGAAGTATAAAGAAGCGATTCCTTACTTGAAAAAAGCTGATGAATATGTCGAAAAACCTGCACAGGAAGTGGCTATTTTAGAAAGACTGACTTTGTGTCATGTTAAACTTGAAGACCATAACAAAGCCCTCGAGTATGCCCAAGAGCTGATCAAGCTCAAGCCTAAGAAAGACTCTTATAGAAATAACGAAGGGCTGATATTAATAAAACAAAAAAAGTACAAAGAAGCTATTGGATCGATGAGCAAGGCAATTGAGCTGGGTACCGACCCTAACTATTATTTTACCCGGGCAAACCTTTACCTTCAGACAGGGCAACCAACAAAAGCTGTTGAAGACTACAACGCTTGTCTTGACAAGGTAGGCAACTCAGCTATCTTATACAGCGCCCGTGCCTATGCTTATGTAAAAGCAAACCAATTGGACAAAGCTGAAACAGACCTCAAAAAAGCCACTGAACTTGACCAAACACTGGCGATGCTACAGTTTAGCAGGGCTGCCTACTTTATGGCAAAAAACCAACCCGACAAAGCGATAGACAGCTTGGAGCGGGCAGTAAAACAAGGGTTTAAAGAAAAAGAAAAGATTACCACAGAAAAGCTGTTTGCCCCTTTAAAGGACAAAGAAAAGTTTAAAAAGTTGATGCGTGAGTTAGGAAGTTAGGAACTAATACAGGTGCAAGGCACAGGCGACAAGTTGAAGGCTGTTCTGCAAGGTTCAGATTTTTTTTTAAGTTTTATTTGAGGCAAATAGCAACCCCTTAGCTGACTAATACAGTTAAGGGGTTTTACAATACAACGTAGCATTATTTTAAATCCAACAAACGGCTCAATACAACACCTCTACCTTACGAGTTTTGAGGCACTCTAATTGCCAGGGTAGATCATCAGCGTTTAAAGGATTGTTTCTTACATCTAACTGGCAGTACTGAATGGCAGGGTTATCAATCAAACCTATCAAACTTGTAAGATGATTGTGCTGTAGATTCAAATGCTCTAGCTGTGGCATACTTTTGGGCAAAAATGCTAAATCCTCCAATTGGCAATCTACCAAATGTAACTCTTTGAGCTGGAGCAAGTGCCCTACTGGTTTCCAGTTTTGGATGTTTTTCATCCGAAACACTCCACGACTGATTCCCTTCAGTTTTAGCACTTCCAGATTAGTCAAGTGTTGCAACACCGCTAGTTCACTTTTATCCATTTCATGGTTTACAATGCTCAACTCTTTGAGCTGTGCCGCAAACTGTAAACCGTCTAAACAGGTGGCATCATCCTCCAATCCAAAAGTAAAATGGTTTCTTAAAGGGTATTCTGGTATGTGCAGTTTTTCCAAACGCCATAAGTCTTGGTAACGCAATGGTGTACCATAAGGCAAAGACAACTCAATGCATATAGTAGTCAGCACAAACTCATCGGGCATATACACCCTTCTCTTGGCTATCACGTTTCTAAAACCATATTGCATACACAATTGCATTTTAGAAATTTGGTTGGTCATTATTGGGTGCAGGTCAATAGGGGCACCCATTTCGCTCATAATCTGAAAAGCTATCACGTGATTGACCTCATCATCACTGTTTAGTAGCTTCTCAATCTTGGAAATGTAATTGGCTTCGATTATCACAGTTTTGTTATTTTAGTGTTATATGAATGTGATTAGGAATAAGAGCATCTTTTAGATTTTCACCAGATAGCGTATGAGGTAGTTTATGAAGCTTTGAGGCTTTCAGAAGTGTAAAGAAAGCAATATTGTCTAAAAGGCAACGGTCTTTTAAGAGCATATAACACGCCCTTTGGTTGTTGCTTTAGCATTGTTTAAAGTGGTTATTTAAAAGGAATTTTTACGATAAATTTCTGGTTCAGATACGCAGATACATTAAATCTAACTTAACTGAATCTCCACGAATCCTCCAAATTAAGTTTGGAGTTCCCACCTGAGTTTGTATTCGAAGTAAACCACACCTACATCCCTGCTGTGGTTGGTTTTGCTTCAGCAATTGTATTAAACTCGCCATAGCAAAGTTGCGATGAGTTGGGATTTAAACAGTAGATTCAGTTTGACAGTATATAATCAGAAAAATTACGTAAAAGCTCATGGTCTCGATTTATCAGAGACCTAATTAATGAACCAAGTCGCAGGAAAGTTTCTAAATCCTCAGCATCAAGTTTGGAGGATACTACCAACGACTAATTTTAAACATGCGATTAGAAGAAAAGGTGTACAAAGCTAGATACTGCTAACTATAGTTGTAAATGATTTAAATTTACAATAAGGAATTTTGATAAAAAACCTTACCCTATAGCACACAATCAAGGATAGTTGCTATTAATTCACTACATCAATGGGTTGAAAATGCCTGGTGTCAAATAATTATCAATTTTGTATTATAAAACTTAAATAAGTATTTAGAATGCATTTAAACTTTCACTTTTGGAGGTAAAACTATGACTTTTTACGCCTTGTAATTATATAATCTCCTCGACCATAGTTTATAGGCTATGCCCTCAGAAATCGCTAAAACAAGGATCAAAAGGCACTTTTTTAATCCAAAAGATGAAACGAACCATAGGCAAGTTTTACCTTTTGGCTACTTTTAAATGTATCCTTATTAGGTTTAAGTTTGAATGTTAAAATGCTAGATTAAAACCTGCAAGCACTATAAAGTTAACAAATTAAGATTAAAAAACCTTATTTTTTATAAAATTATAACAAGTTGTTATGAAAAATGTTACACTTAACAATGTGTATCAGTATTTATACTTACTTTCTTGTATCTATCCTTCGTTGTAAGCCAAACATTTCTTAGTAATTTCACCGAGACCAATATCAGAAAGTTATTTTGAAACAGGGAAAGGCAGTGGGTGCTTCTCCTGTATTTGTTGGCTTTATTCCAAAAAAAGCCCGGTTTGAGTTTATCAACCAGGCTCTAAATATTCAAATCTATCCAATGTTTACATTAATCCTTGTTCCATTGAAGTGCACGTCCCGGAGTATAAGGAGCTCCAGCTGCTTCCAACGCACGTTCTATTTTTTTCAAGTCATTCAGTACCTCATTCAATGTTTTCATCAATGCGGCAAAAGACTCCTCGGCTACCTTAAGGCTTTGTTGGTGTAGTTTGGCAGGAGGGGCGGTACTTTGCGCCAATTGGTAGCCAATTAACCCAATACGTGATGACACCGAAGTAGGCGTTTCGAAAAAGCGTCGGCTCAAACTACCATCACCATTCATGGCACGGTTCCAGGTACGTAGTTGCTTATCTGCCTTGCGAATGTCTGCCAGTAGGCTCATAGATGCTTTGGGAGCGTTGAGCACTGCTACACGCATATGCCTTATTTTGCGTTGCATTTCACGTTGCAATCTGTTGGCACTCATCACAGCCCGGTTCATTTTGCTCAGTTTATTATGAAAAGCCGTTACCTCCGCCCGGTTTTGTACAGGAATGGTAGTATTATTTAAAGGAACTACTTTAAAACTGGTAGCAGGTACCATTTCGGTATATTTACCATCTACTACCTTGCCCAAGGTTACCTTATAAGTACCCGGAGTAACCAAGTGACCTTGCGGAGGTGATTGGTAGTAGTCAAGGGTAGGGTAAGGAGTCAGGCGAGTAGGGTTTACCGCAGGGTAGCGTAAATCCCAGGTAATGCGTTTTAACCCTTTATTTGCCGAGGTTTTAATTCGTCTGATGACTGTCTCCGAAGCATCGGTAATGGTAAAAACAAAATAAGGGCGTAGTTCATCGTCTTCGGCGCGCATTTGCTCAAACGACGGGTATTTGATGTCTTGTTTGTTTTTGCGGGCTTTGGCTTCCTCAGCTTTGCGTTTTTGACGCAGGGTTTTGATTGATTTTTTTACATAATAAGTAAACGTTGCGCCAAACTCAGGGTTAGGAGCAGCATAAAAGCTATGTCCTTGAAACCCGGTTTTACGGATACCCAATGGTGTAGCTACATTGTACCACAAAGCGTCTTTAATAGGGAAAATATGGGCGTCTTTGGCAAGCAAATCATTGTTGAGCGTACGCAAAGGAGAATAATCGTCCAGAATAAAAAAACCACGCCCAAACGAAGCCAATACCAGGTCGTTCTCTCTTTTTTGAATTTCCATATCGCGGATAGCCACCGTAGGCAACCCACCTTTTAGTTGAATCCACTTATTGCCACCATCTATCGTAAAGAAGACCCCAAACTCGGTACCCACAAACAATAGTTTTGAGTTAACGTGGTCTTCGGCAATGCTATACACTGACCCACGAGCGGGCAAGTTGGCCGCTATCGATTGCCAGCTTTTTCCTTTATTGGTGCTTTTAAGCACATAAGGCTTAAAGTCTCCTCTTTTGTGGTTGTTAAATACCGCGTATACCACATTTTCGTCGTGTTGCGAAGCAAGCAAATGATTTACATAAGTAAGCTCAGGCACATTGCCTACTTTCTCTATTTTTCGCCAGTTGGCACCGTCATCTTCCGACACCTGCACCAGGCCGTCATCGGTACCTACGTATAATAAACCTGCTTTTTTGGGCGATTCGTGCAATGCCACAATATTGCCATAAATGGTAGTAGAGGCATTTTTCCGGATCGCATCCACGCTCCATACCCTGCCCATCATTTTCATTTTATTGCGGTCGAGCTGGCGGGTCAAGTCAGGGCTAATGGCCTTCCATGAATTGCCTCGATCGGTGCTTTTAAATAGCTTATTGGCAGCAAAATACAAAGTAGTATTGGCATGAGGACTAATCAACAAAGGAGCGTCCCAGTTCCATCGCAGCCCCGGTTCACCCTTGCCTTCTACAGGTTGGATACCAATGCGTTCGCCACTTTTTTTGTCGTACCTCATCAAAAAGCCATGCTGCGACTGAGCATATACAATGTTAGGGTTTTTTGGGTCTACTTGTGTCTCAAACCCATCGCCAAACGTACTAATCTCCCAATCGGAGTTGGCTATGCCCATATCTTTGTTGGTGCGTGAAGGCCCGGCAAAACTGGCGTTGTCTTGGGTGCCCCCATACACATTATAAAAAGGCGTATCGTTGTCGGTGCTTACTTTATAAAACTGAGTAATAGGTAGGTTAGGCTTAAACAACCAGGTACGGGCGCGGTCAAAGGTTTCGTACAAACCACCATCACACCCCATGAGCATATGGTTACCATTACGGGGGTTAATCCAGATGGCGTGGTTATCTACGTGCTTTAGGTCTTCACCTATTCGCTTAAAAGATCGTCCTCCATCGTAAGTTACCATACCAAAGGTATTCATCGAATACACCGTATTTAGCTCGGTAGGGTGGCAATAGATTTCCTGATAATAGTTGCCACTGGTATTATAACCACTCATCTTTTGCCAGCTTTCTCCGTTGTTTACCGAGCGATAAAAACCTCGGTTGGCGGGCATTCCTTCTACTATAGCGTACACGTATTCAGGATTTACTGGAGATATTGCCAAGGCAATGCGTCCCAAGTCGCCACCAGGAATACCGTTTTGAACCTTTCGCCAGGTTTTGCCACCATCCGTAGATTTATGAATGCCCGATTCGGGACCTCCACTGAGCATACTAAACACTGTACGGAAACGTTGCCAGGCAGTAGCGTAGAGTACGTCAGGATTTGTTGGGTCTATTACTAAGTCGCTTACCCCGGTTTTATCGCTAATGTCCAGTATTTTTTTCCAGGTTTTGCCACCATCTTCAGTTTTATACAAACCACGCTCTCCGCCCATGCTCCATAGTGGTCCCTGAGCAGCTACGTATACCACGTCTGAATTGCGTGGATCGACAATGATTTTACCAATGTGCTCCGATTTTTTGAGCCCCATGTTTTTCCAGGTTTTGCCACCATCGGTCGACTTATACACCCCGTCGCCATAGGCAATGCTACGTTGAGCATTGTTTTCGCCAGAGCCTACCCATACCACATTGGCATTGTTGGGGTCTAGCGTAATGCAACCTATAGACGAAGAACCCTGGTGATCGAAAATAGGTTGGAAGGTAGTGCCTGCGTTGTTAGTTTTCCATATACCGCCTCCAGCAGTAGCAAGGTAATATTGACTAAAATTGCCTGGGTTTACGGCCAGGTCTATGATTCTGCCCGAAAATGTGGCAGGCCCTATATTGCGAAACTTCATGTGGGCAACAGTGCTTGATTTTAATTGGGGGGTTTGTGCCAGGGTGGGCAAAGCCAACCAACCCAAAAGTATTGTTAATAAATAGCAGTATATATATTTTTTCATCCAAATAAAAAGTTTTAAAAATAGTGTGTTTTGTTATACAGTGAATGAGCCATTATGGGCTTTGCCTTGCGTATTGTTGCAAAGCTTACCTAATTTGTGGCAATATAGCAGATGATCAACAAAGACACGGGATTATTTTTTTACTTTCGTAAAATTAATACAACTGGTATAGTAAAGTTTGGTAAAAACTGCTTTTTAAGAATAGAAAAATGAGGGGTAAATTGAGATAAGTACAAAAAAAAATCAGGTGAGAGAACGTCTAAGGTTCCCTCCCTGATGTAGAACGCCTGCTAACGTATAGTTTATCAAAGTAAATCTTTGAAATGTCTTTGAGCCAGAGAGTGCTCAAAAACACTTTATATTTTTGTCTCTATTTAAAAGAGAATAAGGTCTTTTTTGGTTTTAGATGAGAAGTTGTTTTGTGTTGTACTTCTCTCTAATTGTCTGTTACAAAGGTAGCAGATTTTATAATACCAGTAAATAGGTTGTTTTTGGGAAATGATATGGGATAAATGATAGGGGTAATAGGTAAAACCCCTATTCGGCAAGCAAAAACCCTCAAAAAACTATACCAGCTTATGTTCAAGGGCAAATCTTACGAGTTGTACGTTGTTTTTGAGATTCAGTTTTTTTAGAATATTTGCCCGGTGGTTGTCTACAGTTTTGGAGCTAATAAATAGTTTATCGGCTATCTCTTTGTTCGACAACCCTTCTACCAAAAAGTGTAGTACTTCTTTTTCACGGGCAGACAGTTGAGGAATAGAGGGTTTATCACCGTTGACAAAACTGTTGATAATGATTTGAGAAATGTCCTGGCTGTAAAAATTCCCTCCTTGGTTGACCCTTTTGATTGCCTCTATTAATTCGTTTTCGAGCACATCCTTATGCAAAAAACCATCAGCTTTGGCCTCCACAGCTTTCAATACATAAAACTCTTCTTTGTGCGAACTTAGCATAATTACCTTTAGGTCGGGATGTTTACTTTTGGCTTTTTTAGTAAACTCTATACCATCCATTTCGGGCAGACTAATGTCACATAATACCAAATCTGGTTTTACATTGTCTAATTGCTCCAGTGCTTCAGCAGCACTGCTAAAGTCTGACAAAATTTTAATCTCATCAAATCTGGATAAAATCTTTTTCAACCCAAGTCTTACAAGGGCGTGATCGTCAATAAGGTATAGTGTTATCATAATTCGTAAGTTGTGTTTTTTAATAAAAGTATAACAGGCTTCATAATTAGGGGGTTAGATATTGAACTTATTTTGCACCATTTTCTTGATTTTTATTGGGTTAACTTTGCTTTCCCTCAAAGATTATAACCCACAATGAGTTTGGATGATTTTAATACCACAAAATGGTGTAGATTTAAAACCACACTTACTAAAAATTGGGAGATTGTTTGTTGTTAACTCCCTTGTTGAAAACTAATATAGAATAGTTAAAAAAAATAATATATAAGGTTTTAAGGTAAAAATGTGTGGCAATATTACAAAAATCCTCTCAAATGAAATATTTGTTTGATTTTTATTACTCCTTACCCTTTTTAATAAAATATTATTGGTCGATTTGTATGAGTATAAAAAAAGTCACAGGATTTATTAAGTAAAGCTACTCAATAAGAAGCATTTAAAACACAGATATGTTTCTTAAAAATAAAAAAAATGCAGTGAAACTCCATAAATTCAAAGGCAAATAATTTAAACAATAGCCTTTCTTAGTTTTTTTGCCGTAAATTGCGGATTACTAATGTAGGTATAATATATCAGACCAATGTAAGGTACTGTGTCTGAGTTGTTTTAGCATGTATGACAGATTACTGGGCATTTTTGGATGAAAGCGGCAATAGTAATTTAAACTTTGACCGTAGTAAAGCTTCATCACATTTTATAATTAATGCGATGATTATAAAATGTGATGAGGTGGAAGAAGTAGAGCAAGGGGTAAAAAAAATTATAAGTGAGATAAAACCTGTTAGCGATGCAACTCCCAACCAAATGCCTTTGTTTACTCCCCAAAGTACTCAAAACATTCTTACTTCGCTGGAAAACAAGCACGATGCCCGCATTAATTTGTTACAAAAATTGAGTGAGTTGCCATTTTTGATGCACTACATTGTCATTGACAAAAAAACATTGTCGAAAGAAGAAGTAAACCATTGGGTACGATTTTATAAACTGCTCAATACTGTAGCAGATGAAGAGTTTTTTACCCGGTTTCCCCAATTAAAATTGGTGGCTCCCCCCAGCAACCGTTCCAGCAAGTTTATCCCCAAGTTTGCTCGCTACATCAAAGGTAAGTATGTTCCCAACTTGTTTTCAGACGCGCACTTTAGGTTTGTGCCCAAAGACGCAGGTTTGCTGGCACAACTGGCTTTTTTCCTGACCGAAACCCTTGCCTATAGCTACGAAGAAAAGCTTAAAACTGAGATTACCAAGTTGTTTGTACAAATGCTCAAACCCAAAGTAATCCAAAGCTTCTCTTATACGCCTGATTATAACCCTTTTGAAGACCTTCTGTTATAAAAATAAAGGGTGTCTTGTCAAGTATAAATTAATCAGTTATTATAGCTAAAAAATATTCCCCCTAGCTCTATTTTACCAATGCCTAAAAGTATCTTACTAGCTGATGATGCTTCTAATACTTTAAAGGCTGTCATTCACTTTTTTAAGGAATTCAGAAAAAACTATGAGGTATATTAGACATTATTACGAAAAATTACAGGCATTGATATTCAGTGCATTAGACAAAGACCGTTTACAAGGATTGCAACCTGTCATAAGAATGAATGCAGCGACTATTTTTTGAGAAATCGTCAGTAAATGAGTCGTTATCAATCCATTGAGTCTTTAAAAATTTTTCGTAATAACCTTTATTCTATAACTTAAGATGAAAAAGAATCAAATATTTACTTACCTATATATACTGAGCATGTTGTGTACTGTAGGGGTTGCCAAAGCGCAAAATCAACAGTACGCCCAGTTTCACCATAGCCCATTACTTACCAATCCAGCGATGGTGGCTTCAGACAATGACCTGAAGGCATTGTTTCATTATCGACACAAAAACTTAAGCAATGGCTTTAATTATTCTAACCCAATGCTGTCAGTGGTATACCCACTTATAACGCAGCAGTTAGATGTCAACGGGCAAGTAACCACCAAAAAACGCTGGGGGAGCATTGGTCTGGTTTAGGACTGGCATTGATAGCAAAAGCCCCCTCAAGAAATAGATAAAATAGATGGCAAACATCTCAGACAAACTCCAATCACCCAAGGTTTGGCATTACCTCCAGCCAATCATGCTTCAATGCATACAAAACCTAAAAAATACAGAAATATATGAGGCAAGCAAAATGCTATCGATCTTACAAAAAATTGATGAAACGTCACCTCCTGAAGCACAAACCAGAAAAGAACAGGTAGTCCAGGCATTGTACAATTACAATAAAAAAAATATCCCGAACTTATCAAGTTGGCTAAAGAGTAGGTATTTTACCCTTTAACAGCCTCATTGTTCATTCCTTCAATTGCAGAGAGGAGCCAATGACAACGGTCGCCCGCTTTTTGCTGCGTTGATTGTTAAAAAAAACAGCATTAAGGAACATAATCGCCCCGTAAACGGGACTTCGGGCGTAGCCCTCAACAATAACCCCAATAAGAAATCGGGACTTTGAAGCTGTCCGGTTTAGAACATATTAGCTTTGCAGAGCTTGAACTTCGTTCTGCGGTTCTCTTTCCTGACTTTCGTTAACCCGGCAGTTCCGCCGAGGCTGGCAGCTTTTATTGTCCGTAGTACCGTCCCACGGTCTGGCTCAACATCCCCCGGATGTTGCCTTGCCCGCAAAACGGCCTCAGTCAGCCTTGAGTTTATACCCTCAATCTCAACACTTATTTTGAACACTGTTCCTAAACAATCAACTGTGATCGCCATAAAGCAACCACTAAAGGGGCAGCTTATTTTGCCAGGCATCAGTTTACCAAAACTCTTTTGGCAATGTAGTTTACGACCAATTTTTTATTATCTTGGCATAGCCAATGGTTGAATGTGCAAGCCTGCTAAACGCTTGTTTTGAAGTAAGTGGGTGAAAGCTTAAGAAATTAACAAAAATAAAGGTTTTGATCATGAAGAGGTTCAAAGTACTTTTTATAGCTGTGTGGGCAGTAGTGCTGATTATAACAGAGAGTGTTCCTGCACTGGCTCAAAAAGTCTTATACCTCGACGGAAGTGACAGAATCATTGATGTAACCCCTTATGTGGGCTTTTTTACGGATACTACTCACCAGATTACCCTTCAGAAAATACGAACTCCTGAGATACAAAAGCACTTTAAGCTTAATAAACAAAATAAGGTCAATTATGGCTCAAATGGAGGCACTGTATGGTTTAAACTGGTACTACAAGGCAACCCTGGACAATATGTGCTAGAGCTCACCAATACGTCGTTGCAAGACCTTAAGTTTTATACGCCTATACCTAATGGGCATTATCACGAAGCCAAACGGGGTACCTATAATGAGCGCGCGATCAAAGCTACGAGTTTGTTGTTTAAAATAAGTTTGCTTGATAGCGAACCTCATGTTTTTTATATGCGTTGCCATAGCCAAAAGGTATTGATGGCACCTTTATATATAGGCACTGCTGTTGCTTTTATAGAAAAAAACCACACCAAAGACCTAATGCATGGGATGTATTTTGGGCTCATGATTATCATGATTCTTTACAACTTATTTATCTATATCAGTACCCGTGAGTTAGCTTATTTATACTATGTATGTTATGTATTCAGCCTTACCTTGCTCACTGCTACCATGGCAGGGCATTCGCAAGAATTTTTGTGGCCTAATTACCCTACCCTGGATGAATACAACTTTTTGTTGCTGGTTTTGATCGGTTATTTCTCGATCTTATTTGCCAACCGTTTTTTGCATACCAAACGCTACGCACCCCACCTCAGAACTATTTCTTACTGGTTACATCCTTGTTTTACGGTGGTGGCAGTGATTAGCTTTTTTGACCTCAATATTGCGATCAAACTAGGCCAGGTGTTTATTCTTCTTACTTCTCTACTATTGATTGCAATGGGGGTAAAAGTAGCACTAAAAAAATATGCACCTGCCCGGCTTTACCTGCTGGGTTGGGGGAGTATATTTGTTACCTCTTCGGTAGCTTCGTTGAGCTACGCCAACCTATTGCCAATCAATATAGATAATATTTTTTTTATAGAAATGGGCGCCACTGGTGAGGTTTTACTGTTTTCGCTGGCGCTTGCCAATCGCCTCAATTTTTATCGCAAAGAACAGGAACGTACTCAGCAAGAAAATGAACGCCTGGTAAAAGAACAAAACGAACACCTTGAAAAGGAGGTAGAACGCCGCACCAGTGAAATAGAGCACCAAAAAGAAGAAATTATAGCCCAGGCTCAAGTGCTTGAAGAGTCAATCCAACACTTACACCTTGCCCACAATAATATTAAAAGCAGCATTCAATACGCCAAACGTATTCAGTTGGCGTTATTGCCTCCTCAAACAGTATTGACAAAACAAGGGCTGAATTTTTTCATCTTGTACAAACCTCGTGACATTGTCAGTGGCGATTTTTACTGGTTTACAGAGGTAGAAAAAGCTGGACGCAAACAATTGATTATAGCGGTGGCAGACTGTACCGGGCACGGGGTGCCAGGGGCTTTTATGACCATTATGGGCAACGACTTGCTCAACCAATTGGTAAAAGGGCAAGGAATGACCGACCCAGCCAAGATATTGGCTGCATTGGATCATGGGGTAATGAACGCTCTGGGAATAGAAAGTTACCCTACCAAAGGGCATAAAAAAAACCAAATTCAGGATGGTATGGATATGGCGTTGTGCCTCATTGATTTTGAGGCAGGGAAAATCATCTTTGCCGGAGCCAAGCGTCCATTGTATTACTTTCACAAACACCAAATGCAAGTAATTAAAGGCAGTAAATACCCCATAGGCAGCACACAATATGCCCAAAAAAGCTTTGAAAAACATCACTTGACTTTTGCCAAGGGCGATGCCCTATATATGTTATCAGACGGTTATGTTGACCAATTTGGTGGGGAAAACAATGCCAAGTTTATGGTCAAAAAATTTAAGCATTTACTAAAAGAAATAGAGCATTTGCCTATGCCTGCCCAAAAAGAGTTTCTGGAGCGTAGCCTGGAAGACTGGAAGGGTTTTGGCAAGCAAACTGATGACATACTGGTATTAGGATTAAGGCTTTAGTCTTGGTGGGTTAGGCAAAAACACCGCAAGCCCGCAATTATTCCTCCAAAATAGCCTGGTGCCACAAGACCAGGGAAAGAAGTTTTGCCTACAGCTTGACAAGTAATCTCTCCTCTCTTAGGAATGGTACCAAAATAAATTTACATTCTTAACCTCATCTTTTGAGGCTATACTTTGTTAAAAAATAG
>NZ_CANLRP010000198.1 GCF_947493425.1 uncultured Microscilla sp. | reverse complement strand
CCATACGGCTAGAAGTCTGAAGACTTCTTTTTATGTGGAGTTTCAAGTGACCCTTCGGAACACTTAAAACAGCAGGGGTGGCCAAACTCAACCTGCTCAGCTCTTTTAAGTCTTTTTTAGGAGACTTGAAAGTATTGATAAGTACAAGTCTTCGGACTTGTTTGCGCAGCAAAATAGTTTTCGACTCAAAGTGAGCCATACGGCTAGAAGTCTGAAGACTTCTTTTTATGTGGAGTTTCAAGTGACCCTTCGGAACACTTAAAACAGCAGGGTAGTAAATTTCATTGCTTGGCGCTCTGTAGTATTTTGAGAGGTTTTGCTACTCAAGTAAGTTGGGAGACTTCCATTCATCCAAGCCTTATACGGAAGGGTTTTAACAGCCGACCCCGATTCCAGCGTTTGAGGGTGTTTTTCAGTATTCCGAAAAACGAGAAGGTTGTTCTACGATTATTAATGACACATTGTCCAGGGCTTAAAACAGCGGGGCAGCAAAAAACCATCGTCTATTGACTGAATGATATTGACCTAGCAAATAAGGGTAAGTTTTTAATTTGCCTTGTTTTTCAAAAACAAAACATTAGTTTAGCCAAGCAAGTGATTTTAACTATTCAACGTTGCTCTTTAGAAGTAAGGAAAGTTGCAAACTTTCAATTATCTGTAGACACAAGCTTACAGTTCCGAACTTATTTCGGAGTTACGCTGCGTTAAACTTACGCCAGTAGAGGCAAACCCCAACACCTTGTGGTTTTTCATGGAAATTTTAACCTTGCAAAAGTGAATAATGAGGCTAAAGAATGTGTAAATTATTTCCTTTAGCTTAATTGTTACAAAGTACTCTACCCAGCATTTAACTTTATTGAGCCCAGCGCGGTGAAACTGCGGCTGAGATTTTTTAAAAGTACCATTATAGCCTTATATCGTATTTTTAAGGGTTTGTCGAAACTTGAAAAATACTGTTTACAGGCGCTTCAATGGGGCGATTTAGCTTTGCTGAACTCGTAAACTCAGTTGTGGAGACACAAACTGAGGCGAAGAATACTTAAAATTGCAAGAGCGGGATGTTTTTTAAATGATATTTCATATCCTTTAACTTAAAAAATATATGGAAAAATTCGAAATAAAGCCTTCAGTAGATGAAACTCAAGAATTTATTGAGATTGCTAATGATTTTTCTAACCCTTTAGATATAGTAAGGGAGGCAGTCAGTAATGCCTTTGATGCTAGAGCAAAGAATATATACATATCTTTTGACGTTGTCAAAAGGTATGGAGAAAAGGTTTTAAAGATAGTCATGAAAGATGACGGTTTAGGCATGGATAAGGAAGGTTTACAATCATTTTTTGATTTAGGAAACTCATTAAGTCGAGGTAAAGAGGAGAATATAGGTGAAAAAGGACATGGTACTAAAGTTTATTTTAACAGCTCTAAGATAGAAGTTATTACTCAAAAATCGGGTTCGCCTTGTTATAGAGCCATTATGGATGAACCAATCAAAAAACTGTTTGATAGAAATATTCCTATTGTTGATGTTTCACAAAGTGATGATTTAGAGTATTCTGGGACGGAAATTATTATATACGGTTATAATAATAATAGACGTGATAAGTTTACCCATGAAAACTTAAAAGATTATATTTTATGGTTTACTAAGTTTGGGTCTTTTGAATTGAAGCATGGTATATCGGTTCATCAAGATTCTAAGTTTTTTTTAAAAGGTTTTGGTAAAGATAAATATGAGGAATTGAAGTTTGGACATGTTTTTCCAGAGAAAAGCCCTTCTGTACAAAAGCTTTTTGAAAAGTATATGGTTTCAGCACCAGACTATTATTGTAAACAAATAATAAAGGAAGGTCATTTAAAAAATCATCCTGAAATATCATATCAGGCAACTTTTTCAATAGAGGGTAATAAAGTTAAACAATGGGGCAATCCTATGTTAAGAAGGTCTGGCAAACCTAGAAAAATGGGTGATTATACTGTTCAAGAGCGGTATGGGATATGGTTGTGTAAAGATTTTATACCAATTCAAAGAAAGAATGAGTGGATAACAAAGAAAGGGAGTGAATACGTGAAGTTTCATGCATTCTTTAATTGCCAAGATTTGAGACTTACGGCTAATAGAGGATCTGTTGATAATACACCTTCTGAAATACTAGATGATATAAGAGATGAGGTTAGGAGCATTTATAATCAAATCATTGAAAGTAATGATTGGACTGAGATGGAGTGGCTTGAGTCAGAAGCTACTGCATATAAAACGATTGAAAAAGAGCAGAAAGAATTTAAATGGAGAGAAAAGAAAATATTAAATTCAAAAATTTGCGAGTATAAAAATATAGTATTAGTTGAGCCTAGCAGAGAAAGTGGGGTGTTTGCTTTAGTGTTACAGTTATCTGTATTAGAAAAAGACATTTTCCCTTTTAAAATGTTGGATTATGATACACATTCAGGGTTAGATGTAATTGCTAAGGGTGATTCAACAACACCAGTAACATCTGCTAAGTTATATTATGTTGAGTTTAAGTTTTTTCTTACAAAAGATTTTAATCATTCTTTTCAAAACCTGTATTCGATAGTTTGTTGGGATACAACTATTAAACATGATGAGATAGTTAAGGATTTAAAAGGAGAGGAGAGAAAGATGCAAATTATTGCTCCCGAATCAGAAGGAGATTATACAAAGTTTTTTCTTGATAACCCTAGAAGTATACATAAAATAGAAGTATTTGTCCTTAAACATTTTTTGAAAGAAAAATTGGGAATTGATTTTAGACCAAGAACCAGTGAAGATTCTTTATAGGAATAAACCAATTAACCTATGAGTATTGAACGCATAAAGAAGAAATTAAAAGAAAACTCAAAAAAAGATATTACTTGGATAGAAAAGGCAAAATATAGGGCTGAAAATGAAGCTTGGCTAGATGTGTCTTTTGCTATTGCTACCAAGATTTTACTTGTTTTGAGAAGCAATAAAGAAAATAACATTGCTCCAAAAACACAAAAAGAGTTGGCAGAAGTAATCGGTGTTACACCACAGTATGTAAACAAAGTTGTTAAAGGAAAAGAAAACTTGCCACTGGAAAATATTGTCAAGTTTGAAAAAGCGTTGGTTATCATGTTGATGCACAGCAAAATAAGAGGTTAGCCATAAGACTAGAAAGCCTGTCTTGTAAAGATCGAAGGTTTCTTTTTATGTGTGGTTTCAAGTGATCCTTCGGAACATTTAAAACAGCGAGGCTACTGACTTTAAGGATTGAGCATTAAAAAATAGACGCGTGAGCCATTGGACTACAGACTCTGGACTATAAAAAAGACCCCATCCGAAAGCCAGGTGAGGTCTTTGAACATTTAACTAACTTACAGCCACCACCATTCCGGCAGCTACAGTATTATGGCTATGTTCATCAACCAAAATAAAGCTACCGTTGGCAGGGTTTTCTTTATAATTATCTATCAATATCTCTTGAGCAGTTTTTAATTGGACTTGCCCCAAGTCGTTTAAATCAAACTTGTCAGCGCCCGTTGTTTCCTGCAAAGTTTCTATGTCTATTTTGTGCACAAAATCACTGATTTTCACCCTGGTAGTGTTGCTGTTGTGGCGCAACAAATAAAACTGGTTAGGCTCCAGCGGTTGGGTATCCATCCAGCAAATAGAAGCCGTGATTTGGCGAGTAGGAGAGAGGCTCGCTTGTGAGGGCACAATCATATCACCCCGGCTAATATCAATGTCGTCTTCGAGGTGCAACACCACCGACATAGGAGCAAAAGCCTCCTCAATTTCTTCTTGGTTAATCTCCAGCGCTTTTATTTTAGAGCGTGTACCCGAAGGCAATACCGTTACCTCATCGCCTTTACGGTATACCCCGCTTAGCACCTTGCCCGCGTACCCTCTATAGTCAGGGTGGTCAGCCGTTTGGGGGCGAATGACCCACTGTACTTGAAAACGATTGCTGCTCAATTGAGGTTTTTTGTCTACATCTACCTCCTCCAAAAACCTCAGCAAAGGTTTGCCCTCATACCAAGGCATTTTTTCTGAAGGCTCTACCACATTGTCCCCGTCAAGGGCGCTTACCGGGATAAAAGTAAGGTTAGGAATATCCAGTCCTTTGGTTACCTCTTTGTAGTCTGCCACAATCTTGTCAAACTGCGCCTGGCTATAGTCTACTAGGTCCATTTTGTTGATACAAACCACAAAATGTTTGATTCCCAATAAGTTGCAAATAAAAGAGTGGCGGCGGGTTTGCTCAATCACCCCATTGCGCCCATCAATCAAAATAATGGCAAGGTCAGAGTTAGATGCACCCGTTACCATGTTGCGGGTATATTGCACGTGCCCAGGGCTATCGGCAATGATAAATTTGCGTTTGCTCGTGTTAAAATATTTATATGCAACATCTATAGTAATGCCTTGTTCGCGCTCTGAGCGCAACCCATCAGTAAGCAAGGCAAGGTCAATTTCGCCATTCTGCTTGTTTTTACTGGCACGGCTGATCGCCTCCAGTTGGTCGTCCAAAATAGATTGGCTATCAAATAGCAAGCGCCCAATCAAAGTACTTTTGCCATCGTCAACACTTCCGGCAGTAATAAATCTTAATATGTCCATAATGATAATGACTTTCTCGTTTTTAGTTAAATGTAATTTAGTTTTTTAGTTCATAGTCCATAGTCGGTAGTCAGTAGTTGGGAGCTTCTCTAGCATCAAGCTTTTAATTACGCTTTTTGTAAACAATTGAAAATCAACGTGATACAAAAGTGTAGATACCTGTGGAACAGGGCATAGCTTGCGACTTGTCGCTTGAAGCTTGCCCCCTGTCGGGGCTTTTAGCAATAAGCGATAAGTCTTTAGTCTTACTAAATCAATGGACTTCCGACTACTAACTCCCAATCATTATTCTTATTAGTTTTTTAGTTCATAGTCAGTAGTTGGGAGCTTCTCTAGCATCAAGCTTTTAGCGATAAGCGATAAGTCTTTAGTCTTACTAAATCTATGGACTACTGACTCCCAACTCCCGACTACTGACTCCCGACTCCCAACTAAAAATACCCCACTTTCTTTCTATCCTCCATCGCTGCTTCCGACTGTTGGTCGTCAATGCGTAAACCACGCTCGGTAATACGTGAAGCTTTGATTTCTTCGATTACCTCGTCTATAGTGCTCGCCTTAGACGAAACCGCCGCCGTACAAGTAATGTCACCTACCGTACGAAAACGCACTGTTTGTTTGGTAAAAGTATCGTTCACATCTAAGTTGATATGAGGCGAATTGGCCATCAACTGCCCATCTCTTTCGATACACTCGCGCTCGTGGGCGTAATAAATAGAAGGAATATCAATGCCTTCGCGTTTGATGTAGTTCCACACATCCAACTCAGTCCAATTACTAATAGGGAACACCCTCACGTTTTCGCCTTTATTGATTTTACCATTGTAAATGTTCCAAAGCTCCGGACGCTGTTTCTTAGGTTGCCACTGACCAAAATCATCTCTTACCGAAAAAATTCGCTCTTTGGCTCTAGCCTTTTCCTCATCGCGGCGCGCCCCCCCAATACAAGCGTCAAACTGATGTTTTTCTATAGTTTCCAGCAGCGTATAAGTCTGCAACGAATTACGGCTGGCATATTTTCCACTTTGTTCTTTTACCTTTTTGCTATCAATCGCCTCTTGCACATAGCCCACCACCAACTCCTCACCTAGGCTCTCCACCAATTGGTCGCGAAACTGAATCGTCTCATCAAAGTTGTGTCCAGTGTCAATATGTACCAAAGGGAAAGGAAACTTACCCGGACGAAAAGCCTTTTGCGCCAAACGCACCAAAGTAATAGAATCTTTTCCGCCTGAGAACAACAACGCAGGGCGTTCAAACTGTCCTGCCACCTCTCTTAAAATATGAATGGCTTCTGCCTCCAATTGATCCAGGTAATCTAAAGTATATTGTTTCATAAGTGTTTTTTTATAGCAGCTGTAAGTTTTAAGCTACAAGCTTCAATTACTGCTTGTTGTGTTGTTAAATGTTTCAAAGTTTAGCCGTGAGCTATAAGCCTCGGCGGGTATTAAATCAATATAAAATGAACCCTATCTATGGGTTAAGGCAAGTACAGGCAACTTGCCTGTATTTGCACCATCACTTAGTTTAAATATTGAACCCTATTTATGGGTTAACTACTACGACAAAAAGTTTTTTAGTCGGTAGCCTCAAGCTTTGGGCCTTTAGGGCTATTGATTCCCAACTCCCAACTATTTATGCAACCCACATTCTTTCTTGGTGGGGTTTTCCCACCACCAGCGTCCGGCGCGAAGCGCTTCGCCCACCTTTACGGCACGGGTGCAAGGCTCGCAGCCAATGCTGGGGTAACCATGGTCATACAGTTGGTTATAGGGTACGTTGTTATCTAAAATATATTTTTCGGTTTGGTCGAGCGACCAGGCAAATAGCGGGTGAGCTTTTACAATGCCCCGCCCTTCGTCCCATTCCAGCACATCCATATTGCTTTGGCGGTTATTCGATTGTCCACCTCTGATGCCTGTAATCCAGCACTCAACCCCCTGCAGGGCACGGTTCAAAGGCACTACCTTACGGATAAAGCAACATTCTTTGCGGTTTTCTACTGAATCATAAAAACTATAATTTCCTTTATTGCTTACCAAGGTCTGGAGCTCTTGGCTCTCTGGAAAAAACACCTCAATTTTTTGCTTATAAGCCTTGTTGGTTTCCTCCAATACTTGGTGCGTTTCTTTAAACAGCCTGCCTGTGTCAAGGGTAAATACCTTGATGGGGATTTGATAACTAAAAATCATATCAGTAATTACCTGATCTTCAAGACTAAAGCTAGTCGAGAAAGCAATCTTTCCGGCAAACTTTTTAGCCAGGTTTCTGAGCGTCTGTACCGGGTTTTGCGCATCGGCAAGCGTGTTGATGTTGGCTAATTCTTTCATATTCTTTATTGTTAGTTGGTAGTCCAGTCAGGTTCTAGCTTGCTAGTTTAACCTACCGTAAACTATCCATTGTTAGTTAAATGCTTTATTAGTTAGTAATAGTTGGTAGCTATCATATTTGCAACTTCTCCCAACTATTGACTATCGTCTCCCGACTATATCAAAAAACTAAATAATACACACCAGCCATCGCCATTACCAGGCTACTAATACCCAGAGCTACTGGCAACCAGTATACGGGTTTCAGCCCCTTTTCTATGACTGCTTCCTGGTGGTTTTTAGGGTTGTAATACACTGGCACAAAGTCTTTACTTTGTAGTTGTTGGGCAGCCTGCGCCTGTTTTTTCCAGTTTTCGTATAAATTTACCTTTCGGCAATGATAGATCTGTCCATCTACCCGGTAGGCAATTTTTAGAGGGACTACTGCACTAAAGTCTACCTCATCGGCAGTGCTCTCTATGCTCGCG
Organism: uncultured Microscilla sp.; assembly: GCF_947493425.1. Taxonomy (GTDB): domain Bacteria; phylum Bacteroidota; class Bacteroidia; order Cytophagales; family Microscillaceae; genus Microscilla. Next base: position 7,622 of record NZ_CANLRP010000198.1, on the reverse strand, counting down.
GTAAGCACTCCATTGGTTTTTTGCCAGGTTTTGCTTTGTAGTGCACGACTAATCACCAGATAGCCCACACTAGTTTGCCAAACTCCTACAATAAGACAAGGCACAACGCCTACTAAAAAGATGATTAATAACTCGTTCATTATTTTATGTATGTTAAGTAGCAGCAAGCAATTAGCTACAAGCAAAGATAACTCTCTCATAATATGATAGTTATACTTGCATATTAGGTATATTTAATTTTGTCTTGGTACATAGTTAAATAGTCAATAGTCGGGAGCCTCTACAGCCTCAAGTCCTTAGATACCGATGAATATCGGTGCTTCAAGCCTATTACTAATTCCATATAATTCTGACTTTCAGTAGCTTATGAAATCGGTAGATAGAAGCCCAGAGTTGGTAGTTTTTGAGCTTCGCTTCGCGAACCATAAAACAATAGAGCCATCTATAAAACGATTAAGTAATAGAGGCATAAAAAAAGCTCCCTACCATATAGCTACTCAATAAAATGATCGTAATCCCTACAATCCGCATCAGCATTTTAGACTGAAGCCTGGCGGCTAAAAAAGCCGAAAAGTAAGACGCTGGCACCCCACCAATCAGCAAGCCCGCAATCAACATCCAGTCTTTGGGGGTAAGGTGTACTAAACTCAAAAATGCTCCGGTAGAAATTACCGCAATAAAAAATTTCACGGTGTTTACCGTACCAATCGTATAGCGTGGGGTGCGTCCTTTACTTATGAGCGTAGAAGTAATCAAGGCGCTCCAGCCACCGCCGCCTACCCCGTCGAGAAAACCGCCAACCAAAGCAAGCGGTGTAATGTTTCTAGTCTTTTGTTTACGGACTTTCTTTTTGAGCGAACGCGAAAAAACCACAATGCCCATTCCCAACATGTACACTGCTACAAAAGGTTTAATCAGGTGACCATTGATGCTGGTGAGTAACAAAGTACCCAACAACACCCCCACAATGCCCGGAATGAGCAAATGCCAAAAAAGCTTCTTGTTGATATTGCCCATGCGGTAGTGTGCCCAGCCCGACGTACCATTGGTAAATACTGCGGTGGCATGTACACTACTACTTACTAAAATAGGCGGCAAGCCCAGGCTCAATAATATGGTAGAAGTAATGAGCCCATAAGCCACCCCAATGGTTTGTACTACAAAACCAATGGCAATGTAGCCCACAAAACTCCATGAGAGGTGAGGGGTGATTTGTCGAATTGCCTTGCTCAGCGCTGGAGGTTGGTTGACAAAAAACACGATGACCAAACTCACCAAAAAAAGGCTTGCTGCAGTGTATACTACCCGGCGAATATGCCATGTAAAAGCCTTTTGTACCTTCTCTAAATTCATCACTATGCGTTGTGCGACTTTTCAGCCTGCTTTTGTTGTTCCTGTTTTCCTGTTGTTGGAGTGTTTGCCCCGTTTGCCACCATGTTTTCGGTAAGCGCATTGAGGGTTTCCAGCTTGTGCTGAAAGTCACCCTTGAGGCGGTTTCTAAACTGGTGCAAATTGTCCAGTAGATTTTGAATATTATCGGGCAAAGTAGCCTCAAAATACTGGCGCATGCGTTTTGCCAGCGTAGGCGACTTGCCATTGGTAGAAATGGCTATTTTCAAATCTCCTTTTTTTACCACCGACCCCAAATAAAAATCGCACAAGTCGGGGGTATCTGCCACGTTGATAATAGTTTTTTGCCCTCGTGCCTGTTGGCGAATGCTTTGGTGCAGTGGTTGATTGTCAGTGGCGCAAATCACCAAGTCGCGGTCTTTTAAGTCGTTTGTCTGGTATGGGCGCTCAAGCAAACTTACCGTAGGGTGTTGATCAATCAAGGCGCGCGTTTCGGGCAGTACCATATCTGCCACCACTGTTACATTGGCCTCAGGGCTGTTTTTGAGCAGCGCCGAAAGTTTTTCGAGCCCTACATTGCCTGCGCCTACCAGCAAAATATCGAGCTGGTGTAGCTTCAAAAAAATAGGAAACAAGTTGTTGCCTGTGTTTTCTGTTGTAGTATTAGTTGCCATAGTTGCCATAGTTGCCCGCGTTGATCTGTTGGTTTACCAAATTTTTAAATTCAGCTGGAGCCGAAGCTGCCAACCTTACTACCTCGCCAATTACAATGACTGCTGGAGCACCTAAGCCTTTTTGCTCGGCTATATCGGCAATGTTGTGTACTTCGCCAAAACCAGTTTTTTCGTTGGTACAACTTCCATTCTGAATGATTGCCACGGGTGTATTTTGTTTACCGTATTGGCTAAATATGGCGGTGATTTCTTTGAGTTTGCGCATTCCCATTAGAATAATAACCGTAGCCGATGATTGTGCTGCTAAAGGCATATCTTGAGATATTTCCTGTTTTTTGGTGGTGCCCGTAATTACCCAAAAACTTTCGTTGATGCCACGCTTGGTCAAAGGAATTTGCTTAAGTGCAGGCACGGCAAGCGAGCTACTGATGCCAGGCACTACTTCGGTGTCCATGTCAAACGATTGGGCAAAAGCCAACTCTTCGTGTCCGCGGCCAAACACAAAAGGATCTCCTCCCTTAAGGCGCACTACGTGCCCGTGTTGAAAAGCCTCCTCTACAATCAATTGATTGATCTGGTCTTGCGACAAATATTTCTTACCTCCGCGTTTGCCCACATACTTTTTAAGGGCACTTTTGGGGGCATATTCCAACAAAGCCGGATTTGCCAAGGCATCGTATAGCACCACATCGGCGTTTGCCAAAGCCCTGATAGCCTTCAGGGTAATGAGTTCGGGGTCGCCAGGACCCGCGCCCACTAGCGTAAGCTTGGGCTTAAGGGTGCGTCGTTGGCTCAAAGCCCCCTGGTATAATGTAGTGTTGGTATTGTTTAAAAAAGCGTTCATAGTGTTTTTTGGGTTCTTGGTACTTGGTATTGGGTTCTTGGTTTTTTAGTGTTCATTATTTTGGGTGCTTAATGCGTCGCTTTTACCCAACGCCCAGCACCCAATACCTAGCACCTAAAGTGTCGTTTCCGCTACTTGCTTGCCACGATAAGCTTTAATTTTATTTAAGAAATCTCCCGCCTGTTCAATGTATTCTTTGGCAAACTCAGCGGTGGGTGCGTGTTGGTTCATGCGCAATACATGTGCTTTAAAACCACCCTCAAAGGTAAATTCGGCTTGATTGCCCAAATGCTCTTCAAACTTTTTCATCACTGTAATCTGAGCATTGGTTTTTACATCTTCGCCCAGCAGCAAAGCCTTGGCACCATTGATAAAAGTGTTGTAAGCATGGTAAATGGCATCGGCGTAAGCCCCTTCGTTAAAAGTTTGTTGAGCGGTTTGATATTTTTCTTCGGTTTCGTATACCAACGTAGCCACCAGGTCAATGATTACCCCCGCACATTCGCCTACTGCCTTGATCACTTCAAAAGGATCGTTGTGTCCCCAGTCAAGAAAATCGTCTTGTTCCAGGTTGTCCAGGTTTGCCAAAGGCTTAAGTAGGCTGTAAAAATATTTTTTGCCCAAACGACGGTAATAATCAGGGTAATACTCACCTTCTAATTGGTTGGCGTCATAGTCGGCGAGTAGCACACGTAGCACTTCTACGCCACGTTTGCTGGGTACTTTTATCACCTTATCCGCCACCAGACCATCTCCGTTGCCACTTACACCACCTCCTAACAATACCTGTAGAGCTGGCAATACCAAGGCGCCTTTTTTAATAGAGCTTCCGTGGAAACCAATGGTGGCAAGCGTGTGCTGTCCGCAAGAGTTGGGGCAGCCACTAATTTTGATTTTAATTTGTTGGTTATGAATCAAGTCGGGGTATTCAGCGTGGATTACCTCTTCAAGAGCACGGGTAATGCCAGTGCTGCTTGAGATGCCCAGGTTACAAGTGTCGGTGCCAGGGCAAGCCGTAATATCGGCCACACTGTCGTAACCCGGTTGGGCAAGGTTGAGCGAGTCGAGTGCCTGAAACAAGGCCGGCAACGATTCTTTACGTACGTACTTTAGCAAGTAGTTTTGGCTAATGGTAATTCTAATGTCATCAGCAGCGTAAGTTTGCACAATTTGCGCAAGCTCACGTGCCGTTTTAGTGTTCATATTGCCTAAAGGCAGTTTAATAAAGACTCCGTAAAACCCGGCTTGCTTTTGTTCAAATACATTGGTAGCAAGCCAACGGTCGTATTGTTGTTGGTTATTTATTTGTATGTTGGCAAGTGCCCCGTTTAGTGGTGCTGGAGGGCTTACTTCTGGTAAAATATCGCGGTTGATCGGGTAGGTTTTGTAAGGCAAAGCTTTGCGCTCAGCTTCAGCAAGCTCCAGTACTTTTTCGAGCCCTAATTCCTTTACCAAAAACTTAAGCCTGGCCTTTTGGCGACGGCTACGCTCTCCGTAGCGATCAAACACCCTGAGAATAGATTCACTGAAAGGGATCAATTGATCTTCGGGTAAAAATTCTACCCCGGTTTTAGCCAAGTGAGGGATAGCACCTAGGCCACCACCCAACATTACTTTAAAACCGCGTTCTTCTTCGCCTTGGGCGTTGGTGCGTACTTTGGGTATAAAGCCCAAATCGTGAATAAAAGTAAAGGCAGTATCGGCTTCGCTTGATGAGAAAGCAATTTTAAATTTACGACCCATTTCCTGGCAAACCGGGTTGCGTAAAAAGTATTCGAACACCACTTGAGCATAAGGCGATACATCAAAGGGCTCGTTGGGGTCAATCCCTGCTCTTGCCGAAGCAGTTACATTACGCACGGTATTGCCGCAGGCTTCACGCAAAGTAATTTGGTCTTTTTCGAGTTGTGCCCATAGCTCAGGGGTGCGGTCAAGGCTCACATAGTGAATCTGAATGTCTTGGCGGGTAGTAGCGTGCAAGTTGCCGTCAGAGTATTCGTCGGCAACATCGGCAATGCGTACCAATTGTTGAGTAGTGAGGCGTCCAAAAGGTATTTTGATTCGGATCATTTGCACCCCCGGCTGACGTTGTCCGTAGACTCCTCGCGCCAATCGTAAGCTGCGAAACTTTTCATCGTCAATTTTTCCTTCATGGAATAATTGAATTTTATTGCCCAGCTCGATGATGTCTTTCTCAACGATTGGGTTGTTCAAATCCTCTAATTCGGTTCTAAAACTTTGCATTGTGTCGTAGTGTCTTACTTGGTTTATTTGAATACTTAAGTGTTCTTCTTGGTTTCCCTTGGGCAATTTCGGAAAGAAGATTTAGACCTACGGCAACAAAAAAGCCTTTCCTGAATTGCAACAGAAAAGGCTTTACGCTTTATTTTTTCTTACAAAGTTTCGTGTGTGATGAAACGGTGCTATCGAATAAAAAAGCCCTCCCTGTGGATAAGGGAAGGCTTGAGATTATATTTTGGTATTTTTATATAATACAATTCACCTTCCCATTCGACACATACAACACCAAAACCAGCAAGCGCAACGCTTGGAGGCGGCGATTTTGTCGTTGAATAGAAATTGGTGAATGTTTAAGTTCATTGCTCTTTTATCAGTTAAATGTTGCACAAACGTATTGCATTAAAAATTAGATTCCAAAACTATTTCTGAAAAAATGCCAAAAAACGTTAAATTTTAACTTTCTGGTAACATTGGTTATAGGAAAAGTGCAATTTAGAGTCAAGTTTGGGTAATTGGGTATTAATCGCAAAAATGTAGCAACCCTATCAGCTCACTCAGCTTTTTAGTTTTAATGTTGTTGAAAAAACTTCCATATTTCAGTAAATAAGATGTTATCTACTTCTTGATTGCCAAAGCCATGACCAGTAGCGAGGGCTACCATGTACCTTACTTCATGGCTAGAGTCACAATTAGCATAACTGTATGACTTGACTTGAGCGGTTTTCCAAACTAAATCTTGCTGCACAACAGTAGTGCTACAATTAAAAGTCTTTGCCCAATTTAAAGCACTATTTTCGGCTGACAAAAACTCTCCTACCTTAGAGGTACCTCCATTGACAGGCACCAGGTTATCAACGGCACCATTTACTTGAAAAACGGACAGGGTTTTGGCAGGGGTAAGGTTGCCAGTGCTTATAATTTGTTGACTAAAAAGAGGAGCAATGGCTCTAAAGTGGTCGCTTGACTTTCCTAACAAATTCACCATTCCAGCACCATTCGAAAATCCAAATGCATACATTTTAGAGGTGTCTAATTCGGGGTATTTGGCAAGTTGCTGTACAATGAGTTTGACAAATTCTACGTCATCTGCTGTAGTAGCTTCAGTGCCTAAGTTCCAATACCCCCCACTACTGCCATCGTTGGCATGACCATTGGGGTACACTCCAATAAACTCTTTGCCATCAATTAGTTGGTTGAGGGTAGTATTACTTAAATATTGCATGCCACTGCCTCCCGACCCATGAAAAGCAAATACCACAGGGTAAGACTGGGTGCTACCACTTAAGTCGGTGGGGGCTTTTATGTACACCTTTCGGGAAACAGTTTTTCCTTCTATGGTTTGGTCAATAGATATTTCGTTGACTCCAGCCACTAGCTGGGCAGTGGCTGGGGATGTGGTATCTTCTTTTTTGTTGCAGCTAATTATGAAAGATGCAAATAGAAGAATTATGGCGGTTTGTGTGAGTGTGTTCATCAAGAGTTCGTTTGTTTATTTACTACAACGGCCTGCTAATGAGTCAAGACTAAATTTAAGGATATATTTACGCAAGTGTTTTGTGCTTTGAAAGTGTGTTTGAATTTTCGTTTGTTCCATTTAAAAATTTTAAGAGCTTGCTTAATATTCCTGCACCAACACGTTAGTAGGAATGTTTAAACTTTTGTGTATCGACCTAATCATTTCTAAGGTAAGCTTTCGTTTATAGTTCATTACTTCGCTTACTCTACTTTTGAAGCCAATGATTTCCACTAAGTCTTTTTGTTGAAGCCCTAACTGCTCCATTCTAAATTTAATGGCTTCAATAGGGTCAGGTAAAGCAATTGAATGGTGTTCACTTTCATATTGATCTATCAAAATAGATAGTACTTCCAGTTCATCACCTTCAGCAGTTCCAGGTTTAGCATCAAAAATTTCTTCTAATCTTTCTAATGCTTGGTTATATTCTGTTTCGGTTTTTATTACTTTAAGATTCATATTGATTTAACGTTTCAATCCTTGTTTTGGTGGAAGTATACTGCACAGGTTGTTCGTATTGGATTTTAAGGTGTAACCTCCTTATGATAAAAGACTATGCATATTTAATTATATTGATATTCATAATTAAACTGTATCTGCATTCACTTTGTCATATTCAGCATGAGTACCAATAAAACGAATCCAAATTATTTTAACTTCAAAGTTAATCCGCACAATCAGCCTATAATGATTACCTTTAATATTAAATACAAAGCGATTATCTACTAGGATAACTTACTTAATTTACAGTGTACTTAGTTCCTTGCGGGATAAACAGCTGCCAAAATAGCCTCGAAGTAATGTAGAATTTACTTAGTTATCAAAGGGGTTACATTATATAATCTGACATTGAAGCAGCATCTTGCTACGAAAAAAAACACCCGTAAAAAAGACCGCGTACTGTTTTTTAATCTAAAAAATGAGTAACTAATCAGTGTATGTGCTAACCTGATATTTAGCAATCCTGGATAAGGCTTCTAACACGTTTAAGCCATTTTTG
>NZ_CANLRP010000197.1 GCF_947493425.1 uncultured Microscilla sp. | reverse complement strand
CAATTTTTGAAGTTCGTCAGAGAACAAATCTCATCCAAAATAAATAGTGCATTTACTTAGAGGATAAGGTACTAGGTGGTTCAATTCGTTTGTGGTTGGCGACTCATTTTAGTAGATTTATAAGGTTATTCAACTCTAGAGACCAACTAAGGCACTTTTGATCCTTGGTGCCAGGTAATAATATTTAAACGTTTGTGTTCGTCAGTAATATGACTTTACACGTTTCAGGAAAAAATGCTCTTACAGCATTTCCTCTCTCTTTGCTCATATAAATAAATCTAATAGCAAAGAGTAAAAGTTGGGGAGGAGGAGTAAAGTTTGCTGGAATGACTTCTTCTTGTTTAAAATGTATCTCATCCAAGTATACTTCTGTAAGGCTAGGTAGGTACTGTATAACCTCAGGAACGGTTTCTAAAGATATGTTTGCCAATTGCAAATATGTCAATTTTTTTAGCTGTTGTAAGCTTTCAGGAATAGGCGTTGGTATAAAGTAAGCATAAGGCCATCGAGGGTCTAAATCTTCGGAGAAAGTGGTTAATTCCCTTATTTCAAGTGATTCTAAATGGATTAGTTCGTCAATCCACTCAGGGATATGACTCATAAAAGGAGAGTTTATTTTCAGGTGTGTCAAACAATGAAGGGTACGAATATACTTGAGTACCTCTAAGACTTCTTGATGTTTAGAAGGATATATTTCCATGTCTAAAGGGTCTCCTAACAAGGTAAAAGAAAACCTTTCAAGGTTGGTAATATCACGAATACACTCTAAGGGAATATGTGAGGCTTCTATAGTAAGTTGCTTCAATTGAGTTAATTTGTTGAGTCCTTTAGGAAAGTGTTTCAAAGAGTCAGGCATCTCTAAACTCAGTACCTCTAGTTGATTGAGCATTCCTATACTTTCGGGGATTGATGATAACTTATATACACGGGGTTGTATGGGCTTATACATATAAGTTGCCTTAATATGCAAAGATTTCAACCGACTAAATACACGCATATCTTCAGGGAGGCATTGTAGCTCGCCCAAAAAACTAAATGAGGTAAGGTGGGGAAGCTTAAAAATTTCTTCGGGTAAACGGCTAAGTATTAAACCCTTCAATTCCAATGATTCTATTTGGGGAAACTGTTGTATGGCAGTGTTCAGTACTTCAATGTCTGCAGGTGCTTCTACTGCGGATATACAAAACGACTTTAGGTTAGATAAATGCCTTACCCCACTAGGCACAGGTAAAAATATTTTGTTTATTATTAGCAGGGTTACCTGATTTAACATTTCTTGAATCATACCAACAGGAGGATCTCCCAGCCCTTCTTCGTACCGTTCACTTGCAAGTAATAGGGCTTCTAGACATCGGCTATGTCTTAGCCATTCATAAAGCTCTCTGTATTCTTGTTCTGGGGTCATGTTTAGGGTTTAAAAGATGATACATTGTAGACAGTCCAAGATATTTTTAAATGTTCTTTTCCAATTCCTATGCCGGCGGCGGTTCTTATTGCGGAATCATGTGCATGTTCTATATTTTTATACACTAAGTTTAGCCCTGCCTTCCCTGTTGCAGATGCCATTACTCCACTCACACTAGGGCTTAAGGTCTCTAACAAGGTAATTTTCTGATCATACCCAATAAATACTCCAAATATGTGACCAGGGGCTTCCTTCATAGTAGAGTTACCTGACACAAATATCAACAAAGAGCCCGCTGGTTGCCCCATAAGCGCTCTTAGTACATTTTCTTCCAGTTGTGAGCTAGTCCATTCAGTAGCCATGCCTACTTCGTGTTTGCTGTAATCAAAACCGTGTGCACTTAAGTTTTTTTCTAATATCTCGCCACTTTTTTCGCCTAATCTTCCTGTGGCACTTACTGAAAATTGATCGTCAGGGAGTTTTGTTCCTCCCCTTAGTATGTTGATGATTGACATGGTAGCAGGCACACAACTGGCTACACAATTGATGGCTACTTTTTTTACTTTATTAAGTTCTTCTTGCATGGCAGAGGTGATGACACGAGGCACTCCTTCGCCAGGTTTTACATTGCCAGAGTTCCCCCAAAGATAATGATAACTATTCAAGGGATCATCTAATTTGAAAGAGACGTTTCCATTGGATTTGTCTACGTAAATAAAATACTTATTCTTTCCAATTGGCACAGCATTTTTTGATAATACTTTATCCCCTGTGATTAGTTTACTCGCCATCAACAAGGGCTGACCTTTTTCCCCTAGTTTTTGCGCAAAACTTTCTGCTCTTCCACCTGCGGCCCCTACCAGTCCCATCAAAGCAACCAATTGTATAGCCAAAGATTTGTCGGCAGTCCTTAAAATTTTTACGAAATTTGGGTTTCTCAATAACTCAGCCACCACTATGGTTTGCAGTTGTATGTTCCCCTTGATGGCTGAATTTTTGATAATGTCTCGTAGGGTAAAATCTACCGTTTCTTTTGCTTCCTCCACAGTTATAGACAATCCAGAAATCTTTATTGCATCTTTAAACACATCTTCCCTGAGTGTGCTATACCAATTCCTCAGCTTTATGCTTCCTTGAGCTTTTTTACCTTCTAAAATAGAGTTTTGGATGTCAATTTCGTTAACCTCTCCTGTAAGAAATTTGACTAAATCCTGAGATGTAATGTTGGAAATTTCTTTGCCTGAGGTAAGCTCAGCATTGATAGTATTAACCAATTGCTGTAGGGTCATTTGGCTCAAGTCCTGATCTTTGGAAAGTTGAACGCCGAGCTTTTCGGTGAGGAACTGACGAACAGCTTGCCAGAGTTTTTGGGTAAACTCCTGAAACGACTTAGCATGTTTTATATCTTGTACCAAGGCCGCAAAATCAGGATGGAGCGCCATATCACCCACATCTTTGGCGCCCAAACCTATGGCTTGTGCAAGGGCTTCTTTTGCCATGCCGCGTGCATCAAGGTCAGCATAGCCTTCATTTTTTAATACCTCCTGAAAATATTTACTGCTTTGTGCTGCTTTGACAGCAGCATCCATTAGTTTAGGGTCAACACGTTCGGCTATTTCGAGCCAAATGTGACCAAATTCATGAATAAGTGTATCAGGGGTAGCAAGCTTTGTGTTAATATATACTATGCCATCTGTGCCGAACATGCCTTTAATGCCAGAAGGGGTTTGTTGAAAGAGAAGACCACCATAAAAAGAATCATCATCTGTGTAGGGCTCTGTTTTCCTTCGTTGCTTTTTGTCTAAATCTTTTCTTCGCTGAGTATCCCGTGCTTCCCTTTCCCCTAAATTATCCACGTATTCTTCAACAGCCTCTAGATAAAGGTCATATTTTGCTTGATCTTCCAGGTTTAAAGTTATCGGTCTACCTTGCGCATTAGCTTGTTCATACTTTCTATAAACATCCTGTGATTGAATATAGAATAATGCTATTTGTTCTCGAGAAAAATTTTGAGTATTTCCTCCTTCTCCTCTTGAGAAAGTTTCGGAAAAAACTTTGGTGAACTCTTCCTCAACCGATGTGCCCGACGAAACTCCTTCAATTCCTTGTCCGACATGCTGAAGCTCGTGGAGGATTGAGCCTCTAATTCTGCTAGTGTAGTCTTGTATTTTTCCGGGAAGTGTCTTTCTGGTTTTGACATCTTGATCTGATATTATTCTTGCTAAATTAATTCTAATTACTTGAAAACCCTTAGGGGTTTGCCCAGTATCTATCCTAATGCCACTGCTGGGGTTATAAAAAACCTGCACTTGGGTAGACTCTGTTCCGGGATATAAAGCATAAAAATTTTGATGATCAAAAATAGACTCTATAAAACTAGAGATTACTTCTCCATCAATTGCTCTATCTAAAATACTTGTTAAATCAAACTTATTTGTGAAACCTGCTTGATGATCGCTGATTTCATAACGCCATTTGCCGTCTTCTATGTTCTTAAACCAACCCGTTTTTTCCCATATTTCCTGATTATCAAGATTGGATTCCCCCATTTTGGTTGCCATTGCTTTGGCTTTGGCCAGTGATTTGGTAAGCGCTGGATCATTCTGAGCTGCTACTTCTCCCACATACTGCTTCTGACCACCAGGCAACTGAGTCTCATTTTCAAATGTTTGGACTTTTACATTAGGAAATGATTTTTGAGCCAAGTCATTCGCCTTCTTGGTTGAATCTTTGTCTGAGGTTTGATTTTCCTGTGTTGGTTTATGCCCTGTTTCTACAGCCTTTATATGATCTTTTACTTCATTCTTTTCACTTTTTCCATTTTTTTTCTCCTCAATTGCATTATTCAGTGCTGTAACCACTTCTTTTGCTTCAGGGATAGTGTCAGGCACATCTTTGAGAATTTCTGCCTTCAGACTTTGCAAATCTCCTATACTTGCTGCACCCGAAAACATCGCACAAGTAAGCCCTGTGACCAATAAACGTTCTACGGCTTCGGCTCGGGTGCGTCCAAAGGTTTTGGCAAATGTTTCACTAAAAATGTTTTTAGTTGCCAGTCCTTTGGCTTTCGTGTTTTTGTGTATTTGAACTTCTAGCAGGAGGTTAGTCATAAAATCTCCGGCGTACTCCTGAACAGTTTCACCTGCAGTGCGGGCAAAAAAACGTAGTCCTAAGGCAAGGATAGCCCCATACTTGCTGTTTTTAATCAAATTGGGGTTGATCATACTGCTCACCAGACTTTCGGTGGCGCCACTTATTGGACTTTGCCCCGCAAGTTTGTAGGCAACCATACTTTGTACCATAGAAGCAAGCACCCTATAGGCTTTAATGCCTTGCTTTCCCCACTTCTTAAACATCAAAGCTTTGACCACTCGACTGGCTTTTTTTACTGCCCCAATAGAAGCTGCCCCTTTGGTAATATAAGTGGTCACTGCAAGGTCAATCATAACACCTATGCTATGCCCCACTGTCGATCCTATTTTTCCGGCAAGATTTTCTTTAATGTTTTCGTATTGTTCTTTACTTACTTTGATATGTTCACCCTGGAGGTTTTCTACAAATTTTTCGGCAACCTCTCTATCTGTATAAATGTCTACTTCTACATCTCCCAATACCAATTTTACTATGCTTCCTGCCACATTTTCAGTGAGCATCTCTCCGGCTCTGGATAGCAAGTCACCTACTTGAGTACTGGTTTTGTGGGCTTTGGTCACGTCTTGGTTAAGCAAGTAGGCAAGTTTGATTGCTTCATATTCTTGTTTGGCTTCGTGGTGTAGCCTAAGGTAACGCTTTGCCTTTTGATAATCTTCGGTTTGTTGCAGATGGTATATTCGCCCTCTGCTTACCACCTCTCCCCACTTGGTGTCTTTAGGCAAGTGGGTGAGTGCTTTTTTACTTTGGAGTGTTGCGACTTGTTCAAGCCATTGATGATAATGTTCATAAAGCAAATACTTTTTTAGATAAAGCACCCCCAGGCGGTCTTTGTAAGTCACCAGGTATTGTTGAGCTTTGGCTTGTACTTGAGCCGAGCCTTTAGCTTTTTGTCCTGCCCGATTGCCTTGAGCATTATATAAATCAGCGAGCTTACCCATTTCTTTTAGATTGCTGTTTAGTTTGCTGATTTTTGCTAACAAGCTTTTTTCCATTGCTTGTTTATGGATAGCCTTTAGTGTATAGTTTGTTTTCAGCCACTGCAAATCCTTTTCGGCGGCTTCTTTTTTTTGCACCAGGACATACATCTTTTTCTCTTCATTGCTCAAAGTAGCTACCCCAAATTGCACTGCTTGCTGCATCAATTCTTCAGTGTTGTGGCTACTGGTTGCCATGCTTTTTCTTACGACCTCTTGCTTACCCAATAAATCTAAACGACGAGCTGCTTGAGCTACTATAGCATTAGGAAGTTTTTGTTCGTCTGCAACTTTGGCTTGCCAGCTGTTTCGTTCTTTTTGAGTAGCTTCTAAAAAATCCCAGCCGGTCACGCTTTTGTCTAATTCAAAATCCATACTGGCTATTCTGTAAAGCTCTCGCATGGCCAGCTGAATTTGCTTTTCTTTGGGGGAGTACTGTGATTCTCTAAAAGCTTTGCGTTCGGCAAGTAAGCCTTTAGCTGTTTGTTCGGCATGTTTTTGCTTCAGATAGTTTCTGAAATAGTCTTTACCAGTGGGCTCCAATCCGGTTTTGGGATCATAAATATACATAGGAGCAGGGGGAGCTCCTTTAGACTCAGTTTCAGTTGCTGGGTCATCTTCTATCAACACCAAGGTACTGCCAGGGGTAAGCCTTGATATATTCCATTTTTTCAATAGCTTGGTTGCCATTTCATTCCTGTTTGAGGCATAGAACGAACGTCCTTTTACCAATATAGTAGCGAATGCGTATAGTGGAGCTTTGCCATCTTGACTTTTAATGCCAGAACCTTTAACAAATAAGAAATCGGTTTCATAAGCATAGTAGGACCTTCCTTCACCTGAACCCATGTAAGCATACATCACCCCATTGTGCCAAAATTTGGGCACATCCTTTACTTTTGCGCCATCTTCTACCTTGAGCATCCGACGAAAGTAACGTATGAAATCTATATTACCTTTGGCTTTTTGCTCCCGGATATATGCCCAGCGATTTTTAATTTTGCGGTTAATTTCAATTTGATGCTTGCCGTGTACTGTATCAATAAAACGATAGTCGGCCAAAAACTCGTTCAGCACAAAATAGTTAACCTTTCCGTTGACGGTTATGCCATAAATAGATGTTTGCTTTATATCTTGCTCTATGTAGCCATAGTGCTGGCGAATGTATTCATCATCTTCGAGGTGTTTTTTGAGATAATCATAACCCTCCATGATCGTAATGCCTTCATCAAAAACAACCCGTCCTTGTTTGTCTACAGTATAAGGTTTGGTTTTGGGCGGGATAAGAGTGATAGCTTTTGGCTGTTTTATCTTTTTATGCAAGGTTTGGGGAGAACCTTGAGGAATCTGAGGAGCTGCAACTTTTGCTGGAAAAGACACTGCTTCTGTACTGGAAGAAATAAGGTTATCTACTACCGGAATCCCCGAAGGGCGGGCTGCAAAAGAAAGTGCTTGAGGGTGGCTTTTGGAAGCTGCATTGTCAGAGTTTGTGGTTTTTTGAGCGGTCGCTTTGGTAGAAGTTCGTCCCATATTTGTGAGATTTCAAATTTAGCTTGACAGGCTTTCAATATGTAAATATTCTGAGAAAAAACCTTCTGTTGTTCAAAAAAAGTGCAGAGTTTTATTAAAAACTTCACCTGTTGTTTTAAGCATTCCAAAAGGAGGGCAATAAATTAGAATTGTCATAAATTCTCCTGAACCATTTAGCAAAAAATGTCGTTTCAAGATGATACCTTAACAATTCATTGAGAAATAAGTTGTAAGTCTAAAAATCAAAGCAAAATATATGAGCCTTAATGCTTTAACTAGTGCCAATATTCTAGTGGTTGACGACCAAAGTGATAATGTGCAAACAATGACCCGATACTTGGAAGAAGCAAGCGAAAGTTATGATTTGTTGACTGCGTCGAATGGTAAAATAGCTTACAATGTGGCGCAAAAGCTCTTGCCTGATCTCATTATTACCGATTGGGACATGCCACAAATGAATGGTTTACAACTTACCCAGGCGCTCAAACAAACCCCCCTTACTAAAGATATTCCTATTTTGTTGATTACTGGGGTATACACTACCACCGAAAACCTCAAGGCTGCCCTTGATGCTGGGGCATTTGACTATGTGCGCAAGCCTATTCAAAAAGTAGAGCTATGGGCAAGGGTAAAGTCGGTACTTAGCCTTATGTACTCCTATAAAACTATCAAGTTGCAACATCAGGAAATAGAGCGTAAGAATAGATTAATAAAAGAACAAAAAGACCGAGAACTCAACACTAAAATACTGGAGTTGCACCAAAAGACCCAAATACTAAGGACAATACAGGAACGGCTTGAAAAAATAGACATCAAAGAAAAGGCAAGCGCCTCTAAGGAAGTGACCAAAATTGTAAGGTACATTGATAATAGCCTGGATCTGGAGAATGAGTGGCAGAATTTTAAAAATTATTTCGAGAAAGTTCACCCTAGGTTTTTTACCCTGTTACAAGAAAAGTATCCCAGGCTTACTACCGAAGACCTGAGGTATTGTGCTTATGTAAAAACCCACATGTCTAATAAAGAAATAGCCAACCTGTTGAATATCAATACAGAAAGTGTGCGAACCCACAAGTATCGCTTGAAGAAAAAACTAGGTTTGCCCAAAAATGTAGAACTCAAAGACTTTATCAATCAATTGATTGTCTAAAATATTATTTAGTTTTTTCGAGTGCCTGTCTACGGATTGTCTATGCTGTTGTCTACGGATTGTCTATTATAGTTTTTATCGTCCACTCATAATCCTTCGTATATTTGTGTAATCAGCTGCATATAGTGATTAAAACTATCATCCAAACAAAAATATAATGCCTTCCTCCACCATCCAAATACCTCCATCAGGCGAACACCGAAAAGCCTAAAACAGAGTAGGTGATAAAACTGATATTTGAAGACAATGCATACAGCAACCAAAGCTAAAAAAAATCCAGGATTATTTGTAGCCAATTATGAGGTGAGGTCTAACAAAAAAAATGATCCAAAAATATACCTCTGCCTCACTTTTTATATAGGACGTGAAACCGTTATAGGCAACGCCGATATTAATCGACGTAACAAAACATTTGTGAGTATTCCTTCTTACCTCAAAGGAGATTTTACTTATATAAGTCTACTTAACTATAACAAAACTCAAGTATTAGTTACCGCTGATGGCTTTCTAACCCCCGATCAAAGCACTTTTTTATCGCCTAATACCAAAGTAAGGCTATTGCTTGATGAAAATTGGGAAAAAGGTACAGCCAGCATCAAGTTTCAGGACAGCGATGGTTCGTGGCAAAAAATAGAAAATGCCACTATCCAACTAGTAGCTGATGAATAGTATCCTGGCTTCTTAGTGGATAAAGGTGAATTTTATTCTTTAGCGATCTTTAAAACTAAAGCATTATTTGCTTTTTGAGTTCTGACACCTACCAAACCCTTCATTGTGTGGTATTTAGCCTGTGGAAAAGCTCCTCTAAAAATTGCTTCAGAGAGTTTATAGACTCGTCGCGGCACAGCGGCAAACTTGGTTCTTAAGAGAAGAAAAGGGCAAAATACCGCCTTATATATTTCTTGTTTGCTCCCTAGGAACGATGCAAAAATAAAGTTCTATAGTTTAAGGAAATATTTTTTGGTCAGGCGAGGCCAAAAAACGCGGCATAGCCATAGCTATGGCAAGTTTTTTTAACGAAGCATGTCTAAAAAAGATGAGGTTAAGAATGTAAATTTATTTTGACACCGTTCCCTAAAGGCATTACATAGTTTATTTCGATAAATAATTAACATCCATAAGTAGAAAGAAAAAACCCAGGTATTTTATGCCTGGGTTTTTTTACTTAAGTTTTTATATGTTTAGAGCAAGCTTTTACACCTTGTAAATCAACTGGAGCAGAGCCATCAGGCAGGCAGGGCAACTTGTCTAAAGGTTGTATATGCCAATTAAATTTCTTTTGTATATCCTTTGTCTATACTTGTTTTTTTAGGTATTCAACTCTATGCCCTACCTTTGTGCCACAAACATTTAAAACATTATTACATAAATTATTGAGATGAAATCTATTAAGACAAAAAATTGGGAGACATTAATGATAAGTGCGCCAGCAGGCTTTGTCACTTATTTTTTGAAAATGCAGCATCATTTAAAAACAAGTTTTGGTAAAATGAATCTTGAAACCACACAATTTAAACAAATAAGCGATACGGGTTTTAGTTGTAAGGTACATTTGACGGGCAGTGATGTACACAAGTTGGATAAGATGAAAAATTCTTTGTTCAACCAATTGCCTGATAAAACCCCTGCTCAAGCTAAAGATTTTATAAAATTGAGGCTAAAAAAATAAATACCTGATTTCAGTAATCTGTAAAACATTTTGTTCTACAAATTACCAAACAAAATTACTAACCCTGAAATAATGAGTAATACAAATAAAAAACAGACAGTTTCCCCCCCTCCAAGTGTAGGAATGTTGGGGCACATGATGTTGTCGGAAGAGGAGATGAAGGAGCTATTAGGAGAAGGCAACTTCGACGAACCCCTAAGAGATGATGAATAATTTTACCTTTAGTTTTAACTTTTAATAATTGTTGCCTGCTCTCAAGTTTTGATGCTTGAGGGCAGGTTTTTTTTATACCTCCTTGCAGGGTAAAAATATAAAGAATGTATCAGCCAAGGCTTACTATGCTGAGCGAAATAGTTGTATTATTAGAATAATATAAAGGGTATACAAGCACTCAAATAAATTTATATGTTTTTTGAAAGAGTAGCGAAAAAATGGGCAGTTAATAATACGCATGTATTTTTGTCCATTCCTAAGGAATGGTGTAAAAATAAATTTCTATAGTAACGCTAAAATATTTTGTTGCTAGACGAGGCAAAAAATCGGCTAATAGCATCGCTATTCGGCTATTTTTTAACAAAGTATAGCCTCAAAAGATGAGGTTAAGAATGTAAATTTATTTTGGTACCATTCCTAAGAATCAATTTGGACGTTTTTTCGTTTATAAGGAATATGAAAAAAATACTGCTAACATTGTGGGCGTTTTGTATAACCTGTGCAATATTACAAGCGCAAAACAACAACGAAGAACTGGATATTTTGCACCCCCCTTTTGAGAATAAATCGTTGCCCAAAATTCCCCGCTTTTTGGAAGTAGGCATCAGTGCCAATGCTTACCGAGGCGACCTGAATCCTTCTTACAGCAAGTGGACCTCCTCTTTTCATATTGCTTACAGGCTCAACCGACACCGTTACTTTAACAGCCGATTTGGTTTCAGTATAGGCACTGTTACAGGAGAAAACCTGAATTATTCTTTCACCTCTACTGATCCTGAAGAAGACGGCAGACCCAATAACTTTTTTAAATCAAATTTAATTACATTTCACTATGAGCTCCAGTTTAACCTGATCAAAACTTCACGTTATATGGTATACCTTAGCCAGGGCTTTGGTATTTATCGATTTTTGGTGAAAAACGACGAAGGAGAAAACCTTCAGGACATTCAAACTTCCCGAGGGAAAAACGAAAACTATAATAACTCTGCGGTTATGTTGCCTACAGGCATTGGTGCTGCCTATCGTTTTGCCAATGGTTACGCCCTGGGCTTGCAGGCAAGCATACTCAACCCACAAACCGACTATGTAGACAATATTTCTCAGTTGAGCACCAACAATCGCAATGACAATACCTTGATGTTTAAATTCTTTTTGTGGGCACCACTCAGCAAAATACCAGTAAAAAAAGTATCTACCCGTAACAATATCAACTATACCCGGAGCCAGTCCTTGGGCAATTGGTAGATAAAGTGCTTTTTGTGAAGGTTCAGGGCGTGTGAGTGAGAGGAGTTGAACTTGGGTTAGAAGAGTATAAGTGTAAAGGGAAAAGCAAAAAAGGTTTGATATTGAATTGTTTTAACTCAATATCAAACCTTTGCTTGTATCGCTTACCGATGATGGCGATAGATGTACTACGTCATCTTCATTGAATAAGAATATGTAAATAATTTTTGTGTCAATTTCCAATTTTCCAGAAAGCATTTTTACCGGATAGTTTTTGCCACGCTTGTCAATCACTTCTCCACTTACCTGTTCCTGAAAAGAGCGATAACTTACTTTGAAGCGTTTCTCTCGCAAATCGATGACGTTTTTATAGTCTGTCTCTATTAAAATGTCTACCGACTCGCCAATCAACTCACCTCTTTTGTAGTTAAACCTTTGGTATATATAGTTATTGACTTTGGTAATGATAAACTTTTCGTTAGTGATCAACAAGCCTGCGTACAAACGGTTGATTACAGTGCGGTAAATCATTAATTCATCAGAAATATTGTTGAGTTTCTGCTCAAATTTATGTACCCAATACTTAGAGTTTTGTAACTCTTTACGCAAATTGGCTTCGCGTTCCTGGGCATCTTGCGCCTCACTTTCCAGAATAGCCAATAGTTTCTTGTTTCTTTCAGACGCTTTAATGGCAATGATACCAGAAGCAATCCTTTGCGATAAACGCTCTATAAAAGTGACTTCATGGGTTTTGAAAACTTTGAAAGACACCAGCTCTATTATACCCACCATAGCATCGTCCGATTTTACTGGAACAATCAGCACACAGCTGGGGTTGCTTTTGCCCAATCCTGAGGTAATATGCACATAACTTTGTGGAACATCGGTCAGTAACATGGTATCACCTTCGCGCCAGGCAGTACCTATGAGTCCATCGCCCAAGTCTACCCTTTTGTTTTTAAACTTGTTGCGTTCGTAAGCATAACAAGCCTTAAGTTCCATATAGAGGTCTTCGTCGTTGTCGTCGTTAATCACAAACATACCTCCCTGGCTACTTCCAGTATATTTTACAAGTTGTGCTGTTACTTCAAAAGCCTGTTCTTCGAGGTTGTTAAAGTGATTTCGGTAAATTTCGTTGAAAATAGCAAAACCTTCAGTCTCCCAACGTCGTTCAGCTTCTTTCTGCGAAAACTCTTTCAGTTTGGCGTTTTCGTCTTTAGTAATCTGAATGGTTTGTCTGAGTTGGGTATAGAGGTTTTTAAAATTACGGGCAAGGTTGCCCACTTCGTCTTCAGTCTGTACTCCATCCAAACGGTCTTCTTGGTTTTGTAACCCATCAGCAATCGATTTGGTGATTCGACTGAGTAACTCTATAGGACTTGAAATACTGTGGGTAAAATACCAGGCGACCACCAGTGACAAAAATAGCATGACAATAATCACGATAAGAAATACCATTGCCGCCTGCCAAATCAGGTTGTTGGTTCTTTCGTTCACGGTGTCATGCAAAATGCTCAACTCCAGTTTAATGTCAGCAATAATGTTTTTGAGCTCGCCTCTGATCCCTTCATTTTCAGTCAGGCCAATTTTTATATCAATATTGACAATTTTGGCAAAATACCTTTCATAAGTATTGGCAGTGTTGATGTATGCTTCAAGGCGATTGATTTGTGCAGATTCGGTTTTTGCCAAAGTGTCTATCTGAGACCTTAAGCTTTGTTTAATGCTTCGATTAAGGTTATACAGTTTGTTGGCATACACTAAATCTTTTCGTAGTAGAAAATCTTTTTCGTGACGGCGCAATTTATTAATGTCAAACTGACGAAGACTATCTGCTTTTTCAAGTTGATGGGCAGCTACGCGCATTTTATTGATCAACCCATAATCTTTAAAGCCTTTGTATTGTATTTTGAGGGAAAGGTCATTAAACCAACGATTATATTTGGTATGAGACGACCTGATTTTCTTTAGGCTTTTATCCACATTTAATTGGTTAAGCAGAGGGGCTTTTTCAATTTTGGTAATAAGCTTTTTTATCTTCAGCGCATTCTTATTGTATTCAGAAAGATTTTTACTTTGACCTTTTTGTTTATAGTATGTAATTGACTTGGCGTCTGTCAGTAGGAAGTTTTTCTGGTGATTTTGTACAGTAAGGCTCAAGTTAAGCAGGTCTTTGATTTGAGTTTTCAAAGATTGATACTCGTTACTTTTACGCATATAGTATTGTGAGATCACCACAATAACTCCTGTAAACAGAATGAGTGTTGCAAACGCCAGCAATATTTTATGTCTTACCTTTTTTAGTGTGAAACGCATGGCTTTTTTGCTTTTGGTGTATAATACAACACAAAACGAATGGTTCTGTGTAAAATAGAAGGCGTTACTTTCTAAATTGTATCAATTATTTAAACATCGGAAAAATTATGCCAAAAATAATGATATTTAGTTGTTTTTATCATTAAAAGATACTAAGCAGGTTTTTAACCCAAATATACTTATATTTTAGTGATTGCAAGGGTATTAAACGTAATAAAAACAACTCATACTAGTAATAACGTTCAAAACCTGCAAACATGATTGTATTTTTATAAACCTACGGTATAGCCACCCAAGGTGATGATTCAATACGAGGTGAAAAAACAACTTTTTGCATTGCTTTGTGTGCTCACACCCTGATGCATGGCATTAGTTAAAGGCAAAAACGATACAATAGTTGTAGGTGATCAAGTAAATTATACTAAGATGAAAGTGATTACCTGTGGTGAGCTCGTCACAGCAAAGCTGCCCCGATGAACCGGGATTTAGAAATAGCTTCAGTTGATTAATGTTGGTATTCAGGCAATTGGTCAAAACCTGTCCCCAAAACCATTTTTGTTTAAGTATAACAAACCGCCGAATATATCGTTTTGTTTGGCTCAAATTATAGAGCCTACCTTGGAAACTATGAGCATTCCGATTACATTGCTTCTCAAACTAAGCTTATTGAAATGATTGCACTTTACGTAATGGCGGTTTTGTACATACTTGCTGGGGTTTACCACTTTGTGCAACCCAAATTTTATCTTAAAATGATGCCTCCCTATATTCCGGCACATAAACTTATGGTAGACTTAAGTGGTATTGCCGAAATTGTATTGGGTGTGGGGCTTTTATTTGAACCAACCCGTCACTGGGCAGCCATTGGAGTAGTAGCACTGCTGATAGCTGTATTTCCGGCAAATATTTATATGCTTACCGAAAAAATAGCGGGGCGTAAATTTAGAAAGATCCCAGTTGGTTTTCTATGGTTTCGTTTGCCTCTGCAATTGGCACTTATTTACTGGGCATATCTATATATCAATACTCCGCAGTGATTTTAGTCAAGGTTAATTACTGATTAACTCGTATATTTGAAAAAAAAGATGATGTCTTTGAGAAGTACAAAAATGTGGTATTTTAGAATAGGATATTCACAGAGAATGGACGAGCAGATTTAACAAGTTACATCTTTTGATGATTTCCAAACGAAGGAATTGCCGCCATTCTCTGTAATTTTCTCAGAGTCTCAACAGTACCAAAGTATTATAGTAATGCATCTATAAAAATCTCGATTGACGAGTAAAGACGGTAAGAAAATTAAGTAATATCCATTAATCAGAGTTTCACCTTCGTTGAGCACCGATATACATCGGTATCTAAGGACTCGCCAGAGGCCCGGTTATCAAATGTTTATAAGTTTAAAAACTATTTAATTACGTGTTTAGACGTAAAACTGAAACCCTTTGAAAAATA
>NZ_CANLRP010000196.1 GCF_947493425.1 uncultured Microscilla sp. | reverse complement strand
CTTGAAAGTTTTGCAACCCTAAAGTAAATAGTTTGAGTACATTTTCTCTCCTAAACACCTTTTAAAACACTTTCTAATAGATGAACGTGATATTTTTGCCAATGAAATGTTAGGAATGATTGAGTCAAACCTTGAAAATTATTCACAAGCACAAAAGCACCTCAAAATAGCCATCAAAGTAAATCCTCAAAACTATGAAAACTACTTGCTGCTAGGAATTGCTTATTTTTATTTAAAAGATTACACTGCTTCAAAAAAACTTTTTTTAAAAACTATAGAGCTTAGTAAAAAAGATTATCGAGCTTTTTTTAACCTTGGTCAGCTGCAAGCCACCATTGGACAAGCAGATCAAGCAGTTATAAACTACACTAAAGCCATAAGGTTAAATGATTCAATACCATCGTTGTATATGAGTCGTGCAGCTACCTATGAGGAGAAAAAAGCCCTTCAACTTGCAATAGATGATTACACAGCACCCATTCAGCTAAACCCCAAATATGCCACTGCTTATCTATTACGCGGTTATATTTACTTGGATTTAGGCAAAAAAACTAAAGCTTGTCAAGACCTTAATAAAGCACAAAAATTTGGTGAACAAATACCTAAAAACTTTCAATCTGTTTGTAAAGATTAAAGAATGTATCGTGTGTATCCACCTATGCCCTCTCTCAAACTTTATCAAACAAAAAACTCCACCAAAGTCCAGGCAAACGCCTTACTCTGATGGAGTGTATCATTTATAGTTATTGGCATCTTTTATGAACTACCTATAGAACAGGGGATACCTAGCGCCTGGTTCCTGGAATCCTTGTCAGCGCTACCCACTAATTCCCCATTCGTCCTTTTTCGTTTTCAATACTGGTTTTGCGTTTTCTCGCCCGCTTGATTTCTTTACGACCAAAGTTGTAAGACAATGAGAAACGCACCTGGCGACTATCCCAACCACCACTGCCATAAATACTAAGGTTTGGGAAAAAAGTGTCGCCTCTCCACGGAGAAGTATACAAAACATCGTTGAAGGCAAGCCTTGCCGTTATTTTGTTGCCCAAAAGTTTTTTCTGGAAAGCAAAATTCAATGCACCCAAACTTTTGACCTGGTAAGTACCACCCCACAATGAAGGAGAACTGTACCAACCTGATATTTCGGCAGTAAGGCCACCAGGCAATTTAAACGTATTTTGCGCGTAGAGGCTCATGGCATTTTGTGAAATGCCGATAAAGGCAGGGTTGGTTGCTTCGAAAATGCTACGGTAAGCGTTTAAGCTAAAATAGATGCTCCACCATTTGGTAAAACGGGTAGGATAAGCAATGCCCAGGTTAATTACTCTGCGATTGGCTACATTACGGGTCATCAAAAAGTTACGATCATCAGGCAAAGCCTCGGTTACCTGCGCAAAATAGTCTGAGGTAAAGCTATAACTCAGTGAAGTAGTCAAGGTATACTTATAAGTATGCGACAACTTCACATTATCGGTATACTGAGGTTGCAAAAAAGGGTTTCCCTTGCGAAAAGACAGCCCATCGATTCTATACTCAAACGGATTCAACACCTGATAATTGGGTCGGCGAATACGACGGCTGTAGTTCAGCGCAAAGGTGTTTTGTTGGTTGAGACTGTAAGTAAGCCCACCACTAGGAAACCAGTTTACATAATCGCGTTTCACCTGATTGTCAGCGTTTGCCTGCATACTTTCCAAGCGTCCGTCAGAGGCGGTGTGCTCCATTCGTAACCCAAATTGTATATTGAGTTTTTTAAACTTTCGGTTATAGTTAAAGTAAGCAGCAGTCACTTGCTCATCATAAAAAAACTCATTGGTTTGGGCAGTATTCAATATATCTACCCCTCCTACTCGGTCATAAAACTGAAAGTTGTTATCGGTACTTACCAATGCATACTTTCCTCCTAGCCCAAGCACACCTTTCAAAAAGTTTTGGGTATAATTTAACTGTGCCGAAAACACTCCGATATTTACTGGTGTGTCAAAGAAAGTGATGTTTTCGCTCACGATGATCGCTTCATCACCATCAAAAAAACGGTTGGGCTGCAGGTTGGTGCGGTCGCTAATGTACTGCCCATAGTCTACATCTAAATTTAACGAACGCCCTTTACCACTTTCATACTTATAGTTTACATTGGCATAGCCATTAAATGTTTTGTTATGGGCATCGCTTTCGGCCACCAATACCTGCGAGGGCGTAGTAGCACCATTGGGAATGATAGGGGTACGAGAATCGTTATTGGCAAACATTTCGTTAAAACTTCCGGTAACGATGGCACCCAAAGTAGATTTCTTGCTCAGGTAATAGTCAAAACCCAAACGCAAGTTATGGGCATTTCGGTCACGCACTGTTCTCGAACGAGAGTCAAAAGTAGTCCCGTTTTGGATACGATAAAAGTTGATGAAATTGAAACTTCTGCCTATGCGATTGCTATAAGCGCCGTACAAACTTGTTTTTTTGGTGCGGTTGTTAAAAGACAAAGAGCTGGTATAGCGATTGTATTGCCCGGCAATCAGCCCCAGCGATACGGTACCGTTGGTTCCTAATGACTTATCACGCTTTAGCTTAATGTTTATGATTCCAGCATTGCCTTCTGCATCGTATTTAGACGATGGCTGGGTAATAATTTCAATGGCTTCTATATCAGTGGCTTGCAAGGTTTTAAGGTAGTTTACCAAGTCTTCACCCCGTAATACTGATGGCTTGCCATTGACATAAAATAATACCCCTGACTTGCCCTCTACCATTACATTGTCGTTGTTATCTACGATTACCCCTGGAGCTTTGCGCAAAAGGTCAAACCCTGAACTACCCGTAGTACCTACGGTATTGTCTACATTAAATACGGTTTTGTCGGCCAGCACCTGTACCAGAGGCTTTTCAGCTTTTACTACCACTTCTCCCAGCGATTCTATGTCGTTTTCTAAAGTAATAACATCCAATGCTTTGGTAGCATTGCCACTTATGGTAAAGGGTTTAGAACTGTAGTCTTTGTAACCCAACACCCTTATTTGCAGCTTATAGCTACCTGCTTTCACCATTTTTATGGTAAAAGTTCCATCATTTTTAGCCACGGCTGCCTTCACCATTTTGTCGCCTGGCGATGTTAACAGGGCTACTACTGCCGCAATTACAGGTTCTCCATCTTTGTCTTTGATTTTGCCCGTTACATCAGCTTGGGCAATAGCCTGATTTGCCATGAGCAGTACGCCCATAAAAAGTAATAGTAAATTCCTAAACATTGGTTATATGGTTTTATAAATTATAATTATTGTATTCAGTACAGGGCAAAGTATTGCTTGATGAAAGTAGCTGGCTTACTTTGCTATTTTTTATATTAGTTTCGCTGAAGGTATAGACTTACCAAAACGGTTTTCGTTACAGAAAAAGTCAGATTTTTTCATTTGGATGTTTATAGTTCGTTATTAGTTGTACCCTTGGGTAATTTTTTCAATTTTCTTTGTCAAATATTCATGGTATTTGCGATATGAGTCGTCTTGAGCAGGTTTTTATTACAATGTTTCCAAAAAAATTTTAAGCTTTCCATTATCATTTAAAACAATACATTGATAGTTTATAACTATTCATAGAAAAAACCGCTTGGTAAGTTAGCACACCGATATTAACAAAAAGCTTTTTCAGCAAATTATATTTCACATAAAAAGCATTCTCTAATACTTAATTCTGGCATACAAAGGCTCTATATACTTATCACCGCCTTTGTTTCGTTACCTTGTTTTTTAAGTCAAAGGTAAGAATGATTGATTTCTTAACCATTTTGTTCTTTCCTACAGTCCTTTTCTATACTTTTGTACTTTATTACGAAAAGTACTCATGCAAAACATTAGAAATATTGCCATCATTGCCCACGTAGACCACGGTAAAACTACGTTGGTAGATAAAATTATTCACTTCTCTCAACTTTTCCGCGAGAATCAGGAATTTGGAGAGCTTATTCTTGATAATAACGACCTGGAACGTGAACGTGGAATTACCATTGTTTCCAAAAACGTGTCTGTACGTTATAAAGACACCAAAATCAACATTATTGATACTCCTGGTCACGCCGACTTTGGAGGAGAAGTTGAACGTGTGCTTAAAATGGCAGATGGTGTATTGCTTTTGGTTGATGCATTTGAAGGACCTATGCCACAAACCCGTTTTGTGTTGAGCAAAGCTTTGGCGTTGGGGCTTAAGCCAATTGTGGTAGTAAACAAAGTAGACAAAGAAAACTGTCGCCCCGATGAGGTGCACGAGATGGTTTTTGACTTGATGTTTAGCCTGGATGCCACCGAAGAACAGTTGGATTTCCATACTATTTATGGTTCGGCTAAAATGGGTTGGATGGATACTCAATGGGAAAAACCAACCGATACTATAGAACCATTGCTTAAGGCAATTGTAGATATCATACCTCCTGCCCCAAGCAATGAAGGTACTCCTCAGATGCAAATTACTTCTTTAGATTTCTCTTCGTTTGTAGGACGTATCGCCATTGGGCGGGTGTTTAGAGGCACCCTAAAAGAAGGCGAGTTTATGGCGTTGTGCAAAAACAATGGTGAGGTAAAGAAGGTACGCATCAAAGAACTGCACGTGTTTGAAGGTTTGGGCAAAGCCAAAGTAGAAGAGGTAAAGTCTGGTGAGATTTGCGCGGTTACGGGTATCGAAGGTTTTGACATTGGTGACACTATCACCGACTGGGAAAACCCAGAGCCATTGCCACGTATTGCCATCGATGAGCCTACTATGAGTATGTTGTTTACGATTAACAACTCTCCGTTTTTTGGCAAAGAAGGTAAATTTGTAACTTCTCGTCACTTACGTGACCGTTTATACAAAGAAACAGAAAAAAACCTGGCGCTTAAGATTGAGCCTACCGATAGTGAAGATAAATTTTTGGTGTATGGGCGTGGTATCCTGCACTTGTCGGTATTGATTGAAACCATGCGTCGCGAAGGTTATGAGTTTCAGGTAGGACAGCCTCAGGTATTGTTCAAAGAAATAGATGGTAAAAAACACGAGCCGTTTGAGACTTTGGTAATTGATGTTCCCGAAGTATCTGCTGGAAAAGCCATTGAGCTTGCCACCAAACGTAAGGGTGAGTTGTTGATTATGGAAAGCAAAGGCAGCTGGCAACATCTTGAATTTAGCATTCCTGCCCGTGGCTTGATTGGTTTACGGAACGATATTTTGACAGCTACTGCAGGTGAGGCAGTAATGAACCACCGCTTTGACGAGTACAAGCCTTACAAAGGTGAAATAGAAACCCGAATCAATGGTTCGTTGATCTCTATGGAAGACGGCATGGCAAAAGGTTACTCGCTCGACAAACTGCAAGACCGAGGTATTTTCTTTATTGAGCCAGGCGATGTAGTCTACACCGGGCAAGTAATTGGTGAACATAGCCGAATGAACGACTTGATGGTAAACGTACAGAAGGGTAAGAAATTGACCAACATGCGGGCATCGGGTACTGACGACAATACCAAGATTGCTCCTAAGAAAACTTTCTCGTTGGAAGAATCGCTTGAATATATCCAAAAAGACGAATATGTAGAGATTACTCCTGAAAATATTCGTTTGCGTAAGATTTACCTCAACGAGCATGAGCGTAAAAAAATGGCGCAAAAAATGTAAAAAACAACAAGGTATACGTACCTCACATTATATAACTGATGTTATGCAGTAAATTCAAAGTCTGCTTATTTCTATTGTCTGATGGCTTTATTGTTTTACGGTTGCGTAATACGTCGCATAACTAATGTAGCAATACAACCGTCTCACAATAGAAATTAAAACGACAAAGTAAATCTGAGTAACTTGAGTTATATAAATTTAAAAACCCCGTCGAGTAGATAATTTGACGGGGTTTTATTTTTTCCTTGGTTTTTCTGGGTACTTTGTAAGCCATCCACTATGTATGCACAGGCTTTATTTTACCAAAGGCTTGCCCTTTAAATAATGATTGAGCCAGTTCATTTCTATTTTTATTTTTGTAAACTGATTTACGGGCGACTGCCAGAAATGACCTTCTTTGGGAAACAACACCAACTCACATGGCACTTTTTGGGTATACAACGCCTTAAACATTTCATACCCTTGCGATACAGGGACTCTTCGGTCGTTTTCGCCAAACATAATCAAGGTAGGAGTTGTTATTTTTGCCGTATTCGCCATGGGGCTTTCTTTCCAGTATCGCTTTAAGTCTTGCCAAGGCCTTTTGCCCTGAAACCTAACATCTGTTTGAGACAAGTTGTCAGACGCCCCAAAATAAGAAATGGAGTTCCAACTCCCCGCAGTGCTCAAAGCTACTTTAAATTGATTGGTTTTAGTAATCAAAGCATTGGTTAATAAACCGCCATAACTAATACCCATCACCGCCAAGCTATTTGGGTTTGCCCACCCCTGCTTAATCACATATTCTACCCCTTTGAGTATGTCGGTACAAGGACGAGAAATAGAGTAACCATTCAAATCTCGCAAAAACTTGTCTCCTCTGCCTACACCACCTCTATAATTAGGCAATAACACCAGGTAATTGTTCATTGCCATATAGCTTGCATAATTGTAATATAGCCCACTGCTAAATGGCATTGTCACGGTTTCGTAACGAGCGCTCCAGGGACCTCCGTGAATATCAACCACCAATGAAAGATTCTTTTTATTTTTCAAGTTTGGAGGCCAAATGAGCACTCCTTCAATTTGATCTCCTTCTCCATTATCCCAACTAATTTTTTGAATAGTGGGAGCAGGGTATTTGGCAAAACTGTCATTAAATGAAGTGAGTTTTACAGGTTTTTTAAGGTTTTTATAGCCTTTAGCCAAATACACCTCTTTAAAATATTTGTTGGTAGTGAGCACAAAAACCAATACATCCCTATTTTGTGATGCAGCTAGATTGGTTGCTACTCCTTTGAAAGAAGTAAGTGATGTACTGGTTTGTTTTTTAGTGTCTATCAAATAAAAATTTCGTCGAGTAGATAAATCACCGATTGCCAATAGTTGCTGTTTATCTAACAGAATCGCTTCACGATAATGCCCTTTAAATTGAGGAGAAAGGTTCCACGTTTTTCCTTTGTCTACCGATACATTGTGTAGTTTGGTTTGAGTGATAGCAGTAGAGTCTGCCCCTTTTACCATACTATAGCGACTAATGAGGTTGTTATCGGTACTCCCCCACATCAAAGGGTAACCTATTTTAGGGAGCAGTTTTAATTTCACCAAAGACTGATCGAGCGTGGCAATGTAGACTTGTGCCTTGTCTACCCTGGGGTCTGAAAACTTCCTCTGAGAAATAGGGTAAGTCGAAAACACCATTTTTTTTCCACTGGGCGAAATAAGCAGCGAATAGGCATATTTTTTTATTGAGAAAAGCGAATCTATCACTTTTCCTCTATAGTTTACCTTATAAAACGTAGTGGTATACTTCATATATTTAGTGGTTCTACGTTTAACCTTACCATATAAAGCTTTCACTTTTTTTGCCTCCGGATTTTTTTTAGTGTTTGTAATGGCTATACACATTTGATTGCTGCCTTGAGGCAACCAGGCATAGCTTGTCAGGCTACCTTTTGGCATCTTCTTATTATTTACCTTGATGGCTTCGCCTCCTGTCATGTCCAGGGTATACAAATGTTCACCTTGCCTAAAAGAAAGGTAACGGTTATTGGGTGCCCACTTCAAGGAATAAAAAGCACTAAATGATACTTTAGTTAAGGGAATCATTTCTTGCTTATTTCCTGATTTATCTAGGGTAATTCTCCACATCTGATAGGCCACTTTATCTTTTTTCAGGTCATTTTTTCGAGTAACTACCACAACATAACGCCCATTAGGGGATACAGCAAGCCCACTAAAATTGGTTTGCTGCATGTACTCTTCAAGAGTATAACTGTTTTTCTGTGCATAAATCATAGGTGTTAGTAACATGGCTAACACTACAAGTAACTGTTTCATGTTTTATCGGTTGGATTATAACAAATTCAAGCAGGCAACGCTTATCTCTGCCAGTAAAAAAACGCTCAATTGTTTTATTCTCAGGTTATAATTATCAAAGAATACCTTACATCTAATTCAACCAGCGTTGGGCAGGCAGAAGATACATCACACTAGAGCACAAAGATATTTACTTATTTCAATTACCGTTTTAGTAGGGCTTTTCTTTTCTGATAATAAGCTACCTGTTTTTTCATCTACTTGATATTTGTAGTTTTGCAAACACAAACTAATTATATGAAAAAAATCATTTGTATAAGCCTGCTTTGGGTATGTTTTACTGGTTGTCAGACCCAGCCTTTCGAGGGCATTACCATTGCTACGGCTGCCAATATGCAGTTTACCATGCAAGCACTTACCAAAGCGTTCAAACAGGAGTTTAAAATTGAATGCAGGGTAGTAGTGGGGTCTTCAGGAAAGCTCACCGCACAAATAAGAGAAGGGGCTCCTTACAATGTACTGGTATCTGCCGACCTAAAATATCCTCAAGCTTTGTATAAAGCAGGCTTAAGCAACGCCCCCAAAACTTATGCTTGGGGCAAACTGGTGCTTTGGACTCAAAAACCTGACTTTAAGCTCCACTTGGGCACACTCGCTCAGCAAGGCATTCGGCACTTGGCCATAGCCAACCCCAAAACAGCTCCTTATGGAGCAGCAGCTGTTGCAGTGCTCAAACAACAAGGCATATATGACCAAATGAAGCCAAAGCTGGTGTACGGCGAAAGCATTGCTCAAACCAATCAATTTATTATTTCTCAAGCTGCTGACGTTGGGTTTACTGCCAAAGCGGTGGTGTTGTCGCCCCAGCTCAAAAACAAGGGCAAATGGATTGAAATTAACCCCACCTTGTACCTACCTATAGCCCAAGGCATTGCCGTAATAATACCTCAAGGCAAACCACACACAGGACAAGGCAATCTGGAAAACGCAAAAGCTTTCGAGAAATTTTTGTTTACTCCTACTGCCCAACGCATTTTACAACAATACGGATATACCACTCACTCGTTAACCCAATGAACCACCTCTCCGGACACATTACTCACATCCAAAGTCAGACACATCTGTCGTTAGTACAAGTATTGGTAGCCCAACACACTTTGCAGGTGTTGCTGATAGACACTCCGCAAACTGCAGATTATCTGCAAACAGGGCAAAACATTGAGCTCTTGTTTAAAGAAACCGAAGTATTGCTTGCTTTGGCGCCCTTTTCGGGAAATATAAGCGTTCCTAATCAGTTGCCGTGTACGGTGCAATCTATAACAGAGGATACCTTACTAAGCAAAGTATTACTTGATTTTGATGGATACCAAATTGTATCAATCATAACCACTCCAGCCCTACAACAAATGCAACTAGCCTTGGGGCAACAAGTGGTGGCTATGGTCAAAGCAAATGAAATTATGTTTGCCTCATGATCGACTGGACTCCTATCATGTTGACATTTCAGTTGGCACTGATTACTACTGCTTTGCTGTTGGTGGTATCGTTGCCTCTGGCCTATTGGTTGGCCACTACCCGCTCGCGGCTTAAACCTGTGGTAGAAACTCTGGTAAGCATGCCTTTGGTATTGCCTCCTACGGTGTTGGGGTTTTATTTGCTATTGGCGCTCAGCCCTCAATATGCTTTGGGAAGTTTTCTGGAGGGCATTGGGTTACGGCTTATTTTCTCTTTCGAGGGATTAGTCATTGCCTCTATGCTCTATAGTTTACCGTTTATGGTGCAACCTATTCAGGCAGGGTTTAGCAACTTGCCTGCGTCGCTTACCGAAGCCGCCTACACTATGGGCAAGTCAAGGCGTACCACTTTATTTAAGATATTGCTCCCCAACTTGCGCTCTTCGTTGCTTACGGGTATTGTGTTGGCTTTTGCTCACACCATTGGCGAGTTTGGATTAGTGCTCATGATTGGAGGCAACATTCCGGGCAAAACCAAGGTGGCGTCTATTGCCATTTACGACGAAGTAGAAGCCCTCAACTATGCCGCAGCCAATGCCTACTCCTTGTTTTTGCTGGTGGTGGCGTTTCTTATTTTATTGACAGTATATAGTATTAATGGAGGGTATTTAAAGGGAAAGCATTAGCCAACACTATAAGCCAAACAAAGCAAGCTATAAAAACAAAAAACGGCAAATACACTTGATACTTGCCGCTTTTTGTGTACACTTCAGGGTGCTGTGCAAAACCCTCTACTTCTTAGTCAAACGGGCAATCATCTGCTCTAATACTTGTCTGGTAGCAGGGTTCCACCATTGGTTGAGGGTAGCTTCCAGCTTGGCTTCTTCCTGACGTTTTATTCTATCCAACACTTCGTAGCGTAACAGTAACTTGCTGGTTTGCCACACATCTTTGCCAAACTGTAGGTATTGTTGCATTTTAGCCTCGGCAGCTTCCAACACTTTATCTGGTGCAACCACCTCGTCAACCAACCCATATTCGGCAGCCTCTTGCACGTTCATGAGCTTGCCCTCCATCAAAAACTGATAAGCCCGGCGTTCGCCTAACCACATGGCATATAGGCTCGATATACTTTCGTTGATAAGAATACCTACTGGTACCTCGTTCAAGCCAATTTGATATTTGCCTTCCGCCATTACTCTATAGTCACAACAAACCGCCAACACACAACCACCCGCTGGACTGTGCCCGGTAATGGCTGCCACGAGGGGCTTACGAAAAGCTGCCATTTCGTAAATCATTCCAAAAAAACTCTCCCAAAAGGCTTTGATCTCTTCGTTGTCATAGTTATACAACTCTATCACATCTAAACCTGCCGAAAAGAAGTTTTCTTTGCCGTTTAAAATCACCCCTCCTACCTTGGTATCTTCGCTATACGCTTTGATCGTTTGGCGTAGTTCGGTAACCATTTGGGCATTCATTGCATTGGCTCTTCCCCGGTCTAAAGTTACAATGGCATAACCGTCTTTTAGGGTTGTTTGTAGTGTATCCATGTTTTTTGTTTTTAGTTTTTATCGTAGCGGTGGTTAGCCTTTTCTCACTATAGTTCTCGGCATAGCTACTCGCTTTATATTCTCACATATGCAAATGTACTATTTTCGCTGAGTACTTTGGGGATTCAATCTATAAAAACGCTGTGTACTACACAAGTACCCAACAATGACTATACTTCCACCCAAACACCATCATTTTTCTTCCTCTTGTAATTTATCAAGCTTACTATAGCCAATGAGGTAAATCACCGTACCAAACATGTGGCGGGCTTTGCCTATTTTCCATTCATAAGTAGCTGCCTCTGGTACGGTGTCCACCATTTGCCTCAAGTCTTTGGGCGTGTACAGCCGCAACACCGACACAAACCCATCCCAGATGGTACATAAAGGAATGATAGGAATAAGGTAAGTAAACAACAATCGGCTCCACTTAAAAGGGCGCACAAAAGGGGTGAGTACTAACATCAAGACTAATAACACTATAGTGTTGATAATGATTTGAAACAAGGACTTGTCTATAGGTTCAAAAATGCCTATGGGAGTTTTTCGTTCCACGGCAGTGGCAAGTATTTGCTGGGCTTGGGCGGGGCGAAAATGATGAAACCCATTAAAGATTGTCCAAAAACCTTGAGGAGTATCTGCGGGTGGGTTGGCAGCATCTACAGGCGTGGCTTTAAAATCAATGTCACCATTGGAGTTTTTTTGCACATATTCAAAAGCTTTGAGATTGGGGTACAAATCGCTGAGGGTTGCCCGAAAAGGCGTATCAGTATTTTGTTTTAAGTGCTTTCTAATCAAGAGCATAGAGCCTCCACCACCCGAACAAAAGTCTACCAGGTGATGATGACCACTTTTTTGCTGAGCTTCGCGCAGGTGTGGAATCACGGCACGAAACACGTCAAAGGTTTGCATCATAAACCGTAAAAAATCAGTCTGACCTTCGCGAATGACAGCTGGATACCAAGGAAAATCTTCTATTTCGAATAAGTGTAGACGGGGCATTTTTTTGGGCGACAAGCTACAAGACTACAGCCATAAGTGCAAATGGGTGGTAAGCTTTTTATTTACTACAGTACATACCTAACCGCCCCCTACACACCAGGGTATAACAAACAATGCCTCATTATTTGTATATTACAATAGCTTTAATCATTCAAAACCATATAAAAATAGTCATAAAGCCGGAAAAAAAATCTAGATTTAAATAGCAGAAAAACGTTCTTGGTAAGGATTTTTAAAAAGCTTTGATAGTTTCGCGCCGCTTGTTTAGGTCAAGGTATGAGCATACCTCTACCTAAATAAAGTTATATTTTTAATTACCTGCAAAAACAACAAGTTTAAACATGAATTTAATGAACCTTAACAAAATATTACTAGCCTTGGTACTAGGGCTTGTAATGGTGGCTTGCGCCAAAAAAGACAACGCACTTGCCCCAGTTGTGGGTGGTGCACAAGTGAGTGTAAAAAATGGCAGAGCGGTATTTGCCAATGAAGATGCCTTTAAACAATTTATGGCTTACGCCAAAAAAGCCAACTTTAACAGTGAGTACTTGAGCCAACTCAATGCTATGGAGCAAAAGGGATTTCGCTCGTTACAATCTGAACAGGGACAAAACTCTTCGGCGTATGTAACCCGTACTGAACAACGCAAAATCACTGAACACTATAAACTTCGCAAAATGTATCCTACAGCTCGTGCATTGAGTAACCCTCAAGGCATAGACGATGAGGATGCTTTGATTGCTGACCCTTTCTTTGCTTCTGTACTTAACGAGCAACGCGAAGTACAAGTGGGCAACAAAGTATACAAATACACTGTAGAAGGGGTGTTTGTGGTAAACGCTGACAAAGTAAAAGATTTGTATACATTTATTGCGGCCGAAGAAGCAGCTCAAATTGCTGCACCTAACCGTCGTTTTGCCAAAGAGCAAGAGGTGCAATCAATCAGCAAAGACATTGTGTTGATCAGACCTGCCCAGAAGTACGAATCAATGAAAATTGTATTGGATAACGAGTGTACTACTTGCAACGAAACTAACCAACGAGTAGACCCTACTCAATTTAAGATGTGCTCTAGCCTAAGAAAGAATCTATGGACAAAAGTGTTTGGTCCTAAGGTAGAGTGCACCGAATACCACGACAAAAGAAGAAGAATCAAGACTAAGGTATGGAACCAAAACTATGTATTGTATTCTTCTATTGGTATATCGGTACGTGCCCAAAAGCGAAGCGCCAGAGTATGGTGGGCAAACAAGGTAGATGAGTTGGAGTTGGGCATTCACCAAGCATCGTTCCGCTACCCTAAGTTAAAAGTACAGTGGCCAGACTTTAGCACCAACTACTTTTACACTGATCGCAACGGCCACATGGTCAATCAGTGGGGGCAGGCAGTAGGTAATCCTTTAGGACACCCTCAAAGTATCTTTGATGGCTTCCCGATCAACGACAAAGACCGTGAGTTTTTTACTATTTATACCAGTTTGCCTATAGTAAAGTCATTGTTTAAAAATGGCAAATTGATAGAGGTAAAAGGCAAAGACATCAACAAGTTGATAAAAAGCCAAGTGGTAAGTCAAGTAAAAAGGTTTTGGAAAAAAGCTGAGAAAGAATTGGAAGGTAAGCCAGTAATGGTAGCTGAGTTGCCAGGTACTTACAACGAAAAAGACCTGACAGTAACTTATATTGACTGGAACAGCAACAAAACCAATGAGAATGCCATCCGCAAGATTTTTGACTGGAACACCGCACAAATTGGTTTTAAGAAAAACCTGGGTGATGGCAAAGCTGTGGGCTTCAATAACTTTAAGTTAAAGAAGACAGCTCAGTCTTATAAAGAACTATTACTTACGGGCTACGGTGCCGGACGCCGTGGTGGCACCTGGAAGGGTG
Organism: uncultured Microscilla sp.; assembly: GCF_947493425.1. Classification (GTDB taxonomy): domain Bacteria; phylum Bacteroidota; class Bacteroidia; order Cytophagales; family Microscillaceae; genus Microscilla. Next base: position 1,331 of record NZ_CANLRP010000196.1, on the reverse strand, counting down.
GACAAGTAGTATTTACAGATGAGCGCTAGGTCTACTTAAACTATAAGAAACTTTATACCTGCCAGGTTTTGAAACCTGGCAGGTAGGGCTAAAAAGCCTGAATCTGATACGATTCAGGCTTTTTTTTGTATATTTTAGTAAGCAACTAAAACACACAAGCTTAATGCATTCCCGCTAAGGCTTGAACTTCAGTTTTTCCAAGGCATCGATGAGTGGCGTTTTTAGTCTTCGGCTTATCGGTATCTGCTCCCCCCCTATCTGCACACAGTTTTCGGTTACTTTATCTATCCTTCTAATGTTTACTGTATACGATTGATGCACTTGAATAAAATATTGCTTGGGCAATAGTTTGGTAAGCTTACTCAAGGGCATACGCACTTTTACTTGTTGGTGGTCTGTGAGGGCAATAATGACTTGCTTTTTTTCTACTTTTAGGTAGTAAATAGAATCTATAGGCACTTTTTGCACTTGCCTTCCCACCTTCAGGTGAAGCGCAGCCCCATCGTTCGACCTAAGAGAGTTTTTGTATTTATGCATGGCTAACCTAATGCTTCGTTCCAGCGCAAGTCGATCTACGGGCTTGTTTATATACGCAAAAGGGTCAGTTTTAACAGCTTCCTCAAATATTTCATCTTCTTGCATGGCAGTCACAAAAATAATGGGTACCGACGGCATTTGGCGGGCAGTATCTATTCCGTTCCCCCCTCTTAGCTGAATATCCATCAAAACCAAATCGGGGCTGGTGGCTTTGAACAAACATAATGCTTCAGTAGGGTTGTTAGCTATGCCCGCTACTTGGTACCCCATATCTTCTATCATTATCTCCAGGGCACTGGCATAAATATCATCATCCTCAATAATTAAAACTTTCATAAGTTATTATTTTACTTTAACAGGTTGTTAAAAGGTACTCTACCCAGCTTTTTTTCAAAAAGTACCGCCACCGCCTCCGTGTGTGTCTCCACACACTAATTGAAACTTCAAAAACAACTTGTATTTTACGTTTCGTGATGAAACAGAAAAAATAGTAGGATAGAGTAGTTAAAAGGGTTATTTTTTATTAAAAAAGCTCATTTAGATGTAAGTACAAAGCAATGCTGGTAATAATTGAAGAACGTAACATCTATTTACAGGTTTTTATAAAAATACGTATTGATTGCCTGCCTATACAAAAAGATACGAAACAAATAAAGAACACTCTCGGTCTACTCACTTCATTCAATACTGGCTCAAGTTAAAAGCGCTGACAAGGTTCTAGTGCAACAGGAACTAAGTTAATATAGTATTAATTTCCTTTTCCTTTGTAAAGCCTTTGAACTTCCACTTCAAAG
>NZ_CANLRP010000195.1 GCF_947493425.1 uncultured Microscilla sp. | reverse complement strand
AGCAGGTAAACTAGGCATTTTTGACCCTAAATTTAAAACATTTATAACTCTTTCCTAATCTGTAGAGTTTTCAGATGTTATATACTTATTCTTAGGGAATATTACCTGCTATTACTCGTTAACTATGACTAAACCAAATATATACGCTATTGGTTTGATTGGCTTAAAATACAGATAAATAATTGATGTTGAAAGGTTTGGACATATAAAAACCTTTGCCTTTTAGTTTTATACTGTTTCAAAGCAAGAGGTTAACTTACAAGTTGGTTAAATAGTTATTTTAATTGCTGATAATATTTTATCAGCAAGCGATTGATAGCCTTGGCTTCGGGCAACTGGTGTTGTTCGAAGAGTTGGGTAAGTTGCCCCAGCATGCTATAGTGTGTAACAATGGCTTGTCGATTATGGGGTGAATGGTTGAGCAAGTATGCCAAGTATTCATCAGCACGTTGCACCAACATTTTGCCTATATCAACCCCTGGTTTTTTCTCTCCGGTTTTTAGTAAAACATCTATCAAAGGAATAGTATAGTAGCCAAAAGGGATGGCTTGATCGGGCATTTTGTCCAGACAAAATAAAGCTACTTTTCTGGCTTTTTCTGGCTTTCCTTCCCGGTATAACTGAGCCGCCAAACGAGCAAAAGCCCCTCGACTAAACATGGCCATTCTTCGGTGCATTTCATCATAATAAATGTCAGGATCGTTTAGCCCGGTCCAGTCTGCTTTTTGTAGTAAGTTTCTGTAAGCCAATGCTGTGTTTACATATCCATTGCTTGCTCCTTGTACCTTTACAGGTAATAATCTATACACCAATCCTTCCATTTGTAGGTATTCTTTGAGCCCCAGGTAGCTTTTAGAATCTAAACGGGTAGAAAAATAGATCGGTCGTTTCCATTCATTATGAGCAATTAGGTCTAAAACTGCCAAGCCATCTTTGTACAAATACTTTTGGGGAAGTACCCATTCCATTTGGTGATTTAGCAAGCGTTTTTTATCCTCCGGAACGATGCCTTGTTTAAGTATTACTGCTTTGTTGATGGGCAACACCAGTTTTTGAGTAGGAAACATATTTAGCTGGCGTGTACCACTTTGATAACGCAAGCGGGCATCGTGTTTTTTCAACAATTGAAAATACTGTTTCAGGTTCACTCCTTTTTGCAAAAGTTGTTGGGCAGTTTGTGGGCTAAAAGCGGGGTTTTTGGTAGCCGCAATATAAGGCAAATAGGCATTGGTACCTCTGGCATAGTGTGACTGGTCTAAGCCAAAGGGTAAGGCATCTGATTGGTACACCTTTCGTCGCAATTGTTCGGTATACCAGGCACTTGTCATTAATTGTAAGTTACAAACCCTCACATCTGTTCGTACCCCTTCCACTTCTTGAGCATACCACAAAGGGTAAGTTTCATTGTCGCCGCTCACAAACAAGATAGAGTCAGGAGCACAACTATTGAGCATATTTTTGGCAGAGTTAACCGAAAACACCCTGTTCGATCTATCGTGATCATTCCAACCCTCGATGGCCATAAGCAAAGGCACCCACATACAAAGCATACTAACAAATAATACCGCAAGTGGAGATTGTTTAAATAACCGTTGTACCCAAGTGCCCAACGCCATTGCTCCAAAACCTATCCACACAGCAAAAGCATAAAAAGAGCCCACATAAATATAGTCTCGTTCGCGGGGTTCGGCAGGGGGTGAGTTAAAATAAAATACCAACACCAAGCCCAGCATTGCAAATAAGAGGGCATTGATCATAAATATAACTTTGCTCTTACGATATTGAAAAAAAGCACCAATCAACCCCAGCAGCAAAGGCAACATATAAAACTGGTTGTTGGCTTTGTTGCGGCGGAGCACTTCAGGTAAATTACTTTTTAGTTGATGGGGCATCAATATGCCTGCATCTTGTACATCACTTTCACGTCCAGCAAAATTCCAAAGGAAGTATCGCCAGTACATATGCCCCAGCTGAAAATTCCAGAAAAAAGCCAGGTTATTACGCATGGAAGGTTTTTGCCCTTTACGTTTCTTGAGTATTTGTCGGTACAGTGTAGGGTGGTTGTCGCGTTGGCTATAAATACGGGGAAAGTACATGTATTGATCATAGACATACTTTGGGCGGTAATCTACCCTTGCGTAACGTTTACCCTTGCGGCGATATACCCAACTGTCTATTTTACTATCTATTATGCGTGATGTGTACGTAGGCCCATAAAACAAGGCATTGTTGCCATATTGTTCTCGGTTTACATAACTCACATAACGACTAATTTCGCTTGGCTTGTTCATGTTAACGGGGGTATCATATTGTGCCCGTATTACAATGATCCCGTAAGAACTATAACCAACCAACAACAGCGTAAAAGCCAAAAATAAGGTGTTGAGCTGTACTTTTTGGGTGCGATGGGTATAATAAATACCATAACCAAGACCACTTGCCACGCTAACAATTACTATCCAAACCCCACTATTGAAAGGCAAGCCCAATGCATTGACAGCAAATATTTCCAGCTCCAGTGCCAAGCCTGGCAATCCGCTGATAACACCTGCCAGGATAAACAAAATAACTGCCCCACTGATAGTCAATACTTTGACTATGCCCCAAAAGTTGATTTTTTTAGCATACTTAAAATAAAATATTAGCCCCAAAGCTGGAATCGTAAGCAGGTTGAGTATATGTACCCCTAACGACAAACCTGTAACATAAGCAATGAGCAATAGCCACTGGTTGGCAAAACGGGGATTTTGGACGCTATCCCATTTTAGCATCGCCCAAAATACAAAAGCTGTAAACAATGATGACATGGCGTATACTTCAGCTTCTACTGCCGAAAACCAAAACGAATCGGAAAAGGTGTAAGCCAAAGCGCCTACTATCCCTGCACTTAGTAAGGTAATGGTTTGAACCGTTGAAAGTTGGTGTTTGCCAACCGGCATCAATTTTAATCCTAGCAAAGTAATGCTCCAGAACAACAACAAAATAGTACCTGCACTACATACTACCGATACCATATTTACCCAGTAAGCTATCTGAGTGAGGTCATTGCCTGCCAATAGTGAAAACAACCTGCCAACAAGCAAAAAGAAAGGGGTGCCTGGTGGATGAGGTGCTTGTAGCTTATAAGCCCCGGCTATAAACTCGCCACAGTCCCAAAAACTTGCTGTAGGTTCTACACTAAGGGCATACGTAACAAAAGCAACGATAAATAGCAAGCAACCTAAAAGGCAGTTGAGCAAAGGAAAATTGAGTTGGGTTGGTCTTTTCATGGCATTTAAGTAATTGTGTTTGATACAAAATTACCTTTACCAAAACAGCCAACTCAATTTGGGCTGTTAAAAAATGTTAGCGGGTATGTTAAAGATTGTTAAGGAACCTATCACCTTCAAAATGTATGAGTAGTACAGACTGTTGTGAGCGGTTTGTTAGCCAAATGTGATCACTATGTTTGGAAACTCCTTTTGTAATTTACGGGCATCATCATTATCCATATCCCAGAAATGATCCCAGTAATCAGTTCCTCTGTTATCACATAGTTCCAAGTGTTTGAGGCGAGGCATTTGACGAATAACTTCTGGCAAACCTTCAAAATAGTTATCACTTAAATCAAGTGTTTTGAGTTGATCAAGCAAAACAATACTTTGAGGCAAGGTCTTGAGCTTGTTATTGTACAAACTCAACGACTCAAGTTGAGGCAAGTCCTTAAGTTGAGTAAAAACCAAGTCGAGGTTTAGATGAGGATTAGCGCCCAACCCCAAGTGTTTGATTGTATGGAGGTTAAACAGTGCTTTGGGTACTTCTGTCAAATGCCAGGAATATAAATCTACTGCCTCTAAGCTAGGCATTTGGGCAAGCAACTCAAAGGTTTGTGGGTGGTTGAGTTGAGCGTTACCAGCAAGCCCCAAGTGTTGGAGGCTTTTGAGTTGCAGAAGTGACAAAGGAAGCCGCTTAAGCCTTAAGTAGTTCAGGTTAATTTTTTTGCGTGATTGTAATAAATCAGTAAAACTATATTCGAGACACTTTACCACCTTATATCGGTTATTGGTGAGCATAGGGTAGAGTTTGACCGGAATAGTGCCAGCACCTTTTACGATCTGAAACCCCAACTCTATATTTTCGGGGTTGTCGCTCATGAGCAATTGGCTTACTTTTTTTATATAGTCAGGATTGTCTTGTAAGTAATTAGGTGTATTCATTATAATGTTAGAGTCGAGCTTCCAAAGTATGCCTTACGGTTTACCTCAAAGAAGTTTTCAGCCTACTTTTATTTAATAAGCCAAATTAATTTTTTTATCCAAAATAATAAAATTGACTTACATTCTTTCTGCTATAAGCCTAGCGAATAATTTGTGTATAGGGCAATTTTACTTTTAATTGTTGCCATTCCCGGTCTGACAGTTTGAGCCCACTCAACGATAATATCTCTAACCAAGGCATTTGAGTAAGTATCGTTACTATATTTTGCAAAGGATTAGTACCAATGTCCAGCTTGCGTAAAGTACGCATTTGGCACATTTGCTCAGGCAATGCCTGTAGTTGATTTGCGCCCAGGTTCAACGATTCAAGCTTGGGTAAGTGAAACAATGCTTCTGGAAACACCTTAAGTTGATTGCTGTATATGTTCAGTTTTTCAAGTTTTTTAAGTGCTTTTATTTCTTTTGGCAAGCCAGTAAGGTGATTGGCTACTAGTTGCAAATCAGTCAATTGTTGCAGATATTGTATTTCAGGTGGCAAACAAACAAGTTGATTGTTGATGAGTTCTAGTATAACCAACGCTTGTAAATCACCAATGGCTTTAGGTAGCTCCTGAAGGTGGGTGTCATGTATTTGAAGTATTTGTAAGTGAGCCAATACAGAGGTAAGCCCATATTCCAGACATAAAATTTTGCCCCAAATGTCATTAGAAATACGTTTAGCCAATGAGTTGGGCACCCCACCCCCTTGCATCAATTGGTAAGCAAGCCTTATGCTGGCATCGTCATGGCTATCAAGCAATTGGATAAGTTTGTTGGCAAACTCCGGATTGGTTTTTAAATATTGAGTGTTCATTTGAGTAGTAAGTTGGATTTAATTTAACAAAAGTTAGCCAACTTATGGTGTTTTTTCAAGCAGATAATATCCTGAAATTTAAATAGTTTTTTTGTTAAAATGGGAATTACTCTGCTTTAAAGATATTTTTGGTAAATTTTGTGAGTTTTTAAGTTTACTGTTAAAATTGTAAATTATAGAGAAGGGTTGTATAACGGAAGTAAAACACAAACTGTATCAATCAAGTTAATAAAAGAGTATGAGGCGTATTGTCAGTGAGAAAGAAATACTAGAGGCATTAGAGCGCCAGGCTTTTCTAATTGAGCAGAAGTTGAACTTGGATAGTATGAGTATTGGAGAGTTAAATGCTAGTTTGCCTGAAAATGCAATGGTGAATTTGAATAGTATGAATGATTTGTTGCCTAAATATATCAAGCCATCGTTTTTAGAAAAACTAGACTTAACGCTAGATGAAGTACTAAAAGACCCAGTAGGGCATATAAAAAAAGACGTTTATCCAGGCGACTTTGAGCGTGCAGCATTATTAGTGAAGACCCACTTGTTTGGTAAGAAACCTATATCACAGTCTGTTAGTTTCATTCAAAGGATTAAACACCCATTGACACAGTCATATGAAGGCATATTCACATTGACGAAACCAATCCAAAAAAAACAAAACTTAATGGGTATTAATATCTCATTAAATGCAATCGAAGGGATGACTAATAAACTAATGAGGCTTTTGGAAGAGTCGCTATATATGCGCAATAACTACCACAAATTTGCCAGTCTCACCCCCCGCGAAAAAGAAATTATTACTTTACTGGCTTTAGGCTATCAAAATGGTGAAATAGGGGAGCAGTTATTTATCTCTAAAGCTACTGTAGAGCAACATCGTAAAAACCTTAAGCGAAAGCTGGAAATTAGGCGATTTGTCGATTTAATCCGTTTTGCTCAAGCATTTGATTTGATTTAGCATGAAAAAGGTTTTTACTGAAAAAGAAATATTGGAAGCACTTGAGCGCCAAACATTTTTGATAGAACAACGAATTACTAAAAATGGCTATTCTTTTGAAGAAGCTTGTGAGTTGATTGAGGGAGCTGTTTTACACCTAAATGATATACATACTTTTGCTCCTAAATTTTTGAGTAAACAACACCTTGAACGTTTTGAGCTAACCCTGACTGATATACAGAATGCGTCAGCAGATGAATATAGGCGTTATGTAAATATAGATGATTATAATAGGTCTGTAATGCTTACTAAGGATGTATTGCTCAAGCATAAACGCAAGGCAATAGGGTTTGTGCAAAGGACTGTGATTGATCCCGCAAAAGGTTTTGAGCCTTTGTATACCTCTTCACGCATTTATAAGTCAAAACAATGCTTGGCTGGCATTACTATCCCTTTGGCAAAAGTAGGCAAGATGACCAATAAAATGGTGCGGGCATTGGAAGAAACCAACTACACGAAAATGAATTACCACAAGTTTGCCAGCCTTACCCCACGCGAGCTAGAAATAGTACCCTTGTTGGCTTTAGGTTATCAAAACAGTGAAATAGGCGAACAATTGTTTATATCTAAAGCTACTGTAGAGCAACATCGTAAAAACCTGAAGCGTAAGCTGGAAATTCGGCGCTTTGTAGATTTGATTCGTTTTGCCCAAGCATTTGACCTGATCTAACTTTACCCCGCTTTTTTACCCAAACCTATCGAAAACGTGTACATTTGCAGATGGGTACCTGTATGGCAATAAATGCCCTACTTAAGTTACTTTAATGCAAACAACACATGCGCGAAACTCCAAAAATTTCATTTAAATATTGTATTAGTTTAGGACTGGCAAGCATCCTAAGCCTATGGTTAGGATGGCAACTACACCCATTGTTTTTATTTGCGGGGCTTGCCCCGGTTTTAATGATTGAGGCACACATTGGCAACCAAAAAAGGGGCAACCTGGTGTTTTGGTTGCATTGCCTGGGCATTATGCTGGGGTGGAACATTGCCGTTACCTGGTGGTTGGCAAAGGCAAGCATTGTGGGGGCAATAGTTGCCATTGTTTTAAATGCCCTACTCATGACACTACCTCTGTTGGCTTATCGTATTACCCGAAAAATACTGGGCAATAACTATGGCTATTTGACCTTGATACTTTATTGGTTGAGTTTTGAGTACTTACACCTGCATTGGCAACTTTCCTGGTCTTGGCTTACCTTGGGCAATGCATTTGCTACTGCCCCTTACCTCATTCAATGGTATGAATATACAGGTGCTTTGGGTGGCTCTTTGTGGGTGCTTGGGGCAAACATTTTGGTATACTTGCTTGTTTCCAGTCAGCTCAGGCACAACCGTATTACTTATGCCATATACTTTGCCTTGTTGATTGGCTTGCCTGCCATTGCATCAATTGCGCTCAAAGCTGGTTATTCTTCACAAAAAAGTATCACAACTGAAGTAGTCATTGTACAACCCAATGTAGATCCTTATACCCAAAAATTTGTCGAAAGCCCCAACTTTACCCCTTACCCCCAACAAATGCAGCGTTTTTTGGCGCAAGCCAAACCTTACTTAAGTGTCAATACCCGCTTGTTATTATTGCCCGAAACTGCTTTTGATGAACAATACAATGAAGCCTCGCTTAGCCAATATCCCGTATTTAGGCAAGCCCAAGCTTTTCTGAAAAAATACCCTTATCTGGCAATGATCACGGGTGCCACCACGTCGCAGTTTTATGGCAGGGTAAAGCCTACCACAAGTGCTCGTTTACACCCCAAAAAAGGGAGGTACTATGAGGTGTTCAACACGGCTGTTTTCCTGCAAGAGTCACCCCCTGCCAAATTTTACCACAAATCTAAGTTAGTGCCTGGAGTAGAAACTTTACCTTACCCTCAAGTATTAGGTGTATTGGGCGATTGGTTGATAGACTTTGGTGGTACCAGTGGCTCGTATGGTACCCAACCAACCCGTGAAGTGTTTACTTTGCCTGCTAAAGGCAAAGATGAAAAAAAAATAAAAATAGCTCCTTTGATTTGCTTTGAATCTATTCATGGAGACTTTACCCGTCGTTACATTCACAACGGAGCCACTGCATTGGCAGTAATCACCAACGATGGCTGGTGGGGAGATACTGATGGGCATCACCGACATTTTGCCTACACCCGTTTGCGTGCCATAGAGACTCGCCGCGATGTGGTGTTTTGTGCCAATACTGGTACCTCAGGAGTAATCAATCAATTGGGAGAGGCAATAGCTCAAACCGATTATGGTAAAAAAGCAGTGCTTAAGCAAGGTATAAAGTCTCATGCCAAAATAACTATGTATGCCCGTCATGGCGATTACTTAGGGCGTTTGTCAGCATTTATGGCAATAGGTTTAATACTCACCATGTTGGTAAAGAAAATTACTAAAGGAACTACCGGAAGCTTCACTTAAAAAAATAAACATTTAAAACATGAGTAGTACAATAGACTTACAACCATTGGTTGAGCAAGTGATTCAAATCACCAAAGATGTAGGATATTTTATAAGAACCGAACTGAGAAACTTTGACCGCTCAATGATTGAGTACAAAGGTAAAAACGACTTGGTGTCTTATGTAGACAAACGATCAGAAGAAATGCTTATCAAAGCATTGACCAAGGTACTACCCGAAGCTGGGTTTGTATCTGAAGAGGACTCAGCCAACCACCAATTGTCGAGTAAAGAGTACCACTGGGTAGTAGACCCGCTGGATGGTACCACTAACTTTTTGCACGGATTGCCAATTTTTGCTATCAGTATAGCATTGATGCAAAACACCGAAGTGATAGCAGGGGTAGTATATGAAATAAACCGAAATGAGTGTTTTTATGCCTGGAAAGATGGAGGAGCCTATATGGACAATGCCAAAATCAGGGTATCAAGCACCCAAGACTTAAGCGATAGCTTACTTGCTACAGGTTTTCCTTATTATAACTTTGACCAAATGCGTAACTACCTGGAGATACTCAATGGGTTTATGCAAAATACCCACGGCTTGCGTCGTATGGGGTCAGCAGCGGTAGACTTGGCTTATGTAGCTTGTGGGCGTTTTGAAGGTTTTTTTGAATACAATCTGAAGCCTTGGGATGTAGCTGCTGGTGCTTGTCTCGTACAAGAAGCAGGTGGAACCGTGACCAATTTTAGTGGAGGGGATGATAGTGTGTTCAAGGGAGAAATTGTAGCCAGTGGGGCGGGACATTCACAAATGCTGGAGATTATACAGCAACATTGGCAAAAATAAAACTTTGCCTTGTCTCAATAAATAAAACCCTTGATTTGATAAGCCAAATCAGGGGTTTTATTTTGTTACAAAAATAAGCGGGGGTTATGACCTGAGAAGTGAAGAGTTGCCAGTGCCATCATCTTGACTTCTTACCTGAATAATATAGTTGTTTGTACCATCTTTTATTCGGTTATAGGCAAGCTTTATCTGGTTTACATCATCTAGTGTGATATAATTACCAGCTAGTTGCATATACTCAATATTGTCAAGCAACTGTTGGTACTTATTGGAAGTATCAGTATACTTAACCCATAAGGGTTTAGAGTCTGTAAAGTTTTGTAAAACTCCTATTACCGAAATAAACGCACTAATAATCAAAGCTATGGTATTGATATACCAATCAAAATTATGTTTACGCATAAAGTCTGTAATATTCAAACCCAACAATACGGTTACAGAAGCCGCCAATAAAGAAGACAATACACTGAATATCAACGTCCATTTACCCGATTTTTGCTCTTTTTTGTTATAAAAAGCCAAGTCTTTTTTAATCTTATTTACCAGGTATTGAAGCTTTTGTTCTACCTCCTCCTTTTCTTCAGGACCTACTTTGGTTCTATGCCGTTTGGTAAACAGTGCCTCATCTAGCTTCTCCATAGACGTGGCTTGTAGTTTAGGCATTTGGTTTACTTTATTGGCAGCAGCCAATACTGCATTCATGTCTAGTTTAGACTGATACGCCTCCCGCTCGGCTGTTTTGTGGGTATCAGGTGGTGGCGTAGCAATATTGGGGATGGGCTGCGGGTTGGGTACAGGAGTAGCAGTAGGTGTAGGTATCGACGTATTAGGAGGGGGAGGAGAAGATAGGTTCAGGTTGGGAACATTGGGTTGAGGTGTAGAACCCGTAGGTGTACCCGATTGTTCTGTCAGAGGGGTTTGTGGCAAGTTAGGCTGAGACGCAGAACCCGCAGTACCCGATTGTTCAATAAGAGGGTCTTCTGATGGTTTAGGCAAATTGGGCTGAGATGTAGAACCACTAGGTTGTCCTGTTGTGTTGAGCGGGTCAGAAGTATTGGTAATAGGGGTGGTGGTGCCAGAAGTAGGATGCTTTTCTACCATATCAAACGGGTCGCCACCAGTATTGACAGTAGGGGTAGAGGGGGGTGTTCCAGAAGTAGGATGTTTTTCTACCATGTCAAACGGATCACTACCTGTTGTGGAAGAAGTTTCTTGTTTGTTTTCTGTGTTGTCTTCCTCTTTATTTTCTTCTTTTTCTGGGGGTGGAGTGTTGCCGGTAGGAGTGTCTCCTTTGAGCATATCAAACGGATCGTGGGTAGGTTTTTTGTCTCCTGAATCGGGGTTTGTAGGGTTATCTTCAACCATATCAATAGTTCATTTTTTAGTTATAACCATCTCATTTACAAATATATTCCTTTTATTGATTTGTGCAACTGAAGGTGAGCTTATTTGTCTGAAAGTAAACGCTCTGAAGAATGGTTTTGAATATAAAGTAAAAGAAAGTAAACCAAACCCGCCAAATGACCCAAAAAGGACAGTGTTTTTGCTTGAGTCACTGCCCTCTGGAATATTTATTTTTTCCTAAAAACCAAAATACTTGATTTATCTGTCCACCAATGATAACCAAAAGTAAAGTCAATGGGCTTAACGGTTTTATCTGTCTTAAATAGCCTGTTTAAATCAGTCTGAAATCCATAGTTAAAGTCACGTACCGGGCGGGCATACTTACCGTATAGTTTTACGCTCCAATTGTTTTTAAAATAACGGTAGGGTACTCCAGTATCATCTTGTACCGAAGCCGATGTCTGATTAAGGATAATATTACGAATAATACTAAAGTTGTGTCCATGCAGTAAGTAAGAAGCTGACTTGGTAAAAGTCATCTTGTTTTTAAAGTTAGTAATAAAATTAACCAAGTTTTTTTTGGTATACATGGCGGTATTTACAAAGTTGGTCCCAAAGTAATACATACGTTGAGGCAAATCACGGTTCTTATTTTTAAACTCAATCGTTACCCCTTTTATCCCTGGATACCACTTATTGTCGTTAAAAGCCACAAATTTAGGTTTGCCGTTTTTTTGTACATACACCTTCTGAATACTCAATATCTTATTGTCGGTGCGCGCCATAAATACTGCGACCAAAGGCAACACTCCTTTTACATTACTATTAAGGTTGTTGATCATGTCGCGGGTAATGAAGTAATTGCGCTTCATCAAAATAGACAGTGATTTGCGTAAGCGAAACAAATAATTGCCCCTTAGCTGCGCCATGGTGGGCAACGTGCCCATTTTCTCTAGTCCAAACAACAAATAGTTGTCGCAGGTAGGAAAAAGCAGGTAAGCATTTAGAAAATCGGGGCCAGCAAAAGGGTAGAACAAATTGGTTTGTTTTTTATGCAAGTTAGTAATTTCACTGTCCCGCCATTTGCGCAAGCGTGACAGTTTTTTACTCTCTAATTTTTGCCAGGCAATAGCAAACTCCTTATAATGATTTTGAACCGAGGCAACTTTGGCCAGCTGCTTTATATTTTCGGGAGCAGCTTCGGGCAGCGGTAGTGCTGCCATCACACGGGCTATGTAGTCAGCATCCAGCATAGACGGAGTAGTCAGTGGAGCACCTGCAAACGGCTGAGCTTTATCAGCAGAAGGTTGAGCAGTAAGCAAGGCATAAGTGCCCAGAAATAACAAAGTAAAAACTAGTTTCTTCATATTAAGCATTTTCAAAGTCTTGGAGTTTGTTTAGCGAACACCTTTGGGTTTTAAAGCATGTCTTTTTGGTTGACTTTAAACAAACTCATTATTGTATGACAGAACTTTTTGTAAGTATAAAACAGTTGTAAACTTAAAAATTTAAATGCAGGCTTCACAATAAACTGAGCACGCTTTGTAAGTTGTGAAACATAAAACACGTTCATAAAGTCATGATAAATGTAGCCAAATCGATATTTATTACTGCTTTTCCTGTGTATGGAATGATCATAGGCATTTATGCTGTTTGTCAGCTTTTGTCAGGTTTTAGTTTACCTTGGTTGGGGGTAGCCCTGGGCGGATGGGCTATTGCTCTTATGTTTGCAGGGTTGTTCATTTTTCGTCCTTTTGCCCGTACCAAAGCTACTATGCCCAAATACACCACCTTGATATTGGCAAGTACTGGGTGGGCTATAGTAACGGCTTATGCTACCCAAACTCCCCCGGTTTATGCAGCCATAGTATTTGCTGTAAGCAACACTTTAGGTTGGCTCATTTATATTTATTGGTATTCACGTTTTAACTTGCGCAGTAAAGAGTTGCTGGCGGTGGGCAAACCACTGCCTAGTTTTGTGTTAGAAAACGAAGCAGGCGAGCAAGTACAAAGCAAAAGTTTTGACGGACACCCCACCTTATGGATGTTTTATAGAGGCAATTGGTGTCCGTTGTGTATGGCGCAAATCAAAGAAGTAGCCCAGCAGTACAAAGAACTCAGCCAAAGAGGGGTAAAGGTAGCCTTGGTAAGTCCCCAACCCCACGGGTACTCGCGCCAATTGGCAGAAAAAATGAAAGTCCCTTTTTACTTTTTGGTAGATGTAAAAAACCGGGCAGCCCGCCAATTAGAAATTATCTCAGAAAATGGCATTCCTAAAGGCTTTGAAATATTGGGTTACGACTCCGACACAGTTTTACCCACGGTGATTATAACCAATGCTGAAGGCAAGATCATTTTTGCCGACCTGACCAACAACTATCGGGTGCGCCCCGAACCTGCTACTTTTCTGAAGGTATTGGATGAAGAGGGGGGGGAATGTCGTTCCTAGTGCATTGGGTACTAAGTAGTTTATACACTATTTCGAATTTATTTTGGTGGCACACTTCAAAAAGTGCGCAGAGTTAGTTTACAATTCCGATGCATACCGGAGCTATATGAGTTTTTTTAGGTAAAGCCAGCAGGCAAAAGCTCTCCGAGAACAAGCTCAGAGCTGTGAGTCGAACTTGATTCGGAGAGGCCGAAAGTAGTGTAAGGGATTTAGTACCCAATGCATTAGCGGTGTGAAACCTGATTTTTTTCCCTCTTAATAAGCATTTCCTCTGTCCTCTTCATAAATCCCAAATACGCTCAATATTTTTTTGTGTTTTAATAGGTATAACTACGTGATTTTAATTCAACATGTGTTTTCATACTGATTATTTTAGTAAATTAAAGCAGTTTACTTGCTGATGTAATAAAATAACCAGTTGATGTGTTTTTCATTACATAAAATATGTCCTGTTTAAAAACAGATATTTGAAACCTTTAAGGGTTCTGTAAAATATTTTATGAGGCAGGGTTTAAATGATTTTACTGATTGCACTTTCATACAAATAACTTCAAAAAATGACTGAATCAATTATTAAAATTACTCCCTTACAAGGTACAAGCCAAGGAAGTGAAACCTTTAAAGTAGATTTTGCCAATGGCGCAGAAAAAGTCTTTAAAACCTGGGATTATGCCAGTATTTATTCATACCCAAAATTGTATAGCAGGTTATATTGCGATTTACTTGGTTATAAAGCATATGAAGAACTATCTCGTTTGTTGCTAAAGTATGCTGCGAAAACTCATAAAGAACTTCATGTACTTGACCTTGCCTGTGGTTCAGGCTTAATGGGTAAAGCATTAAAAGAAAACAGCAATGTAGATATTAAGTCTTTGGTAGGAGTCGATATCTTGCCAGAAGCCATCGATGCACTTAATCGTGATTACCCTGAAATTTATGATGATACTTTTGTTGTGAAAAATGCAATAAAAAACAAAAATCTTACAAAGTATGATTTTAATTGTATTACAATTAGTGGAGGAGCAAATCATATAGAGCTTGAAGACCTTAAAAGCTATGTAAACCTTTTAAATGAAAACGCTTACATAGTCTTTAACCTGTTGACAGATAAAGACGACTACAGGAGAAGTAGCATATTGGGCTGGCTCGAACAGGAAATGTCTCTTTGTGAAAGTAAAATATATAATCACAGAAGGTTGATGAGTGGTGATATAGTCAAGCATGAAGCTTTTTTGTATTGCAAGAGGTCCTGATTGTTACTGCAGTTAGTCAAAAAGTGTTTTGAAAGCAGGACACGATGGTTAACCTATGGGCATCATTAAATTTTAATTACTTCACTACCCATAAATATTTGCTGTTGGTTTTTCTTGCAAAAGGTCTAAAATATCCAGGTCTGAATGAAGGGTTCACTGTATGGGAATGAAACCTTTTTTGTTAAAACCCTTCATTTGTTTTCTGACCCGTTTCACCGGTTTTTGCCCCAAGTCAAAGGAACCGACCTGACCAACAACTATCGGGTGCGCCCCGAACCTGCTACTTTTTTGAAAGTGTTGGATGAGGAAGGGGCTGTCGAGTAATGGTGGCAAACGATGGACGATTAGGTGATCCTTGAAATATAAAAATATCATTAAAATCTACTCGTTACCATCTCGCAAGGATTCTAGTCTTTGGATTACCTCATCCAGGTTTTCTTTGGAAATGGTAGCCGAGTCAAGCATAAAAAAGTCTTTCACTGACATTTCAAAGTAAGCAAGTATTTTTAAAAAATTACTCAAAGAAATTTCTGTTTTGAGGGTTTCATAGTGCGAGTATTGCCCGGTAGTTACTCCTATAGCTTTTGCCAAGGCCTCTTGTTTAATTTTTCTTTCTTTTCGTATGTGCTTGATCTTTTCTATAATCTGTTCTACTGTATTCATGTAAATATTTAAAATAATTTAATTATAAGATTAGTGTTAATTATATTCTAATTAAAATATTGTTTTAATTGTGTTTTCACACAATAACTATTATGCTTTTACTATAATAAAAAACCCTTAAGTTGTAATTATTTCAATGTATTTAAGTCGTTTATTTTCAGTACTTTATTGCTATCTGATTTTGCAAAAGGT
>NZ_CANLRP010000194.1 GCF_947493425.1 uncultured Microscilla sp. | reverse complement strand
TGTTTACCTACTTTATTTTTAAAAGGGTTTCAGTTTTAGGTCTACGCCGTGCAATTAAATAGTTTTTAAAATCATAATCTACTGATAACCGAGCCTCTGGCGAGTCCTTAGATACCGATGTATATCGGTGCTCAACGAAGTTAATCAGTAGTCAACTTTGGCTAAAATCACTGCGGAGTATTGGCATATAAAATTCATTAGAATACAGATGTATTTGATGTCTGGAAAAAAGCCGTAAAACCGCATCTGTGAAGGTGTGGTTGAACGGCGAGATGGTTTATTGAATAATACTTGTTGTGTAAATGTAGAATAAATTTATTGGTTGACACAGAATACTTATAGACAGGAAGCAGACACAAGTGGGGCAAAAATAAGACAAAATAGGTAGGCGTTATGTAAACCATAAAAAAGGCAATAGAAGTGACCTGCTTTGCACAGGTTTAGGAGTTTTATTACGCAGGGTCATCTATTGCCTAAAGGTTTCAGGTATTTTAGTGATTTTTGATTACTCAGGGGTTGAAACCTCCGTAAGTATGTATGTACCAAGACAAAATTAAATATACCTAATATGCAAGTATAACTATCATATTATGAGAGATTTATCTTTACTTATAGCTAATTGCACCGATATTCATCGGTATCTAAGGACTTGCTGCTACTTACTCAGCTATGCGCTTTTTTTATACCTTCAACTGCTTGAGTAAAAAAGACTACACCACATTGTGGAGCAGCCTTTAGCTTTTCCAACAAATTGTCTATATCTGATAGCAAACTTATGCTTAATAAAACCATGTTTGTCAGTTTTACTGGCATTTAGAGTGGATGCCCACAGGAAATTAGGTGCCATCAGAAGGTAATGTAGCAATTGGGCAACCATTTGGCTATTTTACGTTGCTCTTGCCTGGCAATTGGATTGCCAGTTAAATTTAAGTGCTTGAGTTTTTTTAATGCTCTTATTTCTTTGGGCAAAGTGGTGAGGCGATTATGGGAGAGAAAAAGCCCTTCTAAGTTTTGTAAAAACCTTATTTCTTTAGGCAAACATGCCAACTGATTATAACTCAGATTTACCTGCTTCAGGCTTGTGATGTTGCCCACCTCTTTGGGTAAGACTGACAAATAATTACAACCCAAACTCAACTTTTGTAGCTTACCCAATTGCCCCAAGCCTGCTGGCAAAGCAAGCAACAAGTTGTTTTCAAGGTTGAGCAAGCGTAGGTTTTGTAAGTTGGCAATTTCTTTGGGCAGCTCTTCCAGCGAATTGTGCCACAACCACAATTCCTCTAATGCTGTAAGGTCGCCTATGCCTGCTGGAATAGTGGTTAGCTGGTTTTTATTTGCCCATAGTTTGCGCAGGCTATAGCAATTGCCCAACTCTTGTGGCAATGCTTCAAGATTATTTCCATCCAGGTCTAGCAATACCAATTCTTCCAGGTATTTTACTTGTGTGGGGATATTACTAAGCCGACTGTAGCTTAAATTAAGGCTGGGTTGGTTTAAATTTACAATATGTTTTGCTTCGATGTGGTGGATATTTGTGCCAAAAAAGAAGTTGTACAATATCAGATAATCAGCTACAATTTGAGCATACTCATCATCTTTTGCCCCTTTGGCAATTTCTAGGGCAAGCCTCACATTTAACGTATCAGGTGATCTCAAAAGCTCAATAAATTTACCAGAATAATTCATGCCATATTTCAATAAAAGTGATTGGTTGTTTAATATATCTGCTAGTCAGGCAAATGATCAACAATAAGGTATGAAGCCAACTTATCTAATTGAGGCAATAAAATACACGAAGTTGTGGATGTATAAAGTAGACTTGTGTGTTTTACAACCCTGATAAAAAGTACTATACCTTGGGTAGATAGGTTATCTACTTTATGTCCCATCCAAGGAGTAGTTTTGTCTGGTGACTTGCCCAGGTTACCTGAAACAAATCAGGTACTTTGGGAGGCAAATAAATCTAACACCAATTATCGCAAAACATACAATGAAAAAACAAACCTTCGACTCAGAAAAAGCCCGTTTATCGTGGATGAAAAATAATTGTTCGACCACATCCCAACCACTTGATTATCCTGTATTGATCACTAGTAAAAACGATGAGCTACTGGTGAATGAGCGTGGCATCTCTATAACACGGTTTCAAGGAAAAAATGAGCCTCAGATGTTGGGTTATTTTAGACTTAAGAAAGATTTGGTGGGTATTTTACAATTGCTGACAAATAAGCTTTCACATAAGCAGATGATTAGCCTGGAAACCATCAGCCTGCCTGACATGGAGCGCGTATCTAGTCAAATAATTGGGTTTGTTGGTTCAAAAAAAATGACTAAAGGCCATGAGATAGATTGTCAGGTAATCATTCATAAAAGCGGAAAAATATCAAGTTGTTGGGTGCTAAAAAACCATCACCCAACTACCGGAAGCATTCAAGTGAGTGCTGATACCAGTCACTATCAGATAACCCTTGGCGGTAAAATAAAAACGATCAGGTAGGGTAGGTGCCATGTGGTAAATAATAAAATGTTTTGTTTCGGTAGTGTTTGATATGTATCAATAGTCCATATCAAATTCAAGTAAATGTAACGCACTTTTTAGGCTTGGAAATCAATAGGGTTATAACAAACCTGTTTGCCTGTTTTATTTTAAAAGGACGTTGGGTTTTATTCCCAAACACACCAGTAAATGGTTCCCAAGTTCATCATTGATTGATGGATGATGAGCACCCTATTTTGGCTAAAATTACTATGGAGCATTGATGTATAATGCTTAGGAACGTGATCGCCCCGTAAACGGGATTTCGGGCGTAGCCCTCAACAATAACCCCGATAAGAAATCGGGACTTTGAAGCTGTCCGGTTTGGAACATATTAGCTTTGCAAAGCTTGAACTTCGTTCTGCGGTTCTCTTTACTGACTTTCGTTACCCCGGCAGTTCCGCCGGGACTACGAGCTTTTTTCGCCGTAGCTATGGCTACGCCTACAAACCGATAGCTGTTTATAAATCCCGGTTCATCGGGGCAGCTTTGCTGCGCTGAGCTCAAAGGCTAAAAGTGCCTCAGCCAGCCTCGAGTATACGCCCTCAATCTCGATACTTATTTTGAACATGTTCCTTAGTATATAATAAAAAAAAGTATTATGCTTGAGTAGGTGAACAAATTCCGCAGCATTTAGTTGAAAAAAGTCATGTACACTTTACTTTCAACACCAGGCCTTTTCATCAAAAAACTACTCTTTTTGTTGTTGCTGGTGTTTTTATGTCTAATAGGCATACAGGCTCAGGTTTTAGGGCAAAACCAAGCATACATAGATAGCTTGAAAAAACGGCTTAAAAATAGCAAATCAGATACTCACCAAATACGTTATCTTTGGCAGTTGGGCGAATGCTACCTTAAATCAGACCCCGACCAGGCAAAACAATATATGAGCCAAGGTCTGGCGTTATCGCATGGTTTAAATTATTTAAAGGGACTTTTTAACCATTTTAGATTACTTGGCAAGCTCTATTACCAAAGAGGAAAATACAATAAGGCACGTCAGTATTACACTCAATTGTATAATAAAGCAGTAGCTGCCAAAAAGCCTGAAGTGATGGCTCATGCCCTTGCTTTGCTGAGCGATGTATATACCCAGAGAGGCTTACACAGCAAAGCAATTAGCACATGTATGCAAGCGCTAAAACTTGCAGAGCGGGTTAAAAATCCTCTGATTAAAGCCCAGATTTTTAATCGTTTAGGCATTACCTATCGTCATCAAGGAGCATACGATAACGCCGCCAAAAACTACGAAAAGGCTTTGTTGATACACCAACAACTCAATGATTTGCCTGGAGTAAGCAAAATCACGCTTAATCTGGGGTCAATTTATTTGTATGATCATCAATACCCAAAGGCAATTCAATATTATTTTAAAGCGCTCAGGATGAAGCAACAGCTGGGAGAAAAGGCAGGAATTGCCAGAGCAATGAGCAACATAGGGCATGCTTATTATTATCAGAGAAAGTATATACTGGCAGATCAATACCTTAAAAAAGCGCTTGAATTAAGACTACAGCTTAAAAACAAAGGAGGAGTGGCGATTACATTGCGTAATTTAGGGAAATTGTATCTTGCTTGGGGTAAATCTCAACAGGCCAAAATATACTTGAATGAGAGCAAAGCAACCGCTCAAAAAACACGAAAAAGAAACCTACTTAAGGAATTATACTTGTTGTTGTCAAAGGTTGACTCTGCTCAGGGCAATTTTTCAGTGTCTCTGGAGTGGCATAAGAAACATACCAAGCTCAAGGACAGCATTTTTAGCCTTAAAAAAAGTAAGCAAATTATCGAAATGCAAACCCTGTATGACACAGAAGCCCAAGAAAAAGAAAACGACTTGCTAAAAAAAGAGCAAGCACTACAGAAAATAGAAATCAAACAGAAAAACACACAACTTTTCGCTTCTGTAGCGGCTTCTATAATGTCGTTGGTAGCCATGTTGTTTTTTTACCATCAACGTCGACAGAAACAAAAAATTAATCATCAACTACAGGAACTCAATCAGCAGGTGTTGGTGAAGAACCAATCACTTTTGCAAAAACAGGAAGAAATCATTACTCAGCACGATGCCATAGAGCAACAAAACACTCTTCTAAAGCAACAAAATCACTATATCAGCCAAAGCATCAAAAGTGCAAAAACCATCCAACAGGCAATGCTCCCTTTTGAGGAACGTCTTCAGGCAGTCCTCAATGAATACTTCATTATTTATCAGCCTAAAGACATAGTTTCAGGTGATTTTTATTGGCTTGGGCAAGTGGGCAACTTGCGAATTATTGCAGCTGTAGACTGTACTGGGCATGGGGTGCCAGGTGCATTTATGAGTATGATGAGTTTTTCATTATTAAATGAGGTTGTTCAAACCCGAAAAATAACTAGCCCAGCAATCATTTTAGAAAAGTTAAATGCCATGATTCGCTATGCCTTGAAACAAGATAAAACCAAAAATAATAGTGGCTTAGATGCGGCATTTATCACCCTTGAAGGGCAAAAAAAACAACAGACACAAGTGACCTTTGCTGGTGCCAAGCGTCCTTTGTGGTATATAAGGCCAGAGAGTGGCTTGTTGGAAGAAGTGAAAGGCAGCTCCATATCGATAGGTGTTCAATATAAAAACAAACGTGAGTTTACCCAGCACGATTTTAAGTTAAATGTTGGTGCTCGTTTGTACTTGAGTACAGATGGTTTTGCTGACCAGAACGACAGTAAAAGAAAAAAAATAGGGGCTACAAAACTCAAAAAAATAATTGAAGATATTTCTCATCATCCCATGGAAGCACAAAAAAAACATCTGATGGAGTTTTTACAACAACATATGCAAGGTACCAGCCAGCGGGATGATATTTTATTGATGGGAATAAAAATTGATTGACGTGTTCTCTTGTAATTGTTCAAATTGGATAGTTTCAAAAACTATGTAACAAGGTGCATAAATGCCCAATCATCAAGTTTTTGGATCATTCGCTCATCGTGTATAGCAATGCCTATTCATTCCTCCCTGGCTTCACTTTTTGGTATACCTTGCAGGGAACCCTCTTGATTTTTAAGTCAAGTAATCAGTCGTGGTGTCATTCCTTAATGGTTTGAAATAGGTTAATCATATATTACTTATCATAATGTATTATTATAAAACTAATAATCAGCTTCAAATCATTTACCATAGTTGCTTTTTGCCAGAGGCGAATCTTGCCCAGGTTTTTTCAAGGTCACCAATATGTTTGTTATATTACCCCTTTGAATGGGTCAGGGGCAAATAGCAAGCAAATAAAGCCTAACATCATTGAAAACGGTTGACTAAAGAATGTCTTACCTCATGGCTTCCATCATCATTTTTATTATCAAACTTATCATGAACAATACGCAAAATTTACTAAAAACCATTTTCCTATTATTAGCCTTGCTGCTTGCCAGTGTCAGGGCCCAGGCACAGTTTATCACTATTTGGAAAACTGACAACCAAGGCATTTCTCAACCTAACCAAATCACCATCCCTGCCAAGGGCAACTACCAAATCGTGTGGCAAGAGGTGGGGCAGCCCCAAAACCAAGGCAAGACAACAGGCAAAGACACCACCACGCTTACCTTGCCCAAGGCGGGCAAATACCAAGTGAGCATTACAGGAGGCTTGCAATACATTCGCTTTGCCTACCAAGGTGATAAATTCAAGTTGCTCTCTATAGAACAATGGGGCGACATTGCCTGGAACTCGATGGAATCTGCTTTTGAGGGTTGTAGCAATATGAACTGCCAAGCTACCGATGCCCCCAACCTAAGCCGGGTAAAGTCGTTGGCCAGGATGTTTACCTATTGTGCGCGCTTTGACGGGAAAATTGGGCACTGGAATACCAGTAAAGTAACGAATATGTCCTGGATGTTTTCTGGTGCCGCCTCTTTTAACCAACCGTTGAATAACTGGAATACCAGTAAAGTAACGAATATGTCCTGGATGTTTTCTGGTGCCGCCTCTTTTAACCAACCACTTGATCAGTGGAATACCCGCCAAGTAACCAACATGAGCGAGATGTTTTTTGGGGCTAAAGTTTTTAACCAACCGTTGAATAACTGGAATACCAGTCAAGTAACGAATATGGCCTTGATGTTTTCTCGTGCCACCTCTTTTAACCAACCGTTGAATAACTGGAATACCAGTAAAGTAACCAACATGAATGGGGTGTTTTTTGATGCACAATCTTTTAACCGATTGCTTGATCAATGGAACACCAGCCAGGTAACGGATATGAGTGGGATGTTTTCTGGTGCCACCTCTTTTAACCAACCACTGGATAAATGGAATACCAGTAAAGTAACGGATATGAGTGGGATGTTTTCTGGTGCCACCTCTTTTAACCAACCACTGGATAAATGGAATACCAGTCAAGTAACGGATATGAGTGGGGTGTTTTTTGATGCACAATCTTTTAACCGATTGCTTGATCAATGGAACACCAGCCAGGTAACGGATATGAGTGGGATGTTTTCTGGTGCCACCTCTTTTAACCAACCACTGGATAAATGGAATACCAGTCAAGTAACGGATATGGGCGGGATGTTTTCTGGTGCCACCTCTTTTAACCAACCACTGGATAAATGGAACACCAGCCAAGTAACCAACATGGGCGGGATGTTTTCTCGTGCCACTTCTTTTAACCAACCGTTGAATAACTGGAATACCAGTAAAGTAACCAACATGAATGGGGTGTTTTTTGATGCACAATCTTTTAACCAACCACTGGATAAATGGAATGTAAGTCAAGCAACGGATATGGCTTGGATGTTTTCTGGTGCCGCCTCTTTTAACCAACCACTGGATAAATGGAATGTAAGTCAAGCAACGGATATGGCCTGGATGTTTTCTGGTGCCACCTCTTTTAACCAACCACTGGATAAATGGAATGTAAGTCAAGTAACGAATATGGCTTGGATGTTTTCTCGTGCCACCTCTTTTAACCAACCACTGGATAAATGGAATGTAAGTCAAGTAACGGATATGGCCTGGATGTTTTCTGGTGCCACCTCTTTTAACCAACCACTGGATAAATGGAATGTAAGTCAAGCAACCAATATGACAAACATGTTCAAAGGTGCCACCAGTTTCAAACAAGACCTCCGCCATTGGAAACGGTTGGATAGAGATTAAGAAAAGCTTGGCTTTTTCACCCAAAGGCAGGTGAGGTTGCCCCATGTTTTTAAGCATTAAGTGGCAGCAAGTCCTTAGATACCGATGAATATCGGTGCAATTAGCTATAAGCTGCAAATAAAGATAACTCTCTCATAATATGATAGTTATATTTGTATATTAGGTGTATTTAATTTTGTCTTAGTACATACTTTTATTTTTAAACTTATCATAAACAACGTGCAAAATCTACTAAAAGCCATCTTCCTATTATTAGCCTTGCTGCTTGCCAGTGTCAGGACCCAGGCACAGTTTGTTACTATTTGGCAAACTGACAACCAAGGCATTTCTCAACCAAATCAAATCACCATCCCTGCCAAGGGCAGCTACCAAATCGTGTGGCAAGAGGTGGGGCAGCCCCAAAACCAAGGCAAGACAACAGGCAAAGACACCACCACGCTTACCTTGCCCAAGGCGGGCAAATACCAGGTGAGTATTACAGGAGGCTTGCAATACATTCGCTTTGCCTACCAAGGTGATAAATTCAAGTTGCTCTCTATAGAACAATGGGGCGACATTGCCTGGACTTCTATGGAATCTGCTTTTGAGGGTTGCGAAAATATGGACTGTAAAGCCACTGATGCCCCCGACCTAAGTCGGGTAAAATCGTTGGCAAGGATGTTTGCCCATTGTACCCGCTTTAATGGAAAAGTTGGGCATTGGAACACGAGCCAAATAACCAATATGACAGGCATGTTTATGAGGGCTGACGCTTTTAATCAACCCATTGGAAGCTGGAACACCCGTCAGGTAACCGATATGTCTAAAATGTTTTACTGGGCCACCACTTTTAACCAACCTATCGGAGACTGGAACACCCGCCAGGTAACCCAGATGGAAAGGATGTTTGAAAGAGCCAAAGTTTTTAATCAACCCATTGGAAACTGGAACACGGGTAAAGTAACGAATATGGAAGGGATGTTTTATCGGGCTGCCTCTTTTAACCAACCCATTGGAGACTGGAACACGGGTAAAGTAACGAATATGGAAGGGATGTTTTATAAGGCAACCTCTTTTAACCAACCCATTGGGGGCTGGAATACCCGCCAAGTCACCCAGATGAAAGCGATGTTTTCTTGGGCCAAGGCTTTTAATCAACCCGTTGGAAGCTGGAACACGGGTAAAGTCACCCAGATGGCTTGGATGTTTTCTTGGGCCAAAGTTTTTAATCAACCCGTTGGAGGCTGGAATACTAGCCAAGTAACCGATATGGAAGGAATGTTTTATAATGCTGCCTCTTTTAACCAACCACTGGATCAATGGAACACTCGTCAAGTAACCAATATGTCTAAGATGTTTTATTGGGCAAGAACTTTTAACCAACCCATTGGAAGCTGGAACACAGGTAAGGCAACGAATATGTCTAAGATGTTTGAGAAGACAATAGTTTTTAACCAACCCATTGGGAGCTGGAATACGAGTAAAGTAACCCAGATGACCAGGATGTTTTATTGGGCAAAATATTTTAACCAGCCCATTGGAAGCTGGAATACGAGTAAAGTAACCAATATGAAAGAGATGTTTTCGAGAGCCACTGCTTTTAACCAGCCTATTGGCAAGTGGAATGTAAGCCAGGTAACCAATATGATGAACATGTTCAAAGATGCTACGAGCTTCAAACAAGACCTCAGTCATTGGAAGCAGCTAAAGAGGTAGTTTGATAGACATAAAAGCCTGATTTTTTCCATGCCTTGAAAATTTATGGAGGGGTAAAGACAACGCTTATTTTTAATTAATCGTTATATTTGCAAATATGAGAATTTTTTAAACTTTTGCCTTAAGACCTGCATATTCAAAAATCACTATTGATAAAACCCCATGCGAAACCCTCTAAACGATTTTAATTCTTACAAGATCAACTCCATATCACGGTACTTTAGAAGCCACGATTTTTTGCGGTCTTTAGCCATGACTTTCTTAATGCTTACCACCAGTTGCTTGCTTTACATTACAGGGCATCATCACTATATATTAGGCAACTGCATTGGCATTTTATTGACATCGTTTAATGATATGCCAGGCAAAGCAACCAACCGAAGCCTGGCCATGGTGCTCAGTACGCTTTTAAGTGCCCTGATCATCATTGTTATCAATCTGCTACAGTTTTCACTGGTGTTCATGCTGATATTTATCGCCTGCACCACCTTTGCTTTGTACATGCTTTCGGCGTTTGGAAATAGGGCAGAAATATTTGCATTTGTGGGAGCCCTTGCCATTTCTTTAGGTTTTGTAGGAGACCACCAAGGCAAAGAATTGTTGGTATACGCGCTGACTATTTTTTGTGGTGGAATATTTTACGCAATAGCATCATGGATATACCATTTGCTGACAAAAAACCGACAAATTAACGAACAGCTGGGCGAATTGGCAAAGCTTACTGCAGGCTATCTGAAGCAGGGCATAATTGCAGCAAAACGAAGCGATGCCAAGGAAGAGGTCAACCAAAACCTGCTGGGTTTACAAATCAATATTATTGAAAAACAGGGAAACCTGGGGGTATTGATATTGTCGAATCGTACCATTACCAAACCTTCAAGCAAAAGAAACCGACAAATGTTTCTTTTAAAACAATTGATCGATTTTATGGAATTGGCGGTAGCCACCCCGTTAAACCTGGCTAAAATAAAGGCACTGCCCACTACCAATGAAGCCACGCTTGCCCCCTTTATCAATGTAGCAGAGCAAATATATCATCAGTTGTTCCTGATTACCAAAGAGCTAAGAAGCGCAAATGTTTCTCACATCAGTAAAATTCAAATTGATTTTGATGAAGTAGAAGAGACTATACAACGTTTTTTTAAAACTGTAGACCTGCCACAAGCGCGGGAAGGTGTTTTGGTAATGCACCACTTACTTGATCATTATAAGCTACAAATAAGGCATCTTATGGGTATTATAGCGTATATAAATACCCCTGAATCTATCAAAGAGCTTGCTCTCTCAGAAAACCAGCAAGGTTTGTTTTATCAAAAAGAATCCTACCATTTACGTCGGCTTATGCCCCATGTAAATATAAACTCGCCTGTGTTTAGGCAAGCCGTTCGGATGGCTTTTGGCTTTGTCTTGGCTTACTTGTTAGGCGCTCTGTTGGACATAGAAAAAGCGTATTGGATTATGCTTACCACATTGCTGATCCTTCGGTTAAGTTATGGCATCACTATGCAAAGGGCTCTCAAGCGCGTAGTGGGTACGGCAATAGGGGCAGCTTTAGCCTTATTATTACTCCAAATATCCACCTCAATTGTGTTTTTTGTGGCATTGGCTGCGCTTGGCATGTTGTTTTCATTTTCGCTTTTGGTGCGCAACTACACCTTGGCCTCCCTGGCAATTACCTTATGTATTATTTTTTCATTTGCCTTGCTGGATACTCACCTGCATACCATCATCGCTTTTCGGTTGATAGACACCATCATTGGCGCGCTTATTTCTATCGGCGTTGCTTATTTTGTATTGCCCTTCTGGGAGTGCCAATCTTTTGAGAGAAATATAACAAATGCAGCCAAGGCCAATCAATCTTTTTTACAAGAAATATTATTTTCTCATTTTTCAGACAAGCCCAGTGATACAAGTTATCGCTTAAAGCGAAAATCGGCCTATATAGCAAGCAGTGTACTGAATGCAAACCTCCAGCGCTATACTCAAGACCCCAAGTCTAAGCGAGGCAAGTACGACTTGTTTTATGACCTGGTCGCCCTAAATCATTCCATTGTGTCATCTATCACAAATTTGGGCAACTACCTCAAAGGGAAGCAACTTACCACATTACGACCTGTTTTACAGGAAATTTGTTCGCACCTTGATCACGACTTTGATGCTATATTGGAAACTAAAAACAACCTACCAGGCAAGGAAAAAGCCTATAGTAGGTTGGCTCTTTATTGGCAACAGCTAGAAGATGCACACAATGCCCAATATAAGCTGGGCAACACCGCTATAGACGAAGTGCTTAAGCCCGCATTTAAAGAAGCACATATTATTAAACAAGAAATGCAGCGAATCAAAGAGTTATTGCAAACGATGAAAACTCAGGCAAAAGGGGCTTTTTGATGACAATGTTGGGGTGATTATTAACATAACAGCTTTCGGTTATGATACCAGTCAAGGTTCCTGATAAATATCGTATTCAGATGCGTTAAACCAGGCTTTATCGAGCTTGTAAATTCTTCGAATCAAGTCCGTAGATTTTGTTTTTTTTGAGTAATTTTAAAACTGTTTTTATACCCTTCCCAGCTCTTTTAAGCCCTAGACAATGCGTCATTAATAATCGTATCGGGTGGCAGTGTCTCCATGTCCGATTAATGCCTTGAGTTCCTCAAGCTTCAGTGGACTTTATCACTTTTTATAATACACTCTAACGCCTTCGTTTGTGTCTCCACAAGCGAATAAAAAGTCAAAATATCGACATACATTGATGCAACGATTCGATTGTGAGGACACAACCAAAGGCGATGATGATGTTATTTATTGATGGTCAAACAATTAAGTTGAAAGAGATTTTTAGTCATAAATTTTATAAGAATGCCCTGTCGAGTTGTTTATTTTGGAACTGCTTTACAAATGTTCGTAGAAAAAGGCGCGTCAGGAGGAATGACTGTGTTTGTGAGCGAAAGAAATAATCCAGCTGCAGTCTCATAAAACCCTCATTCTTTCCTGCCTAGGATTGAAAATATTTACCCAAGCTTTGAAATATTATCAAAATCTGGGTTTTCCATAAAATTGGATCGTTTCAAGGGGTACACCAAATTACTTAAACATCTCTATCTGGATTGGAGTTCCAAGTCAGTCGATCTTCAAGGTTAGCAATCTCATTTGTCCACTGTTCTTTTTGTTTCCTTGAGGCATTTGGATTCGATTCAAGCAGATGACTTAAGGTTATGATTTTTTCGCGAATTTGTCTTTTTTCTGCTTCTATAAAATTTGGATTTTCCATAATTGATTATTATTTGTTTAGAAAATGGATACTGAGGTTTAGTTAAGAGTTGGCAACAATAATTGTCGTTGCCAACTCAGTTTTTGGCAAAAGGATTATTAAGTTTGAAATGCTATTTACCTCTCCAGCTCAATTGTAGTACGAAGATAGTATTCTGTATTTGCTGGGTAGGCTATATTGCATCGAGTTGCTCCTAGCATTACCTGAGCTGCTTGCATCCCTGATGGCTGACGAGCAATAATGGCTTTAAATGCTAAGAGCAAGGCTTGAGTATAATAAGTCTTAGCTTTGATTTTGAAAGAATTGTAAGTTTGAGGATTGAGTCTAAAATATAGAATATAGTTACAATCATCAGGTTCTGAGGTTGTGGCTGCACGCCCTACAGCATAACAAGCAGATGGATTATTGATGCTGCTTGATAAATATGCTCTTCTATTAAAGTCATAAGCCAAACACCCTGTAGTTCTATTGGCATTTGTTAAATCACTGGACAAAGTTTCAAAAACTTTACCCAATTCTGCCTCATCAATTTGGTTAAACGGTTTTTGATAGATGTCTAGCGAAATGTCTTTCAACCGACGATAGGCAACCATTGCTGTTTGCACTTTTTTCTCTACATTGGTGTCAGATTCTTTTTTGGTGCCACCACTTTTTTTAAGCAGGTAACGATAATTTTCTTCAAAGAAAGTATCCAGTTCCTGAGCAGTCAATGAACGATAGTCTTTGTCTATAGTTAGCTTTTCCTGAGGCGAAAGGTCAGGTGCATGAACCAATTTTACCAAAGACGTAATATTCACAGATGGATGATGAGGTGTAGATGATTTTTGAGGAATCACTGCTTTTTTTTGTTGACAGGCAAAAGCTACCAAAATTAGCAAGCCTAGAACAAACACTTTTTTAAATTTCAACATTTTCGTTTTGTGTTTTGAGATTGTTAAAAATAATTAGTTGCTGCAATGATAGGATGGAAAGTGAAAAGAATCAATTTTTAAATAACCTTTGGCAATATTTTCCGATAATTCTACAAAATTTCACGAAATTCTAAATATAAATAATTGGTATTCAGTTAGTTGTTATGAAGGAGCAAATTCACAGCCTTAGCAGACATCAACAGTTTTTGATGCTTGGAGAAGTAATAGATTTTCTTAATAGCCAAGGTATCTTACAAAAAGAGATCGCCAAAAAAATCAAAAAAGGAAAGCCTGCTATAGGGCAAACCCAACTCTCACAAATTAAACAATATGGAAAACGAACAGAAGACGAGCAGGTTGAACTTAAAGCAAAGTTTGGTAAACGCCTTCAAGGTGTATTATTGGACATTATACAAGCTTATTATTTGCAATATGATCTACAAAAAAGAGAATGGTCTATCAAGGAACCCAACAAAAAGACTCAGCTTAAATTTTGGAAATTGTTTGATAATGATTCTGGTAGAAGAGCTGTGGCTCTGGCTTTGCTGAGCTTGTTGATTGCTACTATAGCATTGTCGCTAGTTTTTCTAAAATCAGGAGGGAGGAAAAAATACAAAGGCAAGATAAGGTTAGATCGAATCGAAGGGCAGACCGTCTTTTTTACCTTTGACCTTACTCAAGTTCCTAAGGGGGAGTTGGCAGTGTTTGATTATGACTTAAACATATATGATGTTAGGGTTGCTACCAAGAAAGATACATTGAAGGAAAGGTTTGGACGGTTATCTCAGTTTTATGGAAGGCCTGGCAACTATGTAGCAAAACTATGGGTATCAGGGTATCTGGTTGACTCGGTGGCTTTTACTCTAGAAACCAAAAAGTGGCAGGGCTACGCAAGGCAACGGAATGCTAGTAAATTTGAAAAAAATGACATGTTTTTGTATTGTGATTTGACCCAACGTCATGGTATAATGCATATACCAGATACTATGGGCAAGTATGTTTGGACCAACATATTTTATATAAACTCGTTTCCAGTAAGTGGAGATAATTTTTGTCTAGAAACTAGAATCAAAAATGGAAAGAAAAATGGAGGTTTGTATGCTTTTGATGCAACTGTAGGCATATATGGACAAAACAAAGATAAAATAGCGGCCAACTTTGTAACCAAAGGAACTCATCACTATGCGTATGTAAATCTTGTAGATAAAAAGATAAGTGGAAAAAGAGAAAACCTTGGTAGGTTTGGGATTGATTTATCATATTGGAGAGTAATTAAAATAAAGGCATACAATAGCAAAGTTAGCTTTTTTGTAGATGATCAAGTAATAGGAAGCTTCCTGTATGCAAAGCCTTTGGGACAAATCAAGGGCTTGTATTATACCTTCAAAGGTACTGGTATGGTCGATTGGGTAAAAATAACCGGTAACGATGGCAATATACTTTATGAAGATAATTTCAATAACTGTAAGGAGTAAATAGAGTGATCATTGTGATTACAGCATTACATTGTATCCCTCCCAGTAAGTACATGTTTACATCTGCTATTTGCCTGCTTACCTTTGCATTAAAAAGATATGAATAAAGAAAAGAAAATGTTTGGTTTGATAGAGTTGTGGGAGCAAAGTGGCCAAACTCAACCTGTT
>NZ_CANLRP010000193.1 GCF_947493425.1 uncultured Microscilla sp. | reverse complement strand
AATATCAAGGTTAAACAGAAAATATCCGGACAGTTCAAAACCGAAAGTGCCGCTCAAAACTTTGCTAAAATACGTTCCGTTATTGATACTGCTATCAAAAATGGCTTAAACGTGTTAGAAGCCTTATCCAGGATTGCTAAATATCAGGTTGGCACATACACTGATTAGTTACCTTTTAAGTTTATGCTGTTTAGCTACTTACCTGTCTGCAAGTTTAGAGTAACTCGCTGATACAAAAAAGGGGCATTTTTCAACTCTGAAGGCAAAGCTTTAAACAGACGCTTACCAACGATAATTTCAAACTATTACTTATAAAAACAAATCTTATGGCTTCTGAAATCGCTAAAGATACTTTGTGTGTGCATGCTGGCACATACCGCGACCAAGCACAACCTGGTATTAACTCTCCTATATACACTTCCAGTTCGTTTGAGTACCTGGATACGGATGCTCGTACTTACCCACGCTATTTTAACACGCCTAACCAAGACAGTGTTGTAAAAAAACTGGTTGCATTAGAGTCGGGTGAAGATGGGATCATATTTGGTTCTGGAATGGCAGCCATTAGTACTACATTGCTGGCTTTGCTCAAAAAAGAAGACCACGTATTATTTCAAGCCGACTTGTATGGGGGGACTCAGCGCTTTATAACCACTGATTTTCCTCGTTTTGGAATAGAATATTCTTTTAGCGACGCTACTAATATAGAAATGTTTGAGGAAGCCATTCAGTTTAACACCAAACTTATTTATATAGAAACCCCTTCCAACCCTTTGTTACGCCTCACTGATATAGAAAAAATAGTGGCTTTGGCAAAGCAATACGGGGTGCTTACAATGATTGATAATACTTTTGCCAGTCCTATCAACCAAAACCCTATTCCTATGGGCATCGACCTGGTCATGCATAGCGGTACTAAGTATTTGGGGGGGCACAGCGACTTGAGTTGTGGGGCTATTATTGGCCCTAAAGAGTTAGTGGCACAAATTAAGTCAACTGCTACTCATTTGGGGGGGAATCTCAATGCGCAGACCTGCTATTTGCTTGAGCGTAGCCTTAAAACACTTGCCTTAAGGGTACGTCAACAAACTTACAATGCCCAAAAGCTGGCGGAGTTTATGGAAAAACACCCTCAGGTAAAAAAAGTACACTATCCTGGGCTTGAGAGCCACCCTCAACATGACATAGCCAAGCGCCAAATGAAAGGTTATGGGGCAATGCTGGCAGTAGAGTTGCACGGCAACGCAGACGAAACCCGTCAGTTTTTGCGTAAGCTGAAAATAGCCACACCAGCAATGAGCCTGGGAGGTATAGAAACTACTATTTGTGAACCAGCCACCACATCGCACGCCAAAATTTCGGCAGAACAACGGCAAAATCTGGGCATTAGCGATTCATTGTTGAGAGTATCGGTAGGTATAGAGGCAACCGAAGATTTGATTGCAGACTTTGAACAAGCCCTGTCATAAAAATATAAAGGTAAAACTATAAAGCGTGTGGGTAAGTTTTGGTTTATCTGTTGCCTTGTAGTTTTACCATTAGGGAGCAATTAAAAAATAGGATACCGGTTCTTTACTAGTGCTTTGGGAACTAAGTAGTTTATACACTATTTCGAGTTTATTTTGGTGGCTGTCAAACCTCCAAAAAACGAGCATAGCCTAAGCTACGTGAGTTTTTTTAGGTGAAGTCAGCAGGCAAAAGAAGCCGAAATATGTGAAAGGAATTTAGTACCCAGAGCACTAGTGCATTGGGTACTAAATTCCTTTCACATATTAGCTATGCTGAGCTCGGCACAGTAGAACTGTAGCCTCGGTTCTTTGGCGACTTTTGTTTTCTGAAACGCGGCACTTTTTAAAGTCATAGCAGAGCCACGGCTGCAAAAAGTAACAAAGTCTCAGGGCAAAAAAGCAGCTACAAAATGGGTCACTTATTTCTTGTTTGCTCCCTTAAGTCCTTGGTAATAAATAACATCACCCTAATTACACAATAGTAAACTATGTATGAACAGAAGGCTCCTGACTTCTCTGCGAATGCAGCGCTGGTAGAAAGTTTTCGAAGGCAATTCAAGTCCAAAATCCTATCAGGATGGAGTCGTATATTATGATTCCCACTTGAGGCTATCCATCAATCGTTTGCGAATGACTTGACGAATGATGGATAAAGGGTGAAAAGGGTAGAGGTGATCAAATGCTTCTTTTTCCGACACGTTCATAGGCAAGCCTTGCCGGTTGGTATGGTCGTAAGGATCACGAAAATAATGTTTCATAAACTCTTCGGAATTTGTCATCTCGGCTATGTCCATCAATGGGCGCATCAACAGGTTGTCTCGCAACCCCTTGGTGCCTTGTTCAAACATTTTGATTGATATTTGATAAAGTATATTGTCTTTAAAATTAGGGATGTTTAAAAAATAGATATAATCTACCCCCTGAGCACTGTCAGGCTTGGGTATTTTCGAAATAGACTCAAAGCCTTCTACTCCATTTACATTGCTGAAACGTTCACATAACACTACCCCTCCTCCAAAATCTATGTATTGTTTGGTAAGCCATTGACGGTATACGGGCAGGGTAGTTTGCCCGTGTTTTAGTTTGTTTTGCACTTGTATGGCTGTGGCGTGAAAATATCCCCCGGTTTGTTGACAAACCAATACCAACTCTCCTTCTTTTTGTTCTTGCTGCCAGCCCATATCGTCAAACAATAGTTTTGCTACTTTGCCTGTCCCTACTGGGTATTCAAGCGTAAAATTGGTCATTTGACGTATATTTTCTTCGTCAAACATACGCTCAAACATTTCTTTTACAAACGTAGCGATTCTTTGATGATTTGTTTCGCTCAACGGAAACAGGTCAAACAAAGGGTTAGGAGGAGCTACTGGGTTAGTTTTACTTTTTTTACTAAAAAATTTTTTTAACATTATTTCTATTCCTGGGGTAAATTGTATTTGAAGTAGCTCAATATACAACTTATATTATTGAATGGTAATCGGTCATCTTACAAAAGGCTTTATTTTCCACCAATTAAGCAGTAGCAAGTCTGTGGGTGCTGGCGCAATTGGCTATAAGCTACTCATAACAAACCCATTACATATAGCAATTAGGGTTGTTTTAATTATGACCTGGTACTTACCCTTGCTGTCATTAGGCCTATGTTGGTTTTAAGAGGCCTCTAAGTTATGCTGCTACTCAAAACACCCGTCTTCACTTGTACCCTAAAAATAAGTTTGTTTCGGTAATTATTTATTGTTTGGTGCTCGTGTAAGTTTGTAGTACAAAAAGACACCAAAAGTATTATTTCTCCGTAAACACACATGAGGGACTAAACACATACAATTAACACCTGCTTACAAAACCGTAAGGGAGCAATTTGTTTTACTTTTTGTTGCTGCCATTCTTTTCCCTTACCCAAAAAGAAGGGTTTGTCTATGTTACACATTGTGGCAAACCAACTCATTAATCGTAAACTATACCTGACAATGACCCTATGGACACACCTCTTTTAATGGATAACATACCAGATTTTGGTATCATTGCTGACAAGCGTGAAAAAATAGAAGCAATTTGTGAATTTTGCGATTATCATCGGAACGCTTACCCTGATACTTCGTATAAATGGGCGCAAAAAGGGTATCAATTGTCTAAAGAGTTAGGTTTTCGGGAGGGAGAGGTACGCTGCCTCAAAAATATAGGTTATCACCATTGGCATTTGTCCCAAATCTCGCTTGCGCTAAAAGAACTAAACGAATGCAAACAATTGATGGATAAGATTGCTTACTATGACCAATGGGGCGAGGTAACGATGATGAAGGCAATGATTTGGTGGAGCGAAGGTAAATATGAACGAGCAATGGGCATAGTGTACGATGGCATACAATTGCTTGAAGCAAAGAAAATGACCAAACCTCAAGGTTGGGTTTATTGGGCGTTGGGAGTTTTTAATTATGATCTCAAAAACTACGATAAGTCTCTCAGGTGTTATGGACGGGCACTCGAAATATTCAATTCTTGTGAGCCTTATAATGTGGATGCCGAAAGTTGGTGTTTGCTGGGCTTGGGTACTGTATACCGTGCCAAAAATGATACTACCCAAACCTGGTATTACCTGCACAAAGCTGAGCAAATAAGCAATTTGTATAACCAGTGGATGCAAATTGCCCATGTACACTATGAAATGGGGCACTTGTTGTTTGATGAAAGTAAGTTTGACGAGGCAGAAGACGCCTTTTGTGAGAGCTATCAAATAAGAGAAAAATACCAGTTTAAGCCAGCAATGGTGAGCTGTTTAATGGCCATTTCTGACGTGAAAGTACAGCAAAATCAGCCTTATGAAGCAATGGACTGCCTGCAAAAGGCACTAGAGATTGCCACTGAAACCAACACCCGCGCCAAGTTATATAAATGTCATAAAAAACTTGCAGAGCTTTACAAGTCACAACAAAACTACAAGGAGGCTTATTATCATATCGAACTTTTTTACCAAATACATTCAGAAATAGCCGGAGGAGAAACCAGTAGTAACCTGAATATGTTAGAGGCCAAGTTTACATCGGAAAAGGTGGCAAGAGAAAAAGAAATTCACCGCCTGAAACATGTAGAACTAAAGCAAGCACATGATGCTATTTCTAAAAAGAACAAAGAGATACTCGCCAGCATCAATTACGCCCAACGTATCCAACAAGCAATATTACCTCCACTAGACAATATTCGTCAAAGACTCCCTCAATCTTTTATACTGTTTCAACCCCGCGATATAGTAAGCGGTGATTTTTATTGGTTTAAGGAAACTGAAGACAAAATTTTTATTGCAGCTATAGACTGTACCGGACACGGGGTGCCAGGGGCGTTTATGAGCATGATTGGCAATGAACTGTTGCATAAAATCATCAGCGATTATCATATTACTCAAGTAGACCAGGTGTTAGACGCAATGAATGTAAATATAAGAAAGGCGCTTAAACAAAAAGATACGCACAACACCGATGGCATGGAAATGGGGTTGGTGGCGATTCATAAACAAAGCTACACAATGGAGTTTGCCGGAGCACGCAGCCCTTTGGTTTATATACAACACAATGAGTTGTTTCATCTCAAGGGTGATAATATGCCTATAGGGGGGATCAAACTAAAGCGTAAAAAACATTTTACCCGGCACTTGATCAACCTGGAACATCCCACCACTTTTTATTTGTTTTCAGATGGTTATCAAGACCAGTTCGGAGGTGAAAACTCTCGTCAATTTATGATTACCCGGTTTCGGGAGTTGCTGCTTAATATTCACCAACGCCCCATAGCTAAACAAAAGCAAGCACTGGAAGAGGTATTGGCTGACTGGATGCAACACGAACGACAAATAGACGATATTTTGGTGATTGGGGTAAGGCTTGGTGCTTAGGTTTGCCTTTCAATCCACTAATATGTATGTTTGTCAGCTAAGTTAGCTCAAGTCGTCAAACATGGATGTCTACTGGTGCTACAAGTACAGTTAAGTAACTCATAGTGAACTTACTAAAACTCTTTTCTTAAAGCGTATGTGTATGCTTAGTTGCTTAATATTTAACCATACCTTGATCGTTACTCATGGCTTATTCTGAAGAAGATTTACAGAAGTACCTGCTAAAAGCACAGGAAGTGCTGAATTCAAAAAAAGAAAATCAATTAAGTGAAACAGACCTAAATGAAATTGTACAGGATTTGGGACTCGACATTGAGGAAATTGCTCAGGCGCGTGAAGATTACCTGACACGCGGTACTACCCATTTGAACTTTGGTAATTATGCCGAAGCCATTGGCGAGTTTGAACAGTTACTTTTACTTTCTCCCAGCCACCCCAAAGGTTTGTATGGTTTGGCAAAAGCCTACCTGGAAAAATGGAAAAACCACGGCAAAAAAGCGGACAAAGAAAAAGCCTTACAGTACGCCAACCAGTGTATAGAGGTGGCACCTGGTTACAAGGCGGCTTATAAAGTAATAAGCACGCTTAAGCACAAACCCACCAAGAAGAATAGCGTAGGCTCCCAAAACAATTCCCGTAATGCTCATCATAAAAAAACAACTTCTTTACGTACTTACCTGGTGCCAGTAATGGTGTTTATAGTGATGGCGATTGGTGTTTTTGTGGGAATGAAAAACGTGCTTAACCCACCTGTCAAAATTCAACAGTATAGGGTAGGAGCCACCAAGGATGGATTGGTAATATGGCAAATAACCAGTGAAAAACACCGAAAGCAGCCTTATTATCGAGATATAAAATTGACTATAGCCGATGCCACCACCAAAAAAGTATTAAGAGAAGTAGCCATTCCTCCACGCAAAGGAGTGAGAGGAAATCAGTTGTGGCGTAACTGCCGACAACTGGGAGATAGTTTTTACTATATTGACGGTATTAAAGGGATTTTTGTAGCCCGTCATTTACGTACTGGCAAAGTCACCAATAACAAAGCAATGCTTGCCCAGAGTTTTAAACAGTTTAATGGAGGAGTAAGCAAAGTTAAGTTACAGCGTACTGGTTGGCTGGAAGTAACCACCAAACAGGGGCTGAGGTATTGGCTGAACCTTGAAAGTAAAAAGGTGTTGAATCAGAAACAGTATAATGACTTAAACCGAACCAAGTTTGATAGGGTAAAAAGATGGTGGAAGGTGTATAAACAAGGCAACAACAACGAGTCTAAAGTGGTATTGTTGGAAGTACAAGAGCATATAAATGGGTATCGTCAAAAACGTCTGAATAGTATCTGGCCTGTTTATTTACAGAAAAAACTAAAAAGTGGAAGGGTCAAAGTTGTGACTCCTTTAGACAAAGCCAGTTATTTTTTAAAGCCTAAATTGGTGTACGGAAGTGATGACCTTGCGGTGCTGCGTTATAAAACAGAAGTAGGTGTAAACGGAAAACATCGGTTGGCTTGTGTAGACAAAGCTGGTAATGTACTTTGGGATAAGGGGCGCGAAGAAACAGATAACCCTTTGGTAGTTCATTTGATGGATTCGCACAAGCCAAATGTATATTTTGCCCAATATAAAAATACCCTTGGGATGAGTAGTCTATACATAAGGGTGAAAGAGAAAAGAAAGTATCGCAATGTAAAAATGGCAGTGGGGCTTGACCTCACCACAGGAAAATTAGCCTGGGCATATTCGCCTACATTCTATAAAACCAAGTTTGAAAAGCAAAAAAGCAAGTAACGAGACAAAGTTAACCAACCAAGCCCCCAATTGATGTGGTTCAATTGAGGGCTTGGTTTATTATTTTATCCTTGGCACATCAACTACATTTACTCTTCTTTCATTCGTCTAAAGTAGTCCTTGTAGGCGTCTCTTACTTTTGGCGCAAGCCAGATGGTAGAAAACATCGTAGGAATCGCCATTAATGCGTACATGGCGTCAATCAGATTTACGGCGGCATCGGCAGAGGCTATAGCACCATACATGATAGACCCTATATAAAGATAATTGTACCAGTTTTGGCGCTTGGCTCCCAACAAAAACGAGGTACATTTTACTCCATAATAAGAGTAAGAGAAAAGGGTACTCAAGGCAAATACCAAAATACATATCAACAATAAACCTGCGCCAAAACCAGGCATTGCCTTGCTAAATGCACGAGTGGTGATGGTAACGCCCAAATCGTGGTTTTCTTTGATAATATATTGGTTGGGAATAGCTTTGCCTACTGCATCTGTTTTTTGCGACACCACCAGCGGTATGTAGTCTGGTTTATTGTAAGTAACCATTTTTATGGGTAAACTTTCAGGGTTATTGAGCAGCTGGGCAGACAGGTCAATATGGTTGAGGGTCTTCTTTTTCTCTATTTTTAAGGTAGCATTTACCTGTACAGGTAAGTCTTTAGAATTGTTCGACACAGTCACAGGTTTGGCATCTTTGAGCGGGTTTACCCTTGCCATTACTTCTATCTGGATGGCCTTGCTGTTATCTTTGAGGTGTACTTTCTTAGCATCCAGCGTTACAATCACGTTTTTACCCTGGTCTATTTGTGGTTGCCATACTCCCGTTACAATAATTGCCAGGGCAGTCATTGTACACACCACCAAGGTATCTATCACAGGGCCTAACATAGCCACTAAACCTTCGCGTACTGGTTCTTTGGTTTTGGCAGCTCCGTGCATCATGGGGGCAGTACCTATGCCTGCTTCGTTAGAGAAAGCCGCCCGGCGTACGCCAGTTACAATCAAAGCACCTAAGGCGCCTCCCAACATGGCTTCTCCGGTAAAAGCATCAGTTACAATGAGCACCAGGCTAGGCACCACATCTTGGACATGGGTAATCAGTATAAAAAGTACTGAGGCAATGTACATCGCTACCATTAACGGAACCATCTTAGAGGCTACCTTGCCAATGCGCTGGATACCACCGAAGATAACTGTAGATACCAAGGTTACAATCACTAGTCCAATAAGCACGTTGGCCAACAAAGGATCTTTGCCTACCAAACCACTGGGAGCAAGCACTACGTTTCTGATTACTTCGGTGAGCTGGTTTGCCTGAAACAAAGGCATAGCACCAAATATTCCCGTGATACAAAAAAAAGTCGCCAAGGGTTTCCAGTGTTTACCCATTCCCTCGGTAATGGCATACATAGGCCCTCCCTGTACATGTCCTACCGAGTCTTTGCCCCGGTACATAATGGCAAGCGTACAAGTAAAAAACTTGGTGGCAATGCCTACAAAAGCACTGAGCCACATCCAAAATACAGCACCTGGTCCTCCTGTAACAATTGCTACGGCTACCCCTCCAATATTACCTACTCCTACAGTAGCCGCTAAGGCACTGGCAAGGGCTTCGTAGTGGTTAATGTCTCCAGGATCGTTCACGTCGTCATATTTGCCCCGCAATATGTTGTAGGCGTGACGAAAGTACTTGAAAGGCATAAAACGGGAGTATAACAATAGGAGTAAACCGCCACCAATCAAAATAAAAGGGAGGGGAGTGGTAACAATGCCGCTAAATTGTTTTAATAGAGCTTCTAACTGCTTCATAAATCTATGGGAGACTGTTTGTTTTTTTAAACAGCCACCAAAATAGTGTAAATGATCGGATTTAGAAAAAATATATGAAAATAGTCTGGTTTAGTTGATTTGGCGAAGTTCAACCTATGTTTAAAAAGCATGTTGGTTACTTCATTAAGGAATTGTTCAAAAATAAATTTACACTCTGAGGGGTGATTTTTCGCCTTGATACTTCGTTATTTTTATTGCCCGTAGCGCTGCTATGGGCGCAAAAAATAGCCTCGTCTCAAAACAAAACCTCTACCTCAAGAATGGTAATTTAATTTCTCACCATTCCTAAGTTAAAAACAGAAAAAATAAAGTGTTCAGGAGGATGGTATTTTATGTGTTGGTTGAGTTTTGTAGTTTTGCTAAGCAATGCTTACTTGGCTCTCCAGGTGCTGGTAGCAAAAGCCAATTGTTATGAAAACATCCTGGGACTTACTTACTGAAGTTACGCAGACCTACTTATTTTGATGGTTATATGACTTTATTGCTAAATGTTTGGGCTACGCATCGCGCAACCATAAAGCTATCAAACAATATAAATAAGCAGACTTGGAAATTACTACGTAACATCAGAGACTTACTTAGTTATTTATTTGATCGTTTATCGGCATATCATTATATTGATGGTTTGCAAAATGCAATATACGAACACCCTTTTGACAAATAGGCAAACAGATGAAAAAATGGCTTTTATGGTTGCCGTTCCTTTGGATAGTACATACGAATGCAATTGGACAGGTAAAAATAAAAACGAAGGGGGACCCTTTGGTGTTCAACTATGCGCCAGATGGATACCAAACAGATGGGCAGGTATGGACAATGCAACAAGATGCCAGAGGGGTAATGTATATAGGCAATAATACGGGCATTATTGAATACGATGGTTTTCACTGGAGTTTACTAAAGTTG
The DNA here is from genome assembly GCF_947493425.1 of uncultured Microscilla sp. Taxonomy (GTDB): domain Bacteria; phylum Bacteroidota; class Bacteroidia; order Cytophagales; family Microscillaceae; genus Microscilla. The sequence goes on along the minus strand of NZ_CANLRP010000193.1, from coordinate 5,499 downwards.
CCCAACCACTCGATAGTGAGAACTATGACAATAGACGAAAAGGGGCGCATTTATGTAGGTGGACAGGGCGAGCTTGGTTACATTGGGGCTGATTCGTCAGGGCGTACCTGTTACGTTTCTTTGTTGGATAAAATACCCCTTGAACATCGGTCTTTCAATGATGTATGGAAAGTGTTTAATACGCACCTGGGGGTGGTTTTTCAGACTACCCACAAAATATATGTGTTCAATAAGCAAAAAAAAATAGAAGTATATTTTCCCACCAAGAAAAATTTTCACCGAAGCTTTTATGTCAATCGCCAAATGTTGGTAAACGAACCCGGAGTGGGTATGCTTGTATTGAAAAATAAGCAGATGCAGTTGATTGAGGGAGGAGAACGGTTTGCCAATAATCGTGTGTATGTGGTACTGCCTTACGATGATGACCGTCTGTTGTTTGTGACCCGTACTCAAGGTGTTTTTATTTACAATGGTAAAACATTTGAACCTTGGTTAACTGATTCAGAAGAGTTGAATAAGACGAAAAATAACACCACTTACTGTGGGGTACGTATAGGCACCGATTATTTTGCCATTGGTACGTTATTGTCAGGGGTCGTTATTTTAGATAAACAAGGCAAAGTATTGCAGCACATAAATAAGCGCAAAGGCTTGCAGGCAAATATAGTGCTTAGCTTGTATCTCGACAGAGAACACAGTTTGTGGACAGGACTGGAAAACGGCATTAGCCGGATTGAGATAGCCTCGCCTATCAGTTATTTTTATCAAAATCATGGCATCAATGGGGTGATATATAACAGCGCTTTTTATGACGAGCATCTTTATTTGGGTTCATCCCAAGGTGTTTATTGTGCCCCTTGGAAACCAACCTTGAGTTTTTCTTTGCTACCACCTACCCAAGATCAAGTATGGAGCTTTATAAAAATTCCTCAAGGAGTGGTTGCCTCCAGTAATGGATATATATGGTTGATAGATAAACACAAGGTAAAGCGGAAGTTGGGTGTGCCCAAGGCTAACTATTGGCAAGTAATTGCTTTGGCAGACAGTACGCATCTTTTGGCAGGTACCAGCAACACAGGGTTGGCTTTGTTAGATGCCAAAACGCTGGAGTTCAAGCATTTTATTGAGGGGTTTCAACAAGATTGCCGTTGGGTAATACAAGATAAAAAAGGGGATATATGGGTAAGTAATGCTTATAGCGACGGGGTGCATCGCCTTACATTGAATGATGACCTGACAGGGGTAAAAAAAGTAAAGACTTACGGTGTTGCAAACGGCTTGCCATCTGCCAGTAGTAACCGAGTGTTTAAAATACACGGTGAGATGCTCGTGGTTACAAAAAAAGGGGTTTATAAGTATAAAAATGACAAGTTTGAGCCTTACGAGGCTTGGAACGACTATATTGAGGGTGGTTCCAAACAGGTATATTTTATCAAAGAAGATACTCAAGGAAACGTATATATGTTGGTGAGCAATAATATGCTTAAAAACGCCCCTCTCGAATGTCTGGTCATGAAGAAGCAAAGGAAGGGATTTAAGGTAATCAAGCACCCTTTTGCCCCTTTGTCTCCCTTGATTATAGATGCACTAGGCCCTGTGATAGAACCAGTGAGGGAGCACGAAATTTTCTTTTTGATTAAAGATGGCTTGGCACACTATGACGCTACCCTACCCAAAAATTACTATCAAAAATTCAATACTCTTTTGTGTAATGTCAAGCTCACTGTACCCGAAGATTCTCTGTTGTACGGGGGTGGAGACATTAGGTTGCCAGCCAAGGTGCGAAGCATTGATCATGCTTTTAATGCCCTGAGGTTTGAGTATGCGGCTACTTTTTTCCAGGAAAGCGATAAAATAAAGTTTCAGTCTTTCTTAGAGGGCTTTGACCAGGAATGGAGCCAGTGGAGCAAAAATAATTATAAAGAGTATAATTATTTGCCAGAGGGACAGTACACCTTCAGGGTAAGGGCCCGCAATATATATGATGTAATAGGTAAAGAAGCCAGTTATCATTTTATTATACTGCCTCCCTGGTACCGTACCAAACTAGCTTACACACTTTATGTAGTATTGTCTATAGGATTGGTTGTGTTGATAGCCCGAAGCAATACCAAACGACTGCGTAAACGCAATGATCAATTGGTACGCATGGTTGACAGAAGAACCGAAGAAGTAAGGGAACAAAAACGAGAGATAGAAGCCCAACGTGATGACCTGATAGAGCTGAACCAAGAGGTAAATCAAAAAAATGAGGAAATTACTGCCCAAAATGAAGCCCTGGAACTGAAAACCTATGAGTTAAAAGATGCTTTTGAAGAGATAAAGCGTCAAAACAACGACATTACAGCGAGCATTGCCTATGCATATCGTATTCAGAAGGCTATGCTGCCCCTTAGCACCAACATCCGCAAGGCTTTCCCCCAGCACTTTATCTTTTGGCGACCTCGCGAGATTGTATCGGGAGACTTTTACTGGTTTACCTCTGTGACAACCAACGAAAGCATCAAACATATTATGGCGGTGGTAGATTGCACCGGGCACGGGGTTCCGGGTGCTTTTATGAGTTTGATTGGCAATGACTTGCTCAATAATATTGTCAAAGCGAACCAAGTAGTCAGTGCTGATAGTATTCTCAATCAATTGCATCGAGGGGTAAAAATGGCCCTTAAGCAAGAATCTACTCAAAACGATGACGGGATGGACATTGGGCTGGTAGTAGTAGATGAAGCTCGTCAAATAATGGAGTTTGCTGGGGCAAATCATCCTTTATTGTACATGCAAAATGGTGAAATGACGGTGGTTAGAGGCAATACTTACCCCATTGGCAGAAGCCAAATCGCAAGCAATCCTAAGTATGGCAAACAGATCATTGATATCTCGCAACCCACTACTTTTTATATGTTTTCAGATGGTTACCAAGACCAGTTTGGTGGCCCAAAAGGGAAGAAGTTTTTACGACAACGTTTTTGGGACCTGTTATACCAAATACATGAGTTACCTATGCATGCCCAAAAAGAAACCTTAGGCAGGACTTTTAGCCAGTGGCAGCAAGATTTCCCGCAGATAGATGATGTATTGGTGCTGGGGGTTAAACTAAGCTTTTAAGGGAGCAATTAAAAAATAGGATTGCCCCCTAAAATGAGCCATTGGTTAAAAGGGGAAACGACTTCCTTCTTTTGCCCAGCCATTTCTTTCTTAGAAGGCAATTTTGAGCGTAGATTAGTTGGTTTTTTGAAAGTGAAAACCTAAAATATTGTAGCCTTGGTTAAAATAAAACTTATGCGAGCGGGCATTAGACAAATACGTTGTTAAGCCTACCGCGTCATAACCATTTTGTAATGCCCAGTCCTCAATCTTACTAAAAAACTGCTTACCCAATCCTTTGGACTGCAGCCTGTTGTCAACGATTACATTGTCAAGCTCTAAATGCTTACCACAATAAATCCTCACGGTAGTCCAACCGCTGGATATACCCAATAGCTCGCCTGCCTGGTACAAACCAAAACAAGTATAATTATCGAGCATTACCATCTTTTTGAGAGTTTCTTCTATGTATGTTGCTTGCTTATTTGGATTGAGCTGCATCAGCAAATCTTTTACTTTAGCAAAATGAGCCATTGGATTGATTATTTTTAATTCAGTCATATTGATATATCTAGTTATATAGATGTATTGATGAAAAAAAATTATGGATTACTTATAAACTTACAGTAGTTAGCAATGGTGTCTTCGTTTCTTTTGAAGTATGACCATTTTCCATGCCTGGTCATAATCAACAGACCACACTTTTCCATGTTGGTCAAATACGTTGAAATTGTGGACTGAGAAAGCTTGGCTTTTTCTTGAATATAAGTAACACAAACCCCGTCTTGAGCGTGTTTGAGGGGTTCATCAGGATAAAAGTTAAGCGCAGGTTCTTTCAACCATTCCATAATTTTTACCCTGGTTTGGTTTGACAAACATTTACCTATTTCTGTAGCTAACTTTAAATCCATACGTAAACATATCTATAATTAGCGATATATAAAAGTGTTTTGCTAAAAATTAAGTGTGAATAGCCATACTCCACGCGTTCAGCTAAAAGCTTTGTTAAGGACTCGAGCTTGCGAGTCCTTAGATACCGATGTATATCGGTGCTACTCCAGCATTGGGCTGAACACCGTGGACTATTTCAAATTATTTAATCTTTTCTTTTCCCTTTTTTAAGCGAAATAAGTAATACTCCTCCAAGTACCAGTGCTGTGCCCAGTAACTGGGTAACAGACAAGGTTTCGTTTAAGAACATATACGCCATAATAATGGTTGCTATAGGACCTACGCTTGCCACTATAGAGGCATCGCTTGCGCCAATTCGTTTGATGCCCGCCGAGATCAAAAAGGCAGGAATAACGGTAGAAATAATCGCCATCCCTATGCTTAATTCATACACTTGGCGAGGAAACTGCAACAAACTGCCCGAATTGCTGATAAAGTAATGGCTCACCACACCCAATGCAGCAAATGTCATGGCATAAGCTGTAAAACGAGTAGCCCCCACTTTGGGTATCAGTTTTTCGCTGCCAATCATATAGATAGCATAAAACAAGGCACAGCCAAAAATAAGCAATACCCCCAGCATAAAGTTTTTTTGTTGGGTCATGTCAAGGTTACCCGCAAAAACCACCGCAATGCCTACATAAGTAAAGCCTAAAGCAATGAGCTGGGAACGGGTTACCTTCTTGCGGTATACTGTGGCCGATATAATGACTACCAGGGTAGGGTATACAAATAATATAAGACGTTCGAGGCTGGCAGTAATGTATTGTAGCCCCATAAAATCGAGCAAGGCAGCAAAATAGTAGCTTACAAAACCCAAAAAAGCCACTGCCACCCAATCGCTGGGTGTTAGTTTGGCAGCTTTTTTAGAGCGACCAGAAAAGTAGCCAATGGCCAGAAAAAACGGCAAGGCAAAAAGCATGCGCAGTGCTACCAGTGACACTGGGTCTATAGGGTATTGGTAGGCAAGTTTGATAAAAATTGCTTTACTTGAGTGAGTGATGGCACCGAAAAAAACGAGTAAGGCCCCAATAAATTTTTGAGGATTAAAAGTGGCAAACCTGGCGGTGCCTGGCATGGTCAATGAGTTGTCTGTCATAATGGTAATAGTAGCGTGTTCATAGTAAAAAAATGGTTATACATTAAAATGCTGATCAAGGCAATAAAACCTGATTGATACAAAGACTAACAAAATATTGTGTAGGTTGGTTCTCTTATTGAAGAAAGGAGGTAATCAATTGCCAAATTTTATTCTGAATATGATTTATTGAAGGAGATGTGGTATTTTTAATTAGTCGGGAGTTGGTAGACGGTAGTCAGGAGCGTCTGGGAATTGGGTTTTAATTAGTCGGGAGTTGGTAGACGGTAGTCAGGAGCGTCTGGGAACTGGGTTTTAATTAGTCGGGAGTTGGTAGACGGTAGTCAGGAGCGTCTGGGAATTGGGTTTTAATTAGTCGGGAGTTG
>NZ_CANLRP010000192.1 GCF_947493425.1 uncultured Microscilla sp. | reverse complement strand
GTTGTAAACCCTCCAAAAATGTTAGTTCTAACATAAGGGATTGTGTTTATTTTGTTTCTCCAAATTCAAAATAACAAGCCCTTTTTTTTTACCAATAATTGTTGCCATTAATTATGGCGAACATGTTGATATAAAACCTACTCCTAAAACCAGAAACTTTCCTCCATAAGCAAAATATGTTTTCGCCAGCAAAAACTCCCCAATAAAGTAAAGTTTGCCATACGCAAATTAGTTGGCATATTGCAAACCTTGTGAACCGTTTCAAAGATACCTCAAGGTAGTGTCTGTTATCAAGCAATTCATTAAACTAGCTTAAATATAGGCTTACTCCCATCCAAGACACAAAAACGATTGATTAGCTGTTTTCTCGTTTCTTGTTCGGCTAAACCGAGTTCTAAAATATCATTTAATTCTTGTAGAGCCATATGCTCTAAATAATACCAAGCTTGAGTTGTCCAGGCTTCAAATTCTATTCTTTGAGATACATACATTTCAAAATCTTCGTCATGGCTTATATAGCCATACTTTAGATGAAGCTCTTCATAAGTTCCCCATTGCAAAAGGTGGGTATATTCGTGTACTAAAACACTTCGTGCTTTTACATTTTTGGGTGTATCCTCAAATACCTTTAGTTCTTTTTCTAGCTCAGGCCTGAAAATAATTCTTGGATCAATGTAAAACATGAGTTCAGGTTTACTCTGTTCCTGAACATTAAAATAGAAAACTTCAAAACCTGCTAAACCCTCATAACTTGCGAGTCCCTCGTATACAATTTTGCTATCTTTTTGATAATTAGGTCTTGCTTTAATGCCTAACTTTTGCATTATACGGAGAGTATCCTTTATCAACAAAGGTTCTTTATGGTGCTGAAACGCTGGATTCATCTATTTAATCTAGTTTTGTCATAGGTACTACATAAACTTCTTGGGTGATATGACCTGCCAAATGATAAAAAAACTGTTTGGGGCAAGCATTGACAGCTTCTTCTATGATGGCTCTGTGTTTACCTCTCAACATTGTTTCGTTGAGGGTTGGGCGGTAACGGGCAACACTACCAATATAGAAAGCAAATGCTAGAGTATTACATAACCTATGAAGCCTTGGCGTGCCTAAGTAGAGGTAATAGCGATAACCGCCACGGGTGAGCAAAGTAGTGATATTAAGATTGTTAACTTCTTTTACTATGTTTTGATAAGCATCTTTCCAACCTTGATCATCATTGTTATAATCGAAGAACTTGATTGATTTGTAATAAGACTTGTTATTTTGACTACTTAATACTTCATCCTTGATGATTTCGGAAACAGATTTGAGTTTTGTAGTATCTAAACGCTTGTCCTGTTTTTTATCATAAGATAATTCATAGTAAAGTTGTTTTCTGTTTTTACACATAATATGCAAGTCAATGGGTAAATATTTGGGTTTGCCCTGCCAACTATCAAGAGAAGCTCCTAAACCATGAATCTCAATCAATGACTGAAGAATATCATCAATAAGAATATCTCCTGCCGACGAATGCACTGGCTGTTCCAGCAATTCTGCAAATGTTTGGAATATGAGTGTACCCTTGCCTTGCCCACTTGATTTTGCCAGCTTAAGACCATTACCATTGCTATTCAAAGATAAACCATGATGTTCCTGTTCTGTAGTTTCCATTTCTCTACCATTGGCAGACAGGTAGGCTTTTACTAAATTGAGAAATGAATAGTAAAGAAGTACTCCTTTTGAGGGCATTTTTACTGCAAGAAAAGCCGTATAAAACTCTTGGGAAAGGTTTACAAAGTACTTGGCTTTTTTTAGTGGTTGTTTTTTACTCTCTTCTGTTTCTTGACTAATACGATTGTCAAACCAAGCTTTGAGATAACTTAAGGGGTCAGAAGTAAGAATGTAGCTTGCATCGGGCTTGTTACCAAACTGAAAATAACGAACTGCATGATAGTCTTTTTCTGCTACGTCATGGGTATCTGAAATAGGGGGAGAAGTCATTGGTTTTAAGGATTTAGTAGAACATTCAATAATTTGTGTAACAAGTCAAAAGTAAACGTTATGGCAGCAACCATCAAATAAAACTCATAAATTAACCTTGCAAAAGCCTCAAAATGCGCCTATTTATATAGATATTAGAGAGGAAATAAAAATGCAGTAATAGTAAGGATTGCGGCAAATGTTTTTTTCAGACTTTCCTTAATAGCTTCTTGTAGGACAGGTATTTGTTTTTTAATAATCGAGTAATAGTGGTTGCGTCAGCTGGACTCAGCCTTAGTTTGTTGCCGTTAAGTTGAAAATCCCGAACTTGTATTCGGGGAATCTGTGAAACGAAGCCGTAAAAACTGATCACTGTTTGAGCGAAGCGAGTTTGAGCAGTTTCGGCGTAGTGGAGCAGATTTAGGCAAAACAAACTACAGCTGCGGTGCTTGAACTCTCCGAGAGCAAGCTCGGAGCTGCGAGCCGAACTTGATTCGGAGGTTTTTTGGTTACTTTTTTACCTGTAGAAAATCCATGATCCTCCGAGAGCAAGCTCGGAGTTGTGAACCGAACTTGATTCAGGGAAGTAACGGCTCACCGATATTCTAATCAATCATTACACAAGTGTGTTTAATGATTGACAACTTTTTAATAGAAAAATCACTTTATAATTATTAAATACCAGTTGTGGCTCCTAGTAGAAGCCATGCACACATAGCAAACATAAAAAAAGGGGCTTGGTAAGCAATAGCTCAACCACACGTATCAACCACCCTCGCCTGTTGCCCATTGACGGTGGACTAAATCGCGTCAACTCCACTCCCGACTTTATAAACAATTAAAAATCAAGGTACTATACGCTTGACTAGTTGCTTGTAAAGCAGCCTCAAGCTAATGGCTAAAGGCTAATAGCTTGAAGCTGTAAAAGCTCCCAACTATTAACTTTCCTCACCCAAAACTTTCAAATCTCCACGCATTTTATCAACTTACCGATTAAATCCGAAGCAAGGATTGTTTACACACACGTTACTCAGATTTAGACAGATATACATTCAAATATGGGAATCAGCGAGATGCCATTGGAGGCGCACGGTTTGGGCAACCAACCCTTGATAGAGGGGCTCAAACAACTAGCGCCTGAAGTGATAAAAGATGGCAAAATTGATTTTGAGCTTTTGCGCGAACTCTTGGGCGACCAAACTCTAGACGACGAAGAAAAAGCAGAACCTTGGGGGCTCAACTGGACAGGCAAAAGCCAAGCCCGCAAACTGGCGATGGCACGCACCAAGGGCACGCTCCGTCCTTTGGTGGGCGAAGGAGTAAACGAAGCAAGCAGCCAAAACTTGTTTATACAAGGCGACAACCTTGAGGTGCTCAAAACCCTGCAAAAGTCTTATTTGGGTAAAATAAAGATGATTTACATTGACCCGCCCTACAACACAGGAAACGATTTTGTGTATGAGGATGATTTTAGAGACAACCTAAGCCACTACATAGACAAGGCGGGTAAAAACCTGCATTCCAACAAAAAAGATTCGGGGAGGTTTCACGCTACTTGGCTCAACTTTATGTACCCACGCCTCAAAATTGCGAAATCTTTGCTCAAAGATGACGGCGTTATTTTCGTTTCTATCGACGATCATGAGGTACATAATTTAAGGGCTTTGATGAATGAAATTTTTGGGGAGGAGAATTTTATGGGCATACTACTTTGGAAAAGACGACAAAATGCAGATAATAGAAACCAAAGTAATGTATCATCTGATCATGAATATTTACTTTTATACTCAAAATCTGAAAACACAAAATTTCTGGGTAAATCAATAGATCTTTCTAAGTATAAAAACCCTGACAATGATCCAAGAGGTCCTTGGGCAAGTATAGATTTATCTGGTTTAGCAACTAAAGATCAGCGCCCTAATTTACACTATGATATTGCAGATCCCAAAACGAACTTATCTTATCCCCCTAACCCTAACAGGGGGTGGTCTAAGTCCAAGGAGAATGTTTTAAAAATGATTGAGGAGGGACGGATTCTTTTTCCAAAAAAGGTGACAGGTAGACCTAGAGAAAAGAAATTCCTAAGCAACTTAAATCAGACTGTGACAGGGTTTTCAACTTGGCTTGAATCAGGTAATGTGGGATTTACGACAAATGGCACAAGAGATATCGCAGAAGTTATGGGGGGGAAAATATTTAACTTCCCCAAGCCAGTAAAATTAATTCAAACTTTAATTAAACAAGCTACTACATCTCAGGACATCATCCTCGACTTCTTCGCAGGTTCTGCCACCACTGCCCAAGCCGTGATGGAGTTGAACAAAGAAGATGGCGGCAACCGCAAATTTATCTTGGTACAACTAGAAGAAGAAACGCCACCCAAGAGTGAAGCACGCAAGGCGGGTTACGAACACATTGCCCAAATCAGCAAAGACCGCATTCGCAAGGTGATAGAAAAGATACAAGCCGAACAAAACAGCCTAGAGGCAGAGGTGATGCAGCTAGAAGACGACTTGCAAATGCTCAAAAATGAGAAAGACCAATTAGTGGCTGAGCAAAATATAGACTTGACTTTGTTTGACAACGGCAACTCCTCCCCTACCAAACCCAAAGCCTTGCAAAAGCTAGAAGAAAAAATAGCTCAGCAAAGCACTGCCATAGAAGATTGCCGCCAAAAAATAGCCCACATTGCCCAAACCGACTTGGGCTTCAAGGCTTTTCAACTTGCCCAATCTAACTTTAAAGAATGGCAAGCTCCCCAAGGCACGCCTGATGTACCCCAACTGGGTATCGCATTTGAAGAAGCCGCCAACACTCGCCTCGAAGCGGGTTTTAGCAAAGAAAACATCATTGCCGAAATACTTTTGCAAAAGGGTTTTACTTTAGACCTGCCCACGATACACGCCGCCCAATTTGACAAAAACACAGTGTGGCAAGTGACCGACCCCGCCAGTGGCAAGGGGGTGTTGGTGTGCCTCGATGACCAAATGCACCCCAACACTGCCCAACAGCTGAGGCAAGTAGTGGGGCATACTTTTATTTGTCGAGGCGAAGCTATTAGCGACCAAATAAAGCTGCAGTTTAGCGACGCGGGTTTGATTGAGACGATTTAGGTGATAGTTGGGAGTCAATAGTTGGGAGTTGGGAGCTTTTGCAGCCTCAAGCTATTAGCTACAAGCAACAAGTGGGTAGTTGGGAGTTGGTAGACCAATACTGGTGCAGTGCTCCCTTTGGTTGGTTACTTGTTGGCAACTTTACAAAATGCGTCAGCCACCATTGACTGTAAAACACAAACAATATGATGAACAAATTCTCGCCAGAAGTAATTGACAAGCTCAATTATTATGTGTACCGTTTGATTGATCCTCGAAACGGGGAGACTTTTTATGTGGGCAAGGGCAAAGACAATAGGGTGTTTGACCATGCTAAAGCTGCGCAAGCTATTGAGGCAGAAGATGACCAAAAAGACGATGACGATGAAAACAAAAAGCCAGACCTGAAGCTGTCGCGCATAAGGGCAATAAGAAATGTAGGTTTGAAGGTAATTCACGTCATCCATCGCCACGGGATGGATGATTCAACTGCGTGTGAGGTAGAAGCTTGTTTGATTGATGCCATTCCAGGACTCACCAACATTATGGGCGGCACAGGTAGCAACGACTTTGGTCCTATGCACGCCTCCGAGATTGAGCAAAGATATTCGGTGCAAGAGGTAGAAGTGAAGCATAAACTCATTTTTATTAATATCAACGTAAGCGCCAACGAAGAAGTAAGTATTTATGAAGCCACGCGCAAGGCTTGGCGAATGTCGCAAGCAAGGGCAGAAAAAGCTGAAGTAGTACTTGCCAATTACAAGGGCTTGGTTGTGGGGGTATTTGTGCCCCAACGATGGTATGAATACCACCGAGACGGCGACAAAAGCATGCGCATTGCTTTTGAGGGCAAAGAAGCTGAACCAAGCATCAAAAACCTGTATTTTAACAAACAAGTACCTGCCAAATACAGAAAACGAGGGGCATCGAACCCAGTGAAATATAGTTATTGACAAAAAAACGCACTAGGCAATACCAATTGGATAAAAACAATGAAGTTTAAATTTAACCATCACCACCAATACCAGCTCGATGCCATTGAGAGTGTTATGGCGCTTTTTGAGGACTTGCCCAAGAAAAATGCCTTGGCAAAAGAGCAAACCCATTTGCAACAACAAGGGGCGATGGTGTGCAACCCTTACACAAAAGAATTGGGCAACAACCACTTTTTTGACATTCCGATGGAGTTGGTGCAAGAAAAAAACGATTTGCCTATGGGCGATTATGCCCACCACGACGACGGGCAAATGCTCAAAGGGGTAAGCAGTGATGTTTGGCGATTTCCAAGCTTTTCGATAGAGATGGAAACGGGCACAGGTAAAACCTATGTGTATTTGCGCACCATTTATCGGCTTTATCAAGAGCTGGGTTTTCATAAATTTATCATTGTGGTACCCAGCGTAGCTATTTACCAAGGCGTATTGAGCGCCCACAAAGCAATGCGTGACGATTTGCGCACCTTGCACGGGGGCACGGGTATACAATTGGTGCAATACAGCGGCGATAAGGTGAGCGCTTTGCGTGATTTTGGCGAAAGCCCCTTGCCCCAAATATTACTCATGACTATAGCCGCCTTCAACAAAAAAACCAACAATATTTATAAGGGCACCGAAAAACTGGCGGGAGAAAAAAAGCCCCACGAATACATACAAGCCGTAAAGCCAGTATTGATTATAGACGAACCCCAAAGCGTAGACAATACCGACCTTGCCAAGAGTGCCATTCGCACCCTGCAACCTGTGTTTGGCTTGCGCTATAGTGCCACCCACCGCTTTTACCAAAACCTGATATACAAACTTTCGCCCGCCCAGGCTGCTTACCAAAACCTGGTCAAGAAAATACAAGTAGTGGGGGTAGATTTGCCCTCTAGTGCGCTCAACAATGAGCTGGTGTTGTTAGGGGCAGATAGCGAAAAGGGAGGACGCATATTTGCAAAAATAAAAGTAATAGTGGCAAACAAGGGCAAAAAGACGGCAGAAGAACGCAATGTGTATCAAGGACAAGACTTATATGCCATTACCAAAAACAAAGACTACGCAGAGGGCTATGTGATAGAAAACATCATCGCCGAAGAAGGGCAAGAAGCCATCTATTTTGAAAATGGCGAATTGCTGACCACTCAAACTCTAGAAAAAGCCAAACCCGCTATTTTTAGACGACAAATCCGCGAAACCATCCGCGAGCACTTTAGGCTACAAAAGAAATTGCTGAAAAGCCAAATCAAGGTATTGTCGCTCTTTTTTATAGATAGGGTAGCAAACTATATAGGCAACGAAGAACAGCCCGAAGGCATCATCAAAACCTTGTTTGCTCAAGAATATGAAGCGCTGCGCAAAGACGATGCTTTTTTTGCCCAATACAGCGCCGCTGAAGTGCAAGGGTCTTACTTTGCATCTTATAAAAAGAAGGGGCAAACCATTTATGTAGACAAAGAGGCAAGTAAAGCCGACGAGCGCAAAGCCGAAAAAGCCGCCTATGAGCTGATTATGAAAGACAAGGAGCGTTTGCTCACTTTTGCCCAAGGCAACCAAGGCACCCCTGTAGCTTTTATTTTTGCCCACTCTGCCCTGCGCGAAGGTTGGGACAATCCCAATGTTTTTCAAATTTGCACGCTCAACCAATCGGTGTCCAACATCAAAAAACGCCAGGAGATTGGGCGGGGACTGCGTTTGTGTGTTAACCAAAGCGGGGAGCGCATAGAAGACAAGCCCGAACAAAATATTTTGACAGTGGTGGCAAACGATACCTACAAAGACTATGTAGAAAACTTGCAAAAAGAGTATGATGGCGGCAAAACTGGAGGACGTCCCCCCCGCCCCACCAATGCCAAAACAGGCGATGTAAAGCTCAACAAACAATTGTTTGCCTTGGCCGAATTCAAGCAGTTTTGGCAAAAGCTCACAAAGGAAGTAAACTACAGCATTGCACTAGACTCGAAGGCTTTGATTGCCGATTGTATTGAGCGCCTAGACAAAACTTCGTTTCCTGAAGTGCAGATCAACGCCAGCAAGGGCAAACTCGACATTGCCGAACTCAATATTTCTATCAAGGAGTTTACGGCAAGAAACAAGGCAATACTCAATTTTACCCTGTTGCAAAATAGCCAAAGGCATGTCAGAGAAGAAGTGAAAGTGGCAGAGGGCGTTACTCTAGACCGCGCCCTCAAAAAATCGTTTTATGATAAATACAGCTTAGAAGAAAACGTATTTACGGGCTTTGAGGTGGTAGAAATAGACCGCGATGCTTATGACCCTTTTGTACAGTTTAAGAGCGGCAAAGAGGTGACCCAAGAAATCCCCTTTCGCCAAAGTTTGTATGTGGTAGGCAAAGCGCTCAAACTCAAAAGTGAGAAAGTGGTAGAAGCCAGTTTTCCCGTGTTTAACCTCATAGAACGCGCCGCTGAAGCTACCCAGCTTACCCGCAAAACGATCAACGCCATTTTTCAAGGCATTGCCTCTTATCAACAAAAGGCTTTTATCCAAAACCCCGAAACCTTTGCCTCTATTTTTATAGAGGTAATCAGCAAAATATTGCGCAAGCATGTGGCACACTCTATCAGATTTGAGGTGAAAGAAGTACTAGAGCCCGAAGCCTTTGATGAGCAGATGGAGGTGTTTTTTCCTGCCGCTGACCGCAAGGTGCAAAAGGAGTTGATCTACGGGGGCGAAAAGTCGCTCTATAGCAAGGTGCAAATAGACTCGGAGGTAGAGCGTCGTTTTGTAAACAACCGCTTGATACCTGAAGACAAGATATTGGTGTACTTTAAGTTTCCGAACCGCTTTAAGATTAGCCTGCCCAAAATACTGGGCAACTACAACCCCGATTGGGGAGTGATAAGAGAAGCCGACAACGGCGACCGTTACCTAGAGCTGGTGCGCGAAACCAAGGGCACGCTCGACAAGGAGGCGCTGCGCTTTGAGCACGAAAAACACAAAATCACCTGCGCCGAAAAGTATTTCGAGGCACTGGGCATAGACTATCGCCAAGTAACCGACCAAGAGCCTGTAAGGTGGTGGTTGCCTAAGGGGGATTAGTCGGGAGTCCCTGCAAGGTGTTGGGAACTGGGCTCTAGGTGCAGGGTTTTTACACCTTGTTGTATAAGCAGCTAATCAAGCATGTAAGGCGTAGATTTCTCCGCCGTTGCTTGTGTCCCCACAAGCGACCCGACTGTCCTTAAGCGCTTTTTTTAACGCAGGTTTGAAAACCTGTATTAAAGTAAACTTAACAGATTTGTAAACAACATTATCAATGGAAGAAGTAAATAATTATGAACCTTTTTATGAGGTTCGCCTAGAAATAGAAGAAAACAATTTTTGTTTGTATAAGTTTTACGACACTCAGGAAGAAGCAAAACAAGCTTTTAAAGTAATGAAACAATTTATTCCTGACGATGAAAGTCCTACTAAAATCAGCCTAATTCATCACGAACTATCTCCCAAAACAGGAGTAAGTATTAAAGAAACTACGCTAAAGACATACAAGCTGCGCGACCAAGAGGGTGAAATTGTGAAGCTGACTAAACGAGATAAAGCAGACTTGTTGAAGGAACGTTATGAGGAGTTGAAGGAGAGGTTGAGTAGTAGAAAATAATGTATTATGCTATACGTAAAATAAAAAATGCCTGAGTTGTTTTGTCAGGCATTTTTGTTTTCAGTAGAAAGTAGAGCGTTCAGTGAACTGTGTCAAAGGTTGAAAATTTCAATATAGGGCTATTTTATCCACAGTCCAACCAACTCAAAAAACTACCTCCTGTGTTGGTCTTAAGGCTTCAGCCAGACCAACACAATGCGCATTCTTTGCTATCGGTACACGGGCTTGGGGTTGCTTGTGGAGACACAAGCAATGGCGGGGAGTTCGAACTTGAGGATGGTTTTTAGGCGTGTTTAGTTCGATGTTTCAGTGCTAAGTTTAGAGTGAAAACGTGGGGAAGAAATTAAAGACTTCATCCTACATGATTGCTTTTCCCGAAAAAAACCTTAGTTTTAAACCAGCTAAAACAAATCCCAATCTATACACTATCAAAACTATTCTATGCCAGATCAAACCCCTAGCATCGAAGCCTTATGGCAAGCAGTAGGCTTCACGCCCAACCAATCGCAAGAAGAAGCCATTAGACACACCGATGGTCCTCTGTTTTTGACAGCGGGTCCTGGCTCTGGAAAAACTAGAGTCTTGCTTTGGAAATGTCTCTACCTCATTGTGCACCAACAAGTAGCTCCTGAACACATCTTTTTGGGCACCTTTACCGAAAAAGCCGCCCTTCAACTCAAAGAAGGTTTGCAAAGCTTGTTGGGGCTAGTGACCAACCGAACCAACCAAACGTTCGACCTCTCTAAAATGTATGTGGGCACGGTGCACTCGCTTTGCAATCGCCTCATTACCGACCGTAGGTTTGGGCAAAAAAAAGGCGCTGATAAAAAAATAACCCCTATAGATGATTTAGAACAATACTTTCATATCTCGAACCGAAAGATATGGACGGCAATGATTGCTGCAGGTGGGCTCAACGACTTGCCCGACGAAGAGCAAAACCAATACATCAACGACTACTTGGCAGAAAACTATAAAAAAGGGGTGTCGAGGTACAACGCCATTATGCACCTTATGGCGTTGTTCAACCGCTTTACCGAAGAGTGCCTGGATGTGGCAACGCTCGACAAGATAGTGACCGAAGAGCCAATGAAAAAAATGGTAAAGATGTATACTTTTTACCTTGACTCGTTGCAAGAGAAATGGCAAGAAAAACTCGACTTTTCATTGGTACAGCAAAAAGGGCTAGAAGTGATGAAAGCTTTTGAAGGTGAAGCAAGCGAGAAGTTTAAATACGTGATTATTGACGAGTACCAAGATACCAACACCATTCAAGAAAAGCTGTTTTTTAAACTTGCCGAAGTGACCCAAAACCTTTGCGTGGTGGGCGACGATGACCAGGCCTTGTATAGATTTCGAGGGGCAACCGTTGAGAATTTTGTGGAGTTTGAAGAGCGCTGCAAACGGTATTACCCCAAGGGCAAGCCTGTCACTAAAATACCTTTGAACATTAATTACCGTTCGCGCAAAAAAATTGTAGATTTTTATACCAGTTATATTGGGCAAACCAATTGGCAAAAAGAAGACGACCCCACCCAACAATACCGCGTGCATACCAAGCAAATAAGCGCCCATAGTACCGACAACCAAGCTTCGGTGTTTACCACCGCCTACCTAGAGCCTGAGCAAAGCTTCGAAAAAATTGCCCAGTTTATCCAGACATTGCTCAACCAACAAATCATAGAAGACCCCAATCAAGTGGCATTCTTGTTTCCTTCGTTGGGCAGTACTCAAGTGCCCAAGGCTCAAGCCACCCTTGAGAGCCTAGGTTTGCGTACCTATGCTCCGCGTGCCCAACCTTTTCTGGAGTTGCCCGAAGCTCGTAACATTATGGGCATTTTTCTAAGGGTGTTTGGCAAGCCTGAACGCGACCCAGAGTTTAACCGAGGCGATTTTAAAAACTACCACGACTGGATGGAAGAAGTATATAGCGAAGCAGGTGCAGCTATGCGCCAAGATGCAGGGCTGAAGGCATTGGTAGAACACCATCGCAATGAAATTGCTACCAGTGTGAGCGACTACAAGGCTTTGATAGCAAAGGTAGAGACGAGCAACGAACTGAACCTAGACGATGCCTATGACTTTGAGAAAATGCCCGCCCAACTCAAAGAGGCAAGCATATCGCCCAGCGCCCGCAAAAGCTTGTCAAGCACTTACTTGCTCAGGCAACTCAAAAAACAAATGGATGAAGGTGGCAAGGCATCGTTTACCCTCAGAGATGTGATTACCCGTGCCACCTCGCTCAATTGGAACCCACTCGACTTGTTTTACAAAATACTGGCTTTCAAAGAGTTTAAAACAATGATGGATGCAGCAGGTAGAAGCGATGTGCAAATAGACGAAGGTCCTATCTATAACCTAGGTTTGCTCACGGGGTATATCTCGCGTTTTTTAGAGTTATACAAAACCGTATTGCGCGCCAAAGACCTAGAAAGCAAAAGCTTTAAACGCGCCTTTTTTATTCGTTTTTGGTATACCATTTACAAAAAAGGGGAAACCGAGTTCGAAAACTCAGAAGACCCCTTTCCACGAGGGCGTATCCCTTTTCTTACCATTCACCAGTCTAAGGGGCTAGAGTTTCCAGTGGTGGTATTAGGCAACACCTCTACCCGCGATGGAGGCGTACGCCGAATGGAAGAGTTGATGAAACCCTTGCTGGGCAACCAAGGTGAACCGCTCGCCCGCATGAACGAGTTTGACAAGGCTCGTATGTTTTATGTGGCATTGTCACGCGCCGAAAATTTATTGATTGTAGCCAATTATAAACGAGGCATCAGTAAAGAGTTTAAGGCAATGCTTGCCCAACATCAAATACCTGTACTTGGAGCAAATCAAGCGGCTTACATCCCTAGCGCCAAGCTTTCTGCCAAAGCCCCCATGAAGGCATACTCTTACACCTCCGACTATCTCTTGTATGAGCGCTGCCCAAGGCAATACATGGTTTTCAGAAAGTATGGTTTTGTACCCTCCCGCTCGCAAACCATGTTTTTTGGTAGTTTGGTACACCAAACCATTGACGACCTGCACAATTTCATTATTGACAACCCCGAAAACCTTGACCTTGATTTGATATGAAAAAGAAAATATTAGGCAAGAGCCGTGAACAGATTAGAGTTGAAAGGGAGATTGAACGTATTGAGCGTGAAATAGAGGATTTTATGATTAGTCGGTTTGATCAAAACTACGAGATTCTTAGCCTTACCTATGGGCGTGGGCTTGCCGAAGATGTAAAAGATACTGCCTTGCAACAAGTGTGGATTTATTGGCAAAAAATGCGCGAGGTGGCAAAAAAAGTGACTGAGACTGAAGTAAAACTGATTTTACCCAATCAGAAAACTCCCGAAGGACGACCCTTTACCATTGAGGGAGTGGTAGACATTGTGCGCGAAAAGGATAAAACCATCATGTATGACATTAAAACCCACGCCGCCGAAGATGTAAAATCAAACCAAGAGTTTTACGAAAAACAACTCAACGTATATGCCTATATATGGCAAACTCTACGTAGCCAACAATTAGACGAAACCGCTATCATAGCCACCTCATACCCCAAGGCGCTTAAGGAGGCAATTGTTGCTGAAGACGAAGATGCCCAAGAAGAAGAGCTTGCCAAATGGGAGCCTTTAATCCCGATTGAGTTTTCGCAAGAAAGAGTAGAGCAAACCATTGAGCTATTTGGCAAAGTAGTAGATTGCATTGAGGCAGGTAAATTTAATCCGCCTTCGCAAAGCATATTACGCGAGCGAGACTTCTATAAGCGGCAGTTTGCCACCAGGGTATGCCGCAACTGCGACGCGCGTTTTTCTTGCGATGCTTACCTTACCTATTACAAAAAGCAAGCAGAGAAAAGCGCCAACCAACGCATCAACCCCATATTTGAAATGATTCAACAATCTCAGGCAATTGGCGACATGCAACAAGCCTATTGGACAGACAAAAATCAGCCTTCGGCAGATGAAGAAAAGAGTATTTTGGATGATGATTGATCATTGTTTTTGCCATCGTTGCTCTGGGACAAGCTTAGGGTGAGTGTAGTTTATGCCAGAATAGGTAGAATGAATCTCTCAACAGGAAAAATGAATTAACAGCATTACAACGCAACCAATCCAATGGAAACAATCCTTTACCAAAATGGGCAACGTTATACCGAGAATGTATTTGCCAAAGAGCAAACCTTTGAGCAGCTTATTGTAGACCAAGCCACTACGTTGTTTGGCACACAAACCCTTTGGGTAGATACCAAGAAAAAACTGGACACTAAAGCCTTGGGGGGAGTAATTCCTGATGGCTTTTTGCTAGACCTCAACGATCCAGAAAACCCTGAATTTTATATAGTAGAAGTAGAACTGGCCAAGCATAGTTTTTATGGGCATATTTTTCCGCAAATCACCAAGTTTTTTGCTTTTTTCAAAAACCCCGAAAGCCAAAGCAAATTGGTAGAAAAACTATATGGCATTTTTGACCAAGACAAAACCCTTTACCAAAAGCTGAAGGGTTTTATTGGCAAGCGTGAGGTATTTAAGTTTTTGAAAGATATGCTTGACAATAGCCAAAACATTTTGTTGGTATTAGATGCTCCCAA
The DNA here is from genome assembly GCF_947493425.1 of uncultured Microscilla sp. Classification (GTDB taxonomy): domain Bacteria; phylum Bacteroidota; class Bacteroidia; order Cytophagales; family Microscillaceae; genus Microscilla. The sequence goes on along the minus strand of NZ_CANLRP010000192.1, from coordinate 1,274 downwards.
GCCAGAGCTTCCCGAAATAATGGCAACCTATACCGATACTTGGGACAAAATGGTGAAGGTACAACTACTCAAGGTGTACCGCAGTAGCCACTCAAAAGAACAAATATTGATGCTTTCGCCTCCTTTTGAGGCGCTCGATGTAGCCGATTTAAGCGATGATGTTAGTACAGTCGCTCCTTCTGACCAAGTCGCGCTGAGTTATAACGCTTCTTATCATTTAGACAATGCTTCGGCAGAGGTGCAAGATACTTATAAGGAGTTTCAGTCCAAACTAATCGATAAGATTCCTGATTTGAACTTTAACTACCAGAAACGTTATATCTCGTTACGCAAAAAACGAAACTTTGCTTACCTCAAAATTCGCAAAAGTAAAATTAACCTCGTAGCAATGCTCAACGAAACCAATATTAGGCAAAAGATACAACACCATCCTATCAGTAGTTTATCAGACAGTGTGCAAAGGTATTATAACGGTGATTGTGCTCGTATTGATTTTCATAACGCTCAACACCTCGATGAGTTGGTTGACTTGTTGGTAGATATTCAGAAGTAAATCTTGTTTATCAATGGCATTTAATTCTACTTCATTACTACCTTTGCCCTCTATTATAGGATGATTACTCAAGACTAAAGCCGACAAAAGAAATTTTGTCGGCTTTTTTGGTAGGTAAATCTTGGGTGTTAACACCAAGCTCATCAAAAAGCCTGGTTACTTCTTTTTGAATCGCGCTCCCGTGCGCGTTCCTTATGTATATATGTGCTTGGATTAGGCAGCAGCTTGTTCTTCTTGATGCTTGTTTTCACCTTGATCTTGAAACTCGTCGCCATCGCCATTACTACCACCACCATTTTTAAACCTGAACCCGTCACCCTCTCTGTACTCAACTCCAAGCACTTCCATACGAGCCTTGGCATAGGTTCTTATGAGGCTTTGGGCAAGTGGGGTAATTGACTCCTCTTGCGTGTCTGCCTTGATTTGGGTGCTTAGTTCAGTGAAGTCGGCAGGGGTGGTAAAGCTATCAATAAATGTTTTGTAATTATTGTACACCTTAGCTGTAGTGCTTTTGGCATTGATTTGGGCTTTTGCCTCAATGATGAGCCGCTCTAAAACGTTTGTGAATACCTTTTGGTTACAGTTGGGTACTTCCAAGGTGCGCAAATCAGGCAAAAAGGTTTTAGCCACAAGCACATTAGAGGCTTACGTTTCGCTGATTTCTAGGTTGGAAAAAAGAAAATAGTTAAACTCGCTGTATGATCACAGAACGAGTAGATGA
>NZ_CANLRP010000191.1 GCF_947493425.1 uncultured Microscilla sp. | reverse complement strand
CTGTTCATTATTGCTAAATTTTGCTCACACAAAGATAATAATTAATTCCACATTTATTTATTGCCTGGTACACTAGGCATGTATATTATTTACTCAATGATCGTCAAAGAGGTTTTTGGGTAGCAAGCTCTCATGGGCTTTTTTACCTTGACAAAGCCAAACAAAAATATACTGAATACTTTTCTCCATTTAATGATACAAAACTTTCGGGCTTTCATAATGCAGTAGAAACAATGATGCAAGACCCCAAAGATGCTGCGATACTTTGGTTAGGAGGACACCATGCGGGGTTGTTAAAGTTTAATACCGAAACCAAGCAAATAGAAGAAAGGTTTACTCACGATCCTAAAGATAACCAAAGCATTACTAGCAATGCCGTATGGAGCTTGCATGTTGACAAAAAAGGCAATTTTTGGGTAGGTACAAGTAAAGGCTTTAATAAGTTTGACTTACAAACAAAAACATTTACCCGGTTTGTACACCAGCCAACTGATCCACTCAGTATTTCGGGAAATAATATACAAGATATTTTTGAAGACAAGGCGGGCACTATTTGGCTGAGTACTTTTGATGGAGGGATTAGCTCGTTTAATCCTTACCTCAATAACTTTATGCATTACAGCGATTTTGAATACAACAACAGTAGAGTAGGAGCATTTTGTGAAGATAAGGAGGGAAATATTTGGTTTGCTTTGGGGAGGGGCAAAGCAGGGTTGGGCAAGCTCAACCGAAAAAAGAACACTATTCAATTGTTTAGACCAAATCCTCAAAGTAAGGCAAATAGTGTAGGTAGCCGTGTAACCAATGCTTTATTAACTGATGTAGATGGTTCTATTTGGGTAGGTACTATAGGTGCAGGTTTAGACCATTATGATCCCAAAACTGGTATCTTTACGCACTATTTACCTGATCTTCAAGGCACAAAAACATTACGTTCTCCTCACATAGGGTCGTTACACCAAGATAAAAACAAGCCAAATATTGTGTGGGTAGGTACCCGTGGCGGAGGTGTATTTAAATTTGATAAAACGACCAAAGAGTTTAAAGAGTATCGCCATAATACCTTTAAGGATAAACCTAACCTGGTGCATAATACAGTAATTGACATTGTAACCGATCATAAAAAGTGCTTATGGTTTGCTACTCGTGGAGGGTTGAGCCATTTTGACCCAGTCACTGAAAAGTTTACCAATTATCGACATTCGGCCAAAAACTTACAAAGCCTTAGTAATAACTATGTGACATCATTGTATTATGACAAACAGCATAGACTGTGGGTAGGCACTCGCAATGGATTAAATAAGCTCAATCTGGACAAAGTGTATAAAGGTACAGTTACATTTCAACATTATACTACCAAGCAAGGACTTCCCAATAGTGTGATTCATAAAATAGTAGAAGACAGGCAAGGGTTTTTGTGGTTAAGTACCAACAAGGGTTTGGCAAGACTGGACAAAAAAACAGGTAAAATACAGGGCTATGATGAAAAAGATGGGCTACAGGCAAATGAATTTGCTACTGGAAGTGGTTTGCTGGCTTCTGATGGGGCAGTATTGATGGGGGGCTTTAATGGATTTAACTTGTTTTACCCCGAAAAACTGAACAAGAACAATTACTTACCCAATGTGCTGCTTACCGACTTTCAAGTATTTAACCGTTCTGAGCCAGTTACCAAAAATGGCAAACTTACCCGTCCTATATGGGCTACCGATACTATAGAACTTTCTTACGAAGATGAAGTGATTTCATTTGAGTTTGCTGCTTTAAACTATATTTTACCTGAAAAAAACAAGTATGCCATCAAGTTAGAAAATTTTGATAAAGAATGGCGATACATTGGCACCAAGCATTTTGAGACTTATACCAGCTTGCCCGCAGGTACCTATGCTTTTAAAGTAAAAGCCGCCAATAATGAAGGAGCATGGAGCAACAAAGAAACCCAATTAGTATTAATTATACACCCTCCTTATTGGGCTACCTGGTGGTTTCGCCTGATTGTAATCTTGTTGATAGTGAGTTTATTGATGGTGGGCTATCGTTTTAGAATTAATATTATACAGGCTCAGAAGAGAATACTGGAAACTCAAGTCAAAGAACGTACTACTGACCTACGCGAAACTAATGAAGAGTTGCAGCAAACCAATGAAGAATTACAAACGACTTTGGCACAAGTAAAAGAGAAAAACTTGATCATTCAGGAATTTAATGAAAACATTCGCGAAAGCATTAATTATGCTCAACTCATCCAACAAGATATGCTACCTGCCTTGAAAGATATTCACTACTATTTGCCTGAGTCATTTATTTTTTATCAGCCTCGCGATATAGTGAGTGGAGATTTTTACTGGTTTTCTGCCATTGATGGCAAAGAATCGCACCCAAATAAAGCAAATTTAACTACCCAGCACGATCAACCACCTTCTGTAGCAAATGCTGATAAAATAATTATAGCCGTGGGTGACTGTACCGGACACGGAGTACCAGGGGCATTTATGTCTATCAAAGGTGCTGTATTACTCAATCAAATTGTGCAACTGCAAGGCATTGTTTGTCCTGCTGAGATCCTCACCGAGTTAGACAACAATATCCGCCATTCGTTGAATCAAGATGAAACGAGTAACCGTGACGGCATGGATATAGGGATTGTAATGATAGACTTTGCTAACCAAACCCTGGAGTTTGCCGGAGCCAAAAACAGTTTGATTTATGTAAAAGATGGAAAACTCAATGAAATAAAGGGCAATATATTACCTATAGGAGGATACCATCAAGAGTACAAGCGAGATTTTTCTAAAACTGTCTTACCACTAGAACCTGACACAAACTATTACTTATCATCCGATGGGTACAAAGACCAGTTTGGTGGACAAACTGGCAAAAAGTTTTTGAGAAGTCGTTATAAATCCATGCTACTTGACATTTGTCATTTACCTATGCAAGAGCAGTCCAAAGTAGTAGAGCGCACCTTTCTGGAATGGAAAAAAGACCACGCTCAGGTAGATGATATATTGGTGATGGGAATCAATATTTAAGTAGACCCTAAACACAGGAACGCTAAAACTGAAAATAAATGAACGGTTTAACCGCAGAAGTGCTTGCCTGGTATAATACAATGACTACAATGCTAATAATGATGGCTTTTACAAAGTCAGGCATATTTGTAAAGCGTTCGTTTAAGTTGTTTTTTAAGCGCCTTGGCAACCAGTGGATTGCATAAGCTAGTGCCATCAAACCAAATACATCGGCATAACCCTGCACCATTTCGGGTATTTTTGCAAATTGAAATGCATCAGTCATCTGGGCAAATATCTTGTCAATGGTAGCCATATCCTGTGCCCTGAAATATATCCAGCAAAAGCACACAAAATGAAAGGTAATCAGTTGCCCCATAAAGCGACCAATAGCCGATGGTTTTTTGCCCTTACTTCCGGTAATATCCATCCAAAACTTGTGCAATGCAAGTGCCCCTCCATGCAAGGCTCCCCAAATAATAAAACGAGTATCTGCTCCATGCCAAAGCCCCCCCAATAGCATAGTAATGGTCAGGTTCATATAAGTACTTACCGACTGTTTTCTTTCGGGGCGAACCAATAGTAAAATCCAAAACAATATAATGACACACAACAATCCGAACGAATACCAGGCAGCATTTACAAAGGTATTAGCGGCAAAGGTAGCACCCACCAAAACACCTATGACCCCAATAAATTTCATTTCTGGAAAAGCCAGCGAAAGCAACCAAATAGTAATCAACATCATAAAAAACATGAAGTTGAGCCCAGTCCAGCCATCTATCAATAAAAATATTAACAAAATCAAAGGTACGCTTATATAGGTAAACTTGGACGCAGAGCGGTTGCCACCCAATGAAATGTACAAGTAGTCGCGTAGCCACGATGACAAAGAGATGTGCCAGCGTCGCCAAAAGTCGGTAATGCTGGTAGAACTATAAGGAGAGTTGAAGTTAATATTGAGCCTAAAGCCTAACAGTAAAGCCAAGCCAATGGCAATGTCTGTATAGCCCGAAAAATCGCAATATATTTGAATGGCATAGCCATAAACTGCCATGAGGTTTTCAAACCCAGAGAAACGTTCAGGACTGGCAAAAACCCGATCAACGAAATTAGTCGATACATAGTCAGAAATAAGTATTTTTTTGACCAACCCATTGATAATAAGAAAGATGGCATACCCATATTCTTGAGCATTGAGTTTGTAAGGTTGGTAAATTTGAGGCACAAAATCTGCCGCCCTTACGATAGGCCCTGCCACTAATTGAGGGAAAAAACTTACAAAAAAACCAAAATCTAAAATATTATCTACTGGTTCTATCTTACGGCGATAAATATCCAGTGTATAGCTAATGGTTTGGAAAGTGTAAAAAGAAATGCCTACTGGTAATATAATCTTGCTAATGTCTAAACTGGTGCCAAACCAACCGTTGGCCGCTGCCGCCAAATAATCTTGCTTGACTACATCTGCCCCAAACGAATTAATTATATCGATGAAATAAAAGGTGTATTTAAAATAAGCAAGTAACCCCAGGTTAACCACCAGGCTAAGAACTACCAACCAGGTACGGGTAGGTTCATGGGTACTTCGGTATACTTTTTCGCCAATGTAGTAATCTACAAAAGTGGAAAACACAATAAGGAAAAAGAAAAAGCCGCCAGTTTTGTAATAAAAAAACAAGCTAAACGCCAGCAAAAACATATTACGGGCAGTAATACGGGCATAAATGAAGTAATATACCACCATAGCCACCAAAAAAAACGCCCAGAACATAGGATTACTAAATATCATGGGATTTTGGGGGTTGTACACAAACCAAGAAGAGATTTGGTCAACAAAAGAAGTCAAAAAGATGGCTATAAAATTCAACATACCTCACTAGAGTTTATCAAACTAATTCGCTTTTTATTTCCTACGATTGTGCTTCTTACTTTTGCTGGGGGTAATGGTTAGCCAGAGTGGAAACAGGCAAACGTTGGGTAAGTGCCTGTATACAAAACACCTGCAAAGAAAAACAGAACCTTTGAGCTATGCAATAGTTTTTTAGCAAATTCCAGATAACATCTATTTTAAATCTTTAGAATGATATATTTGGATACAATATATTGCTTTTCAACTCAAAACATAAACTAAGCCATGATGCGAAACAGCCTCTTTTCTGTTTGTCTAATTTGTTTTTTAGGTTTACATACTATACAAGCACAAGTACACGAAAAACTTGTCCTAAGTAAAGATGGTAAATATGTGTACACAGTTACTGGAAGTGTATTTAAAGCTTTTGAAGACCCAATATATGAAGGTGAAAAATATTGGGTCAGAACTAACAAAGTCCCCGTAGGAATGAATGTAATTTTAACTAACCCGGTAAATAAAAAGAAATGTGGTGCTGTAGTGGTTGATTCTATGAAGAATTTGTCTGTAGGAGAAGAAGATATACTTCAAACCAATGGTGCAACTTTAAGAATGTTGTACCCTAATACCAATAATTTTTTTAGAAAAGAAATTCAGTTAAATTACATCACCCCTTTAGATAGCTTATTGAATATAGCTGCGAAATCACCCTTGGAGGCTAAGTTTGACCGTTACAAAAAATTAGCAGAACGTTTTAAAAAATATTCGCCCAATGACTTAGGCAACCTTCCACCCATGGATAGTTTAAAAGTATTGTCACCTGTTTTGCCTGTCAGTCAAAAACGAAGTTTATACAAATTTATGATGGATTTTTTTGCTGAGAAAGATCCAAGAAAAAGTGTCAAGTACATCAAAAAACTATTGACCATTTACAAAAAAGAAGGGAACAAAGAAAAAGAAGCAGAGTATTGGTTACGTTTGGGTAAAACAGTGAATGCCTTAGTAGATAAAACACAAGTAGACTACCGGAACAGCCGTAGTTTGAAAGACCCTGCAAAAATAGCTGCTTTAATAGCTGAAAAGTCAGGGTATAATGCAAAAGACATCATCAGATGGAACCGTTTTGGGGGGTATTTTGATCCTAACTTTCTAAGTTATATGAAAGTTAAGTTTGATTTGTACCCTCACCCAGAGCAGCTTTCTGATAAGGAATACCTGAAGTACCTTGAAATAAGGCAAGCCCAAGGTCAGAAAGATAAAATAGCCTGGGCTTTGAAAGAATTAGGAGACTTATATCGCATAAAAACTGGCTATGCCAAAGCAGAGGCATACTATTTTAAGTTAATAAAATTACGGGAAATAGGAGCTGATAAGGATAAGTTAGTATGGGTATGGGGGTATATGGCTGATTTTTATTGGGAGCAAAAAAAATATACTCAGGCAGAAACGTACTTTAATAAAATACTAGAGCTACGTAAACAGACTAGAGACTATAGACGGGTAATATGGGCTTTGGGAGGGCTACGTTATCTACGGTATAGTCAAGGAAAATTAGACGAAGCACTAGACTATCAAAGACAAGTTCTGAAGTACTACGAACAGCTGAATAGAGAAGAAAGAGGGTATATACTCTCAGCAGTAGTGTCTGGTTATTTATGGGCATTTCCTGATAAAAAAGAGCTAATATTAAGCTACTTGTTCAAGTGGTTTGAAGAGATTAATTCAAAAAATAAAACTGCTCAAAAATATAATGATGAGAGTAAGGCTCTAAGCAAACAAATAGCCAATATTGCCCAAAGCATGGGTAAATATGAGTTAGCAGCAGAGCACCTGGCAAGAGCCATTGCTGGACAGAAAAAGTCACTTCGCCAATTAAACACCATCAATGATATTGCTTTTTTGTACCAAAAAGCAAGGAGGTATAAACTAAGCAAAAAGTATTATCAACAAGGACTAAAGAATACTAGAAAGGCTAAGTGTAGAGTGCTTGAAGCAATTCAAAATTATAAGTTGGGGTATTTTTATGATGCACAGTCAAGCCCCCAGAAGGCAGAAAAATACTATAGAAACACAGTGAAAGTACTGCAAAAAATAGATGACAACTCTTTACAAAGCAATCAGTCTAACCTGTTTGCTGACTATGTTTTTAAAGGAGATACTTATCCTTACTTGTTTGTTACCTTAGGTGATATTTATTACGAGCTGAAAAGACGTATACAAGATGCAAAAGTTTCAAAACAATTTTTAGAGCATTGTATTCGTATCACCAACAACCTTAAAATCAAAGAATACTTCCGTATATCACTTCAAAGAAATTAGTTTCAATTGTTGATTAGGCAAAGTTGTGAGGTTTCAAAAAGCATCTTTTGACAATCACTCATAAGTATTAATAGTTATCTTTGAGTTACAGTTTATGTGTTTGAAAACAATATTTACCTAATATACAAGGGGAGATGCTTATTGTATATTTGTAAAAACTTAATTATTTCACTCAACTTATTTTAGTATGATAAAAAGAATTATAGGGCTTGTAGTTTGTTTAACGTTAATAGGTGAGCTATATGCACAAAACCTCGTATATCATGTAAACCTAAATGACCGTGCTGACGACCAGTTTAAAGTAACCTTGACTATAGAAGGTAAGACATTGTCAAAGCAAAATGCCATCTTTCAGTTTGCCTCTACTGCTCCTGGTACCTATCAGGTAATGAATATGGGCAGGTATGTTCGAAGTTTCAAAGCGTTTAATAAAAAAGGAAAAGAGCTGAGCACCAAACAGCTCAATACCAATCAATGGGAAATAAATAAAATAGAAAAAGTACGTAAAATTCAGTATAACATTGCCGAAACCTGGGATACTCAAGTAAGCGAATACCCTATTTACTTGATGTGTGGAAGTTCATTAGAAAAAGACCATGCCCTGATCAATGGGCAAACTGTTTTTGGCTTTTTTAAAGGAATGCAAGGTGCTCCCCTTAAGATAAAACTGGACTACCCTCAAACTTGGAAGGTAGGCACGGCGCTTAATAAAGATAGCAATGGCTATTTTAAAGCAAACAGTTTCGACCACATCGTAGATTCTCCTATTTTACTGGGACGTTTAACCAAAGCTAGTACTATGTTGGGTAAGGTTCCAGTAGAGATATACACCTATTCAAAGACCGATAAAATTACTTCTGAAAAATTACTTAAAGGAATGAGTGATATGCTCAAAGCGGCGCAACAATTTTTGAAAGAGCTTCCAGTAGATCGCTATACCTTTTTATACCATTTCGAAAACCGTTCGGCAGGTGCCTGGGAGCACTCTTATAGTTCTGAATATGTATACCGTGAGCAAGACTGGACACCTGCTTTTGCCCAACAAATGTCAGATGTAGCTTCTCATGAGTTTTTTCATGTAGTTACCCCATTGAATATTCATAGTGAGATCATCGAAAAATTTAACTTTGAAAAGCCTACCCCTTCCGAGCATTTGTGGTTATACGAAGGTACCACCGAGTGGGCTTCGCATATTATGCAGTTGCGTTACGGTTTAATCAATTTAGACGATTACTTTAAAGTACTCCATCGCAAAGTATTGGTAGATAACAAATACTATGATGCCAACTATAGTTTAAGTAAGTTATCAATGACTTCTTTTACTAAAAAAGGGCAACGTCAGTATGGCAATGTATATATGAGGGGAGCGTTAGTAGCAGGCTTGCTCGATATACGATTACTTGAGCTTTCTGGTGGTAAAAGAGGATTAAGGGAAGTGGTGCTTGAGTTGGCGAAAAAATATGGTAAAAAACGAGCTTTTTCTGAAGAAACTTTCTTTGATGATTTTGTAAAAATGACCTACCCTGAAATTAAAGGCTTTTTTGAAAAATACATCAAGAATGCTACCCCTTTGCCTTACAAAGCGTATTACAACAAGATTGGGATCAATTATTATGACACAAAAGACCTAGGTTTAAAGGCTGGGCTTAAATACCGGGTGTCTGGCAGGGGAGGTAAACTTACCATTGTTCGCACCCAAGACGATACTCAAGATCAACTGAAGGTAGGAGATGAAGTGATTGCTTTAAATGGCAAAGCTTTAGATGCCAATACAGGATTAAAAGCCTTTGGTAAATTATTGAAACAACCGTCAGGTACTGCATACCTTCTTAAGGTCAAGCGCAATGGTAAAGTATTACCCGTAGACTTGAAAACGTTTGCCATAAAGGATATAAAAAACTATTATTTTGAAGTGAACCCGAAAGCATCTGATGCTCAAAAAAAATTAAGAGAGCGTTGGTTGAAAAACTTTTAGCAAACCCTTTCTTACATTGTTATAAAAAACGTCACATCTCTGGTAAAAAGACTAGAGGTATGACGTTTTTTTTGTAAATTTGAGAAGAGCGTGTTTACTTGATTTAATATATGTTGAATAGCAGAATAGAACTTACAATCAAATGAAGTCTATTTTCAAACTTTAGGAAATGGATATTAAACATGGAACGTAATTTGTAAATTCTTTCACTAGCCAAACGAATCATAAATAGATAATGGACTACATCGACGAATTACGTAAGACAATGGCAGAACATAAACTAATCTTCATGTATGAAGGTGAGTTTACTCAAGATATAATTTTGTCTTTACTAAGAGTTGCTGAAAAGAAAATGAATGCTTTAGGTGAAAACCTAAAAGTAACTCGGAAAGTTTTCAATGTAATGACAGAATGTTTACAAAACATCGTAAAGTACTCTGATCAGATTCCAGCTGAAGCTGTTCAGGCAGCTAATACCGATACTGAAACAACCACTGCTGAGCCTAGTGATTCAGTTTCTTTAAACCCCGATACAAAACCTGCAAACGCAGCTGATGTAGTCACTACTGAGGAAGACGAAGCCGAGGAAGAAACACCAGAAGTAGTCGTATATGAGCCACTCTTTATTATAGGTCGTCGCCCTGAAAACAAATACGCAATTGCCACTGGAAACATTATCTTGAACGAGAAAATAGAAGCCATGCAAGAACGTCTTGACCTGATCAATGGTTTAGACAAATTTGGTTTGCTTAAATATTACCAAAAAACAGTAAAGGCTAACATGAAACGTGACAAAGACAAAGAAACTGACTTGGACAGGAACAGTGCTGGTTTAGGCTTTATTGATATGGCCAGAAAGTCAGGCAACAAGTTTGGTTATGACTTTAAACCAGTCAATGATGAATTTTCTTACTTCTACTTGTTAGTGACAGTGTAATTCTTTAATAAAAAACGCCATAAGAACAGCTCTCATCAACCACTCTTACAGCGCATATTGATTTTGTGTGACTTAATATTAATTTTCCGAGGTTCTCTCCAACCATCTCCCATCTTCACGAATCAACTCTATTAGTTCGTCTACAGCATGTTCAGAAGGTACCCCTCTTTTTACTACAGTTTTGCTTCTGTATAGAGTGATTTTACCCTTGCCAGAGCCTACATAACCATAATCTGCATCAGCCATTTCACCAGGGCCGTTGACAATACAACCCATAATGCCAATTTTTACTCCTTTCAAATGATCTGTACGTTTACGTATCATAGCAGTAGTTTCCTGTAGGTCAAACAAGGTTCGCCCACAAGATGGACAAGAAATATATTCTGTTTTGGTCATTCTGGTGCGGGCAGCCTGTAAAATACCAAAGCTCAAGTTATTGAGCTGGTTGATTTGTTCAAGCAACTCATCTTTATTCTCTGCTTGTCCGTTTGATAGCATAATACCATCACCCCAACCATCAATTAACAATCCCCCTACATCTGTAGAAGCGTATAACTGAACAAGCTCTATATTTTCTTTGGCATAATCGCGTTTAACAACAACTGGTAGTTCTAACCCTTTCTCCATAAGTTCAAAAAATACTCGGCGGAGCTCCGCCATCGCGTGGCTATTGTTAGTAGACAAGATAAGCACCAGGTTGTGGTCATTTTTGATACTTTTGATCAAATCTTCTGAAAAGTCACTCCATTGAACGTAAAGAAAACGCAAGGTATCGCCCAAGTCAGTAGCTGTAATATATTCGTCGATGGTTAATGCAGGGGAGCTTTGTTCTTTTTCCTTTTGCCAGGTACTATAGTCTTGAATAACTTTTAAGCCATTGGGCATCATAAATGGGATGAGCTGTTTACCCAAATAAATATAATCAGCTCCCAGGTCATTCATGCCCCACTTGTCAAGCTCAGGTAAATAATAATGCCCAACACTCTTCAAGTCATCTACTTGTAGGTGATTTATTGTACTATAATCTGCAATTACCCTGGGTACATTATCATGCCCAAAATTACTTACTTCTTTCGTCGTACGTTTTTGATATACATAAGGAGAGTATTCTATTGAAGCGTTTTGCCAGTCAAAAGGAGTGATAGGCGAGTGGTTGGCCCGGTCAAGGTAACGATCAACCAATTTTTTTCCCACAGGCATTTCAGCTTCTGGTTCCTCTGTAAGCGATACCCTTACAGTATCACCCAGACCATCTTCTAACAAGGCACCTATACCCATGGCTGATTTTATCCTGCCATCTTCCCCTTCGCCAGCTTCAGTTACTCCCAGGTGCAGAGGGTAGGGCTTCAAGCCTTCTTCGTCTAGTTTTTGAACAAGTAAGCGATAAGCTTGTACCATTACTTGTGGATTACTTGCCTTCATTGAAATAACAATATCATGATATGCCAAATCTTCGCAAATACGTAAAAACTCAAGTGCTGACTCCACCATCCCCAGAGGCGTATCTCCATAGCGGCTCATGATACGGTCAGAGAGAGAGCCATGATTGGTACCAATACGCATCGCTGTTTTATTAGCTTTGCACAGTTTTACCAAAGGCTCAAACCGTTCTCTTATTCGCTGAAGTTCTTCTTGATATTGTTCATCAGTATATTCTATAATCTCAAACTTCTTTTTATCAGCGTAATTTCCAGGGTTTACCCTTACTTTTTCTACTATGCCTGCTGCCAACTCAGCAGCATTGGGTGTAAAGTGAATATCTGCTACAAGTGGTGTTTGGTGACCCTTGGCTCTTAATCCATCTTTGATATTCTGCAGATTTTGAGCTTCCTTGATGCTTGGTGCTGTAATACGTACATATTCGCAACCAGCATCTATCATTCTTATGGCTTGGGCAATGCTACCCTCAGTATCCATAGTATCTACAGTAGTCATAGACTGTACCCTAATAGGCTGCTTACCTCCAAGCGGTACATTTCCTATATTTACTTCTACAGATTGACGACGTTTAAACTCTGTAAGTGATTGGGTGTAGAGTTTTCGATAAAGAGTTGTTTCAGCTATACTTGACATGGGTAAATTTTTATTTCACTGAATTAACTACGAAGGTACATAAAATGTTGGAGGCTTGGTAAATAAAATGGTGCTAAGCCAATGGTGGGAATGTAAAAAACCCCGACCAAAATGATCAGGGTTTTGTTGTAAACTTTATAGGATGATTATTTAACTAAAAATATGTTTTATTGAATCTTAGTATATGTATGAGTTTCAATGTGTGTATCTATCTTGATTTCGGCCACCAATTGATTGGTACCAATGCTTTTCAATAACATGGTTTTGGTAGCTTCATTACCTGCAAAAGTCAATTCCTGGTCATTATCGCTAAGCGACCATGTTCCTACATCATTTGTTTCATTAGCGTTACATTGTGTAACTCCATTGTCAAAAACATAAGCACCATCGCCCTGTATTTCAAGGGTGTTGTCGTTCTCACAAGCTTTAATTGCGTGATTTTTACTTTTTACTATGCGTTTGGTTAATTTCCACTTTCCGGCAATTACATCCTGTACCGAAGAGTTTTCTCCCATATTAGCAAAGTTTAATGTGTTTCCACCAGAACCGCAAGAGGTAAATGCAAATGCAAAACCTATCATACATAAATAAATCTTCAACTTTTTCATAACAATAATAGTGTTAATAAATAGCCCACAAAGGTTAAAATAATAATTGTTAAAAAGTAAAGATATTATAAGAAGTTGTGTTTATAGGAAATGGTATTTTTACCTCATTAAAAGGGTGAGGGTAAGAAGTTTCTTTGAGATGTGTAGTTAGAAAAGTTATATAATTAAAGTAACGGGCATACAGCGATAAAGTTTAACACATGTAAGAATAAGCCCGTGTTTTCATATAAAAACGAAATGATACTTATGAGATATAAATAAAACAGTGTATTGTTAATATTTTGTATATCAAGGTTTTAAAGTCGTGTTGAGCTGTGTTTTTAGGAATTTTAATTTATTACCTACTCCCTTTTTACAAACAGCTTGTCTTGTAAGTGAATTTGACCCAAACGAGTAGTTTGTCATAAAAACACAAATAACAAAAAACTATGAACACTTTACGAACAACCATTTTAACCTTCATGTTAACGCTAGGCCTAATGGCAAATAGCTTTGCAAAAACCCCCATAGATGGAGAAAAAGCCATCAAGTCTAAGATAAAAGAGGTAACCGTATTTTTAAATAGAGCTCAAGTTACCAATGTTGCCAAAGTATATATAGCTGCAGGTAAAACTAAGCTGGTTTTTGAAGGGTTATCCACCAAAATGGCTAAGCAAAGTTTGCAGGTATCTGCTAAAGGTAATTTAACCATTATGTCAGTCAAACACCGCATCAATTACTTGAAAAGTTTTTCAAAAGCACGCCGTATCAAACAGCTGGAAGATTCAATAGAGTATTTGAGTGATCGTATTGCCAAGGTAAACATTGAAAAAGAAGTGCTCACCAGTGAAGAAAAGATGATTTTAGCCAATAAAAAAATGGGAGGGCAAAAAGGAGTAACCGCCCAGGAACTTGCCGAGATGGCAGCTTTTTATCGCAAGCGATTGTCAGAAATTCGCTTTGCAGTGCTACGTCATTCAAAAAAGTTGAAAAAATACCGTAAGCATTTGAATAAGACAAAGTATCAGCTACGCATTGAAAATAAAAATGCCAATAAGCCTACCAGTGAGATTATGGTCACGGTTTCAGCAAAAACCGCCATAAACGCTGATTTTGAACTTAATTACATAGTAATGAATGCTGGTTGGAAACCTATCTATGATCTAAGGGCAAAAAACACCAACAGCCCTATTCAGTTAAGTTACAAAGCCGAAGTATACCAAAATACGGGCATCGATTGGAAAAATGTAAATATTACCCTTTCTACTGGTAACCCAACCCAAAGTGGTTATAAACCAAATTTAGCTCCTTGGTATGTAAACCTTTATTACCCTCGTCCTTCTTCAGGTGCTTTCTACAACAAACGTTCAGCTGCTCAAAAAGTACCCTCTAACTATTCGTTAGATGAAGTGGTGGTGACTAAAGGAAGAAGAAAACTTGCAAAAAAAGAAGAAAGTAAAACCATTGCCAACTTTACCAAAGTAGTAGAGTCCACTTTTGCCACTAAGTTTGGTATCTCTATTCCTTACAGTATTCCTTCTAATGGACAGCCTCAATTAGTAGATGTAAAAAATCACACCTTAAAGACTATTTACAACCGTGGTGCAGTGCCTAAGCTAGACAAAGATGCTTTTTTGATGGCTCAGTTGATAGATTGGGAAAAGTTTAACTTGCTGTCGGGCAAAGCAAATATTTATTTTGAAGGAACATTTGTGGGCGAAACCTATCTGAATGCCAATAACACTAAAGATACCCTGGCTATTTCACTAGGACGTGATAAGCGAATCATCATTGACCGTAAAGAGATTAAAAACTATAGCAAGAAAAAGTTTTTTGGCTCCAACATAAAACAAACGTTTGGGTATGAAATCACGATGCGTAATACTAAAAATGAACAGGTAAATATTACCATTGAAGAGCAAATACCAGTATCTAAAAATAATAAGATTACCGTGGAGCTTTTAGAAGCAAAAGGAGCAAAAGTAGATGCTAACACAGGCAAGGTAGTATGGAAACTGACACTTAACCCCAAACAAACCAGCAAGTTATATTTAAAGTACAGCGTGAAATATCCAAAAAAGAAAAGAATCATATTTGGCAATTAAGCCCCAGTTATACTATGTAACTGCAAATATAATGTATCATTAATTAAGCTGTAATTACGAGCAATGAGTTTATTTTAGAATTAAACACATATTGGTAAAAAGCTCACTCTTTTAGGGTGGGCTTTTTTTGCGCCATAAAAAATACGCTTGTCTTGGGGCCAAGTAAGTATGATACTAACGTAGTATTCTTTGGTGAGTTGTAAAGAGGGGAGAGATCATAAGTCGTCAAAGAACGTAATAAAAATTTAGTTCTTAGGAATTGTTCAAAAATAAATTTACACTCTAAGGGGTGATTTTTCGCCTTGATACTTCGTTATTTTTATTGCCCGTAGCGCTGCTATGGGCGCAAAAAATAGCCTCGTCTCAAAACAAAACCTCTACCTCAAGAATGGTAATTTAATTTCTCACCATTCCTTAGGATACTATAAAATGAAGTATAAAAAAAGCCTGTAAGTTCATACTTACAGGCTTGTACTTAGTAGCGGAGACAGGACTCGAACCTATGACCTCCGGGTTATGAGCCCGACGAGCTACCAACTGCTCTACCCCGCGATTTAATTGGATGACAAAGGTAAGATATATTTTAATCTAATCCAAATATTTAAAATAAAAAAAGCCTGTAAGTTCATACTTACAGGCTTGTACTTAGTAGCGGAGACAGGACTCGAACCTATGACCTCCGG
>NZ_CANLRP010000190.1 GCF_947493425.1 uncultured Microscilla sp. | reverse complement strand
ATCTACTCGTTCTGTGATCATACAGCGAGTTTAACTATTTTCTTTTTTCCAACCTAGAAATCAGCGAAACGTAAGTTTTATACTTAAACAAAAATGGTTTTGAGGATGGATTTTGACTAGTTGCCTGAATACCAACATTAATCAACCGAAGCTACAGCTTTGCTGTGCTGAGCAAAGCTAATCCTGTAAATCCTACAATCACTTTCATCTTAGTATATCATGTAATGTTTATAAGCAACTTTGACCTAAGTACATCTTATGGAGTAAATCTATCCCCCTTTTTTCTTATTTTTTTGTACTAAAAAAGGGTGTTTTTTTAATACATTGATGGTCAATTGGTTGGAAAAACAAAAAAACTATTTTCCTTGTTGAAGAATATAACAAGCGCTTGATGTGTAATATTATACCCCATGAGCAACTGTTTGCGCTTGTGCCAAAAAAATGATAAATTGCTCAATAAAAATAGCAGACGTCCCATGAAAATCACTGTACAAGAAGAAACTTTTGTAGGCAAAGTACTGAACAAAATTGCCTTAGAGGTAGACAAAGAACAAATGACCATTGCTGAGCTTATTCAATATAAAGTGGCTCACTCGGTGGCAACACACAATGCAGCTGTAGAAGCTGAAAACAAAGCAGAGGGTACCCAACACGAGGTAGAGGCTGTGCTTAACAAAAATGCTTCGCAAACTTATGCTTTTAAGCGTGAATTGGCCGACCCCGAAAAAGAAACTTATCGAGCTTGGGAGGCTTTCAAAACCAATCAATTGATCGTGTTGATAGACAACAGCCAGGCAGAAAGCCTTGAGCAAGAAGTATTGTTTAATCAAGATACTGTAGCAAGTTTTTTGAAAATGACTCAGTTGGTGGGAGGTTAAGGAATGGTACCAAAATAAATACGCATTCTTAACCTCATCTTTTGAGGCTATATTTTGTTAAAAAATAGCCGAATAGCGATGCTATTAGCCGACCATCCCTCAAGCTCGCTCAATATCCACTGGATATTGCCGTGCCGCGTCTAGCAACAAAATATTTTATTAAGCTATAGAAATTTATTTTTACACCATTCCTAAGCAATGCTTTGATTGTTACTACTGTATTGCTTGACCCCTGTTTAACTATACCATTAACCCCCACTACATGAACTTTACTGCTGACGAAGCTGCACTAGGCACCGAAGAAGAGAAAAAAGCCTGGAACGAGCTATTTAGGTATTTCACCAATTTTGCGGGCACCTCTAAACCTACCAAAACCTGGCTAAATAGCATCAGCCCTTTTGTAGAAACCATTGACAATGAACGTTTTGGGACAATCATGGAGATGATTGTACTGGAAGTAAATGATGATAAATCGTGGTTTAGCGGCCTAAAATCAAAAATGCTCAAAGGCTTGTTGTGGGCAGGGTCTTTGGCGCCCAGCCCCAAGGTATATGCTGCCATAGGCAAAGTGGTGAACCGGGCTTATACCAAAGTAAGAGGCAAAGGAGCTACCTCAGCATCGGTAGGCAATGCAGGCATCAACGCGCTGGTGGCAATCAATACCAAAGAGGCCATGCAAGAACTCATTATGCTCAAAAATAAGAGCCAATACCCGGTATTTGTCAAAGCGTTGAACAAAGGTATACAGCTGTTGAGTGCTGAAATAAAAGTGACCGAAGATGATGTGCTAGACCAATTGATGCCAGGGTTTGGAATAAAGGATGGCACCCTTGAACAGGCTTTTGGCGATTATACCGCCCAATTATACTTAGAAAGTGCCCACAAAACCCTGATAGAATGGGTAAAGCCTGATGGCAAGGTACAAAAAAGCGTGCCTGCCGAAGTAAAGCGAACGTATGAACTAGAGTTAAAAGCTTTTAAAGAAACGGCTAAAGACATCAAGAAAACCTTGCAAAGTCAACGCCACCGCCTGGAGAGCGCTTGGCGACACCAACGGGTATGGGACTATGACCATTGGCTGAAGTATTTGTGGCTGCACCCTTTGGGGGCTTATGTAGTACACAAAACCATTTGGCAGTTTGACACACCAGAGGGCGACCGCCAAAGTGCTATAGGTAAAGATGGAACATTGGTAGATGTAGAAAATAAATCAGTAAAAGTACCCTCTCATGCCGAAGTAAGCCTATGGCATCCAGTCAATGCCCCGCTGGAAGAAGTACTTGCCTGGCGCGACTACATGTTTGACCAGGAACTTAAGCAACCCTTCAAACAGGCTTTTCGTGAGGTGTATTTGGTCACCGAAGCCGAACGAATTACCAATGTGTATTCCAATCGTTTTTCAGCGCATATTTTACAGCAAAACAAGCTTTGGGCGCTTACCCAACAACGCGACTGGCAATACAAAGGGGCGTATGGGTATATGTTAGATTCGCCCACGATACAATTGCCTGCTTATGACCTTGAAGTAACCCTGGATGTGTCGTTTGGGGGCGATAGTTATGAGTACGTCACTACACAGCGTACTTTGTTTACCAACCCGACCATTGACCTGGAGTATGCGGTAGATGAGGTACCCAAGTTGGCCTTTTCGGAAACGATGCGCGACATAGACTTGTTTATTGCGGTGTGCAGCATTGGCAGCGACCCCAACTGGGATGGTAGCGAAGATTACAAAGATTATTGGTTTGAGTATTCCTATGGCGACAAGTCGGAGACAGTGTCGGCGCAAAACCGCCGCGAGATACTGGAACGGGTGATTCCACGCTTGAAAATAGCTGACCGTTGTTCGTTTGAGGGCAATTTTCTGGTGGTACAAGGTAAGTTACGTACTTATAAAATAAACATCGGAAGCGCTAATATTTTGATGAAACCCAACGACCAGTACCTGTGTATTGTACCTGATAGGGCGGCTGAAGCCAAAGGTAGTAAAATATTTTTGCCCTTTGAGGGTGACTCTATTCTGAGCCTTATTTTGAGCAAAGCTTTTTTACTTGCCGATGATGCTAACATAGAAGATGAACTCATTTTGAGCCAGTTGTAGCCTTGAGGTGAGAAACCTCCTGGATGAGGTGTGCGTTTCTATAACTATGATAAGTGATCTTAATTTAGAAGAAAAAGCCCATAGGTTATGGCAGGGGTTTTCGCCTGAAGGAGAAGATGAGTTTTGGCAAGACTACGAGAAGTGCTTGACTGATGCACAACAACAACAACGGCACAACTGGTCTACACTCTCGCCCAAGTTAGGTACACAAACAGGGTGTCCCCCGCCTGTTGCCCATCAAGGCAAAGCAGTGTGGGAAAACCACCAAACTACCTGTCGATTTTATGAAAAAAAAAGCCTGTTTATTCGATTTCTTGCAAAATGTAGAAGCCTGTGGGCACTTATACTGATGGTTTTTATTGTCAGTGCCATTCTTAAATGGCAAATGCTTTCAGGTTTATCAATGGCTTTATTATTTCTCTCCAATTTTGCCAGAGAGAGTAACCTACTTGAACTTCGTGCACATGAACTGATCATTCGATCAGTAAGTCCCGAAACTCTGGAACATCACCGCTTTTACCTAAAAGAGATTGATCAAGTATCTCTAGGCTTCAACTCTTTTAGAGCTTGTTTAAAGTTCACCTAATAGGCACTTTACGTGAATTTTGCACTCATATATTGTTAAATTTATCTGCAATAGCTAGGCTATTCCTTCAAAATTTAACTCATCTGAGCACAAAATTCAACGAAAATTACTCTAAATGCGAAAGTTTAAATAAACTCTTATGACAAATACACCCTCAACGTGAAAACCAACTGCAGCGAAAAAAGCTTTGCGTACAACTTATCGGCAAAAGACCACCAACGCTTTTATGATACTTTGAGGATGTATAAAGTGTATGTTGCCCAATGGAACTACCCTGCGGTGTAACAAGCATAGCTTTAAAAACCACCCTGTTCCTTGAAAAACCTCTGAAATTCTACTTTATTGCGCGGCATTATTTAGAATAAATACAAGCAATGAGTACACAAAAGAAAAAAGGCATTACTTTTAGAGGCTTACACCGCGACCTGGGGTATTTTTATGTGGGGCTAATTATCTCGTTTTCTATTTCGGGCATTGCCCTCAACCACCGCAATCAGTGGAGCCCTTACCGTTATACTTACCAGGAAATACCCATGCAGGTGAGTTTACCTGCCAACCCCCAGGACATTGACGAAAAACTGGTGAAACAGATTTCGGTGCAATACAAAATGGCCAATCAGTATGAACGTTTTCGCATTCGCGATAAGCAAAAAGAGTTAGAAATAAGGTATGAGAAAGGCCGGGCAAAAATAGACCTGAAAACGGGTAAAGGCCAGCTGAATATGTTTAAGAAAAAGGTAGTACTTGCCGAAATGACCAAGCTGCACCAAACTTTGAACAAAAACTGGGTGTGGTATTCCGATATTTTTGGCATTGCCATGCTCACCATTGCCATTACTGGAATGTTTATTACCCGTGGCAAAAAGAGCTTTCGCAAAAGGGGTTATTTGCTTGCCATTGCCGGCATTATTTTCCCATTGATATTTTTGTTTTTACTCTAATCGCTCCCCTTCTCTTACCAACTGTTCGAAAGCAACAAACTCGGGCAATTGGCAGGCGTGGGTTAACTACTCAATCGTTGCCATTACCCTTACACTATTGTATGTCTACATCTAAAAGCCATCACTAAGCTTGTCCCCTTCTCTTGGTCTTAAGCGCAGCTGACCAAGAGAGCGGCTAACAATAGCGAAGAACTTGGCCTTGCCAAAAAATACCACTACAAGTGAGTTTGTATGGGTTTTCAATCAGACTTGGTATTACTTCCCACCAACTGTTCGAAAGCAACAAACTCAGGCAATTGGCGGGCGTGGGTTAACAGGTGTTGGGGCAAACCCTCCAACCCAAGGTAAGCCCCTGCCAACTGTCCGGCTATAGAGCCTATAGTGTCAGTGTCGCCACCCGCCCGTATAATTGCGGCGAGCATTGCTTCAAAACCAAGCTTATTTATTTTGCTTGCCGCAAAAATGGCTAAGGAATGGTACCAAAATAAATTTACATTCTTAACCTCATCTTTTGAGGCTATACTTTGTTAAAAAATAGCCAAATAGCGATGCTATTAGCCGATTTTTTGCCGCGTCTAGCAACAAAATATTTTATTAAACTATAGAAATTTATTTTTACACCATTCCTAAGGGAACCGTTTCTACTACATAACCCGAATTGCCAAATTGACTGGCGAATAGTTCAATATCGAGGTGGTTGAATTGGTGTGCCAGTTGGAGCCCATCACGCACTTTAGTGTTGGGCAATTGATTGAGTAAGTATTGGTACAAATCGTGGGGAGTGTGCCATTGCCCGGAGGCAATAAAGTGCAACGCCAATACAATAGCCAAAGCCCCCGTGTATGCCTCATCGTTTTTGTGGGTAATGTTACACACATCTTTTATAAGGACACGGTTTTGGGTAATGCCGGGTACAAAAGCCAGGGGAGCCATGCGCATGGCAGCCCCGTTGCCTGCCGCAAACTCGCCACTGCGTCCTACCAACGCCCAGTGTCCGCCTACCTGTAGCCCTCGTAAAGCCTGCAAAGTAGAGGCACCCAACCCGGTCAAGCGTTTTTGTTGGTACCAAACCAAAAAGTTGGCCGCTATTTTTTCAGGATATACACCTTTATGTGTCACTATGGCCTCTAGTGAAGCAAGGGTAAGCTGAGTATCATCGGTGGTTTGCCAGGGCTGCGCAGTCAATGACAACTGTTGGTCTGGCGTAGGTGGGTTATTTTCGTATATAGCCCCAGTAGCATCGCCTATGAACCCTCCGATAAAGCAACCCATGCGGGTGTTGTACTCGACTTGAAACATCTTTACATTTATTGGTTAGTCATCACTTGAAGATAAGGAGCATAGCCTGAATGTTTGGGAAATGAACTGGTTGAAGGAATGAGCCCTTTATTCCAATATCCAGGCTTGAGCATCCTCTAAAGAAATGAAATACTTTTCTTCAAAGTTATTTTCTTCTTTGTTTTCTGCCCAAATTTGTTCTTGCGATAACCTCGACACAAGATCTTCGGAATATACATGCGCCAACTTGGTCAACTTACCACTAAACTGTGAGATCATTTGCGTAGCTACCAACTCCTGTACATCAGGGGGTACCGGAAAATTGAGTTTCTTGCAATTCTCAAATAATAAAGTTGTACTATTATCCAGCACAGTATTCATTATCTTCTCACATAGTGGCACAAACTGTTCAACCTTCATGTATTCGGTCTCATCTTTCCACTCAAAATAGGTCAACGATTTGTCGTTAGATACGGTGATTTTCAAAAAATCATCCTCAAATACTAATTCCATAAAAAAACAATTAATCAAAATACGTAATCCTCAATAACTAGTATTCCCTTTTGGGTTTGCCACACCTTGTGCGCCATTGCCTTTGTTGTAGTAAAAGCTACATTATTTTTGATTTCAAAAGCAGAATTTAAACACCAAATACACCCAAATGGGCTCATATTGAGTTAGCAACTTAGCTATACTGAAAACAAGAGTATTTTGTTAAAAAAACAGGTGGCAATTTACTGCATTTTAGCAGGGGTGTAATATCTGCTGTAATACTCCGTTAACACTTGCGTTTTGAGTTGTATTTGATAAAATTAATTGTCAAAAACGGCTACTGCCCTTACTGGAGAACCAGTACCTCCACGAATTTTGAGAGGCAAACCAATAAACCTAAAGCGTTCCCTCCCTAGCAACAAATGTAAATTGATCATATTTTCGTAATGGGTAAAACCCAGCTCCCCACAAATGTGGTGTACTTCTTTGTTTGAAACTTTGGGCACACCTGGCGACATCGTTTCTACCCCAAAAGCAACAATGCCTTGGTTGCCCAACCATCGGGCAGCCTCTGCCGTAATACCAGGACCATTGCCCCAATTATCAGTTCCGAAGTGTTTGCGGTAGTGGTCGGTGCAAAGCAATACCGTATCACCTTTTTTAATCTCCAGCCTGGCTTGTTTGGCTGCTTGTTGTATTTCTTGGCTGGTAATCAGCTCTTTCAAACCTTTGTGCGAAAAATCAAGGCATATTCCTTCGGTATAAAACATAGACAAAGGCATAGTGTCTATAGATTGCCCCTCGTATTGACGTGCCATATGATTGAGCGCATCTACGTGAGTACCTGTATGCTCGCCCATTTCCATTTTATACACCGCAGGAGTTTGAGTAGCGGGGTTTTCTATGCCTTCCCAGGCTTCGTGGGTGTTGTGTACACTCATTCTTACCTGAGGCAAACTTTTGTATACTGGCATCCCGTCGAATATTTCTTGACTTAAGTCTATAATTTCTGCCATTGCTTACACTATTAGCACTTGTTTATACTTTTGTTTACTTGAAAAAAAACAGGCAAACATAGTGGAGTAAAGTTACTTGCCAATGTTTGCCTGACCATCATTTAAGTAGGTTGACCTTATACTTTTCATTCTTCGCTAAAACTTACTGCCACCATATCGACGATTGAGGGTGTAATAATCTTGTTCGTTTTTGAGCAAAGAACCCATATAAGGGGGCATTTCACTGATAAGGTCTACCTTGTCGAGATCTTCAGGTTTTTGCGCCCCAAATTGCAGCAACTTTATCCAGTCGATGAGTTCGCTGGTAGACGGTTTCTTTTTAATGCCTTTGACTTGACGCAGGTTATAAAACACCTTCAAAGCGCTGTCCATCAATTCTTCCGAAATATTAGGATAATGCACATTGACAATCTCGCCCATAGTGGTAGGGTCGGGGAAAGAAATGTAGTGGAAAAAACAACGGCGTAAAAAGGCATCGGGTAGCTCTTTTTCGTTGTTGGAAGTAATAATAACGATCGGGCGTTTTTTTGCCTTGACAGTTTCCTGGGTTTCGTAACAATAAAACTCCATACGGTCGAGCTCCAGCAACAAATCGTTGGGAAACTCAATATCAGCCTTGTCTATTTCGTCGATCAACAATACTACCTGTTCATCTGTCTCAAAGGCTTCCCAAAGCTTCCCTTTTTTGATATAGTTGGCAATGTTCTCTACCTTGTCGTTGCCCAGTTGCGAATCACGCAAACGCGATACGGCGTCGTATTCGTACAAACCCTGTTGCGCGGTCGTGGTAGACTTTACATGCCAGGTAATGAGGCGTTTGTCTAAAGCCTTGGCTATTTCAAAAGCCAACAAGGTTTTGCCTGTGCCAGGCTCCCCCTTGATTAATAGCGGACGTTCCAGCTCAATAGAGGCGTTTACTGCCACGCTCAACTCACGGGTAGATACATATTTTTCGGTACCTTCAAAAGTCATCTGTTTTATATATTTTAGTTACTAAACCGTAATAGTTTACAGCTTATGGTATGTTTAAAGTCTTATGTTATCAATGTTGTAGTCGATGGACTATCAGGAATTACGAATTGAGAATTACGAATTGGGCAAAGCCATTCGTAATTTAGTCCAGAGTCCGTAGTCCGTAGACCATAGTTTTTTAGCGTCGCTTCGCGCCAATTCGTAATTCGTAATTGAACAATTCGTAATTTAGTCCGGAGTCCGTAGACCATAGTTTTTTAGTGTCGCTTTGCGCTCATTCGTAATTTAGTCCAGAGTCCGTAGACCATAGTTTTTTAGCGTCGCTTCGCGCCAATTCGTAATTCGTAATTGAACAATTCGTAATTTAGTCCGGAGTCCGTAGACCATAGTTTTTTAGTGTCGCTTTGCGCTCATTCGTAATTTAGTCCAGAGTCCGTAGACCATAGTTTTTTAGCGTCGCTTCGCGCCAATTCGTAATTCGTAATTGAACAATTCGTAATTTAGTCCAGAGTCGAGAGTCCGTAGACCATAGTTTTTTAGCGTCGCTTCGCGCCAATTCGTAATTCGTAATTGAACAATTCGTAATTAATTCAACTCCTTAGCAATCCGTTCTTTCAACGCCTCACCCCTTAAGTCTTTGGCCAGAATATTTCCTTGTTTATCTATCAAAAAAGTTTTAGGAATAGCCCTTACATTGTAAGTCTGTGCAGCTTCTGAGTTCCACATTTTAAGGTCAGACACGTGCAACCACTCCAAACCATCGGCTTTGATTGCCTTTACCCAGTCTTTTTTGTTTCTATCCAACGACACCCCAAAAACCTCAAATCCTCGATTCTTGTATTCGTTGTATACCTTTACTACATGGGGGTTTTCTTTGCGGCAAGGCTTGCACCAGCTTGCCCAAAAATCAATCAATACCAACTTGCCTTTCAAGTCCGACAATTTTATCACTTTACCTGCTGGCGATGGCAAAGAAATTTCTGGAGCAGGTTTTCCTACCGTCCATTTTTCTATGCTCTTGAGGTATTCTGCCAAACGTTTGACATAACGAGACTTAGGATAATTTTTTCGCAACTTGGTTACCAACTCCGTCAAGTAGGCGTGTTCTTCGTCAGGATTCAGAATATTAGACGCATACAAGGCAGCTATAGATGGTTGAATGGTATCAATCATTCCCTTTACCTGAGCAATGCCTTTTTTCTGTAGTTCAATCAGTTGCTTGTACAACTCATCGGCTTCGGCTTTTTGACTTTTTTTGGCCAACACATACTTACTTGCCAGGGCATTTTGTTGTTGTCCCAGCTTATTTACCAATCGGTTTGCCTCCCGGTAATACGCCATGTCTTGCGAGCCCTTTACGGTATAAGGAATCTCCGGAACGGTAGCATCAGCTACTACTTCCAGGTCTT
Organism: uncultured Microscilla sp.; assembly: GCF_947493425.1. Taxonomy (GTDB): domain Bacteria; phylum Bacteroidota; class Bacteroidia; order Cytophagales; family Microscillaceae; genus Microscilla. Next base: position 5,874 of record NZ_CANLRP010000190.1, on the reverse strand, counting down.
TATCGGTAAGCAACATGTATATTTGTTGTTTTTTGAACATTAACAAACGATAAAACTCTGGTTCAGAGATTTTTACTTCAAACACAAACTTGCCATTATTTAACTGGGTACTGTCTACCGGAGCGTACTTTCGGTTGACCAGTTTTTCAAGTACTACCACCCCGTTTTTTGGCGGAGACTTTACCGAGCCATTGATGGTAAGGGCTCTGGTACCCTCTTTATCTGCCGACTTGGTCACATTGGTTTGCTCTTCTTTCTCGTCTTTGTTGCCGCTACCCTGGCAACCCACCAATAGTAAAACACCTGCTAACCACAGGTAATGATGCTTATGCAATAAATTTAAAAACTTCATTGTATGTTTTGTTTTAATAAATTTCTGATATTCAATACTCCACAGTGATTTTAGTCAAAGTTGATTACCGATTACCTTCGGTGAGCTCCCGTTGGTCGGTTATCAAATGTTTATAAGTTTAAAAACTATTTAATTACGTGTTTAGACGTAAACCTGAAACCCTTTGAAAAATAAAGCAAGTACACAAATTTAATATACGCCATTGGTTTACAATGATTAATAGGGTAAACATTTACTCGAATCCGCTATGGACTACTGACTAAATGCTATGGACTATTGAGATTATCACCCCCTACAAAATTGTCTATTCCCCTCACAGAAACGAAATATCTGATTTGGTTTAACAACTTTTTGGCGATTCGTATATTTATTCTACCTCAGCTATGAGCCTATCCAACAACTGGGTAGTTAGTTTAGGGTCTGCCTTGCCTCCGGTTTGTTTCATCACTTGCCCCATAAACATGCCCTTCAACTTTTTCTTGCCTTGCTTGTAAGCCTTTGCCTCTTTCGGAAACTGAGCAATAATGCCCTTGATTACCTCCGACAATTCGTCAGCGTCCTGGTTGGCAACCAAGCGGTGGGCTTGCGCCAATGCTTCGGCTGGTTGTTCGGGGTTTTTCAACATCAACGGAAACAGTTCGCGCGAGGCTATAGTATGGCTAAGTTTACCCGACTCAATCAATGTGATCAACTGAGCCAGTCCAGCGGGTTTCACGGGCAGGGCTTCTATGCTCAGGTGATGCTGATTCAAATACTCCTTAATATCACCCATCAACCAGTTGGCAATCAGCTTGTAATGTGAAGTGAGCTTGGCGGTTTGAGCAAAATACGCATACAATGCTTTTTCTTCGGTAATCACTTCAGCGTCGTAGGCACTTAGCCCAAAGTCTGTCATGAGCTTATCTTGGAGCTGCTGAGGCAAAGCAGGCATTTGCTGTTTTACCTCCTGAAGCCACTCATCAGAGATCATTACTGGTGCCAAATCGGGGTCAGGAAAATACCTATAGTCGTTCATTTCTTCCTTAGAACGCATCGCCGTAATGGTGTTTTTTTGCGCATCGAAGTTCAACGTTTGTCTTAGCACTTGCTCGCCAGCGCTCAACAGCCCAAACTGCCGTTCTATCTCCAGGGTAACCGCCCGTTGTACATTGCGCATCGAGTTCAGGTTTTTTACCTCGGTACGCTGCCCAAACACCTGGCTCCCCTTGGGCATTAACGACACATTGGCATCGCAACGCAACGACCCTTGCTCCATTTTGCCATCGCATATTTCAAGGTACTGCACCAGTTTACGAATTTCTTTGAAATAACCGTAAGCAAAAGCCGCCGCCTCGTTGGGGTGGCAAACCACCGGATCGGTCACAATCTCTACCAATGGGGTTCCGGCCCGGTTATAGTCTACCCAAGAGTAAGCGCCTTCGTCGGGGTGCGACGATTTTCCGGCGTCTTCTTCCATGTGAATGCGGGTAAGCGGCATCACTGCTTTTTTGCCATCTTTGAGCACAAATTCCACCTTACCTCCCTCGCATATAGGGGCTTTGTCCTGGCTTATTTGGTAGCCTTTCGGCAAATCGGGGTAAAAATAGTTTTTGCGGGCAAATATAGTTTCCTGGTTAATATGACAACCACAAGCCAGCCCAATCTTAATGGCATGTGCCACCACCTGACGGTTGAGCTTGGGCAAGGTGCCAGGGTGCGCCAGGGTAATCGCGCTTATATTGGTGTTGGGTGTAGTACTAAACTGGTTAGCATCTCCCGAAAATATCTTACTTTGGGTTTGCAGTTGCACGTGCACCTCCAGACCTATCACAACCTCATAATCAGAAAGTGTGGGCATAATAATTGAACATTAAATTTTTAAAGCCATTGATAGCAGCCACCCCGTCCGGCAAGCCTTTGTTGATACAAAGCTACAAGTTTACACTTTTATTGATTGACTTTCAAGACTTTTAAAGATTGGTATAGCACCCATCAAAAAAGCAAGCATTTAATAACTAAACGCTTGCCCTTATAAATTTTTGGTAGCTTCGCCTCGGTCTGTGTCTCCACAACCAAGTTTATGAGCTAAAGAGCATCAATATTAAACAAAGCCATCTCATAAACTCAATAATGAATACAAGCTTGGGGATTCCAGCAAAGAATTGATGAGACAGCCTCGTTTTGTTGCCATATACTCCTCGCTGTTATTTCACTTCAAACGCTACCTTAGAGGTAGTTTTGCCGTTGCTAAACTTAAGGGTGTATTTTCCGCGTTTTACATACGTTCCCTTGTTGGTTTTTAAATCCCACGAATAACGATAAAAGCCTTGGGCAGCCTTGCCCTTCATCTTGCGCACCACCGCCCCGTTTTTGTCCACCACTTCTATCCTTACATTATTTTTGGTGCTTTTGCCTATATAATACATCAGGCTTGCCTTGGGCTCATAAGCCTCGACATACGACGCGTATTTTTTGCCCCAAGCCCTTGAGTAATATACTGGTTGGGGAGCAAAAGCCACTACTGGAGCATTGGTTTTGCCTTTGAGCTGTTGTAAAGGCTTTACATCCATGACAAACATACTGCGTCCGTGGGTGGCAACCACCAACTCGTTGTCACGAGGATGCACCAGCAAGTCGTAAGTAGCCACATTCGGGAAGTTGTTTACAATTAAGTGCCAGTTTTTGCCCCCGTTTACACTTACATAAGCCCCCTGGTCGGTACCCACATACAACACGGCTGGGTTTACCGGGTCTTGTATCAACCGATTGACCGCCTCGTGGGGCAAGTCACCACTTACCTTTACCCAAGTTTTGCCATAATTAGTGCTCTTGTACATATACGCCTTAAAGTCATCGTTTCGGTACCCTGTAAGGGCGGCAAACACAGTAGCTTTCTCGTGTGGCGATGGAAAAATACTACTCACCCACAGGTTGGCGGGCAAGTTAGTCGAAACTAGCTGCCAGCTTCCCCCTCCGTTGCGGGTTACCTGTAGGTTGCCGTCGTCAGTACCCACATACAGCGTATTGAAACTCAAAGGAGATTGTTCTATACAGGTAATAGTAGAGTAAGGAATGTTTTTGTTGGGCTTGTTTTTAGTCAAGTCACCACTAATCGCCTCCCAGTGTTTGCCCTGGTCTATGCTCTTGTACACCTTTTGGGCACCTATATACAAAATATCGGGGTTAAACTTGCTCATCATCAGTGGGGTACGCCAATTGAAACGCAAAGGTTTTTCGCCTAGTTCGTGGCTTGGGGTAATGCGTTTGCCACGGGCGCTCCATTGGTTTTTGCGGTAATAGTTGCCATACTGAAACCCCACATACACTCGCTTGATGTTGCGCGGATCGACCGATACAAACATACCATCTCCTCCAAATAGTTTTTTCCAACGGGCGTCTTCGTCAGGGCGCGAAGACCCCACATAAGTACCATTGTCTTGCAAGCCCCCATATACATTGTAAGGCTTTTCCATGTCGACATGCACTGTATAAAACTGCCCAGCCGCTACATTGTTGATGTGGCGAAAAAACTTGCCTCCGTTGTAGCTGCTGTACACGCCTCCGTCGTTGCCCAACAAAATATGGTCTGAATCTTTAGGGTTGATCCACATTGCCTGATGGTCGGAATGGGCTTTGGCAGCAATTTGTTTCCAGGTTTTGCCCCCATTGGTAGACTTAAGGCAAGGCACCCCAAAGGTATACACCGTTTCGGGGTTGTTGGGGTCTACCCTTATTTGCCCAAAATAGTAGCCATAAGTGTTAAATACCCGGTTCATGTCCTGGGCATTCACCTTTTTCCAGCTTTTGCCTGCATCGTTTGAGCGGTACACCTCTATGCCTCTTACGGTAGCATTGAGTAATTCGTCGTTGGCATTTTTAAAATACGTGGTCAACGCCTTGGGCTGGTATTCTCCCGCCTTGATCGCCGCTTTTACGTTGGCGGCTTTGTACCTGCGAGGGTAACGCTTGGCGCGTAAAAACTTGTTCAGTTCTTTATTGTCCAACTTGTCAAAGTCAATCGCCGACATAGTACGCAACTGGGCAAAACTAATGCTCAGCTTCGGGGCTTTTTTCTTGCGTTTGAGCTCTTCCTGGTTGTCCATAACCATATACACCACGTTGGGTTTGCTTTGGCAAAAATCAAAACCCATGCGTCCAATGTATTCGGCATTGGGCAAACCCTTGGTTGTTTTAGCCCAGGTATCGCCCCCATCGGTAGATGTATATACCCCCGAACCAACTCCGTTTTCTTTAAAGCTCCAGGCACGGCGGGCTTTCTCCCACGATGCCGCCACCAATACCTGAGGGTTGCCGGGTTGTACTGCCAGGTCAATGATGCCGCTTTCATCGTTTACATACAATGTTTTTTTCCAGGTGTTGCCCCCATCAGTGGTTTTGTAAACACCCCGGTCTTTGTTTTTGGTATACAAAGCCCCCAAAGCTGCCACCCATACAATGTTGGGGTTGGTAGGGTGCACCATTATACGTCCAATATGCTGGGTATTGGGCAAGCCCATGTATTGCCAGGTTTTGCCCGCATCTACCGATTTGTATACCCCATATCCCGAATAACTCGACCGACTGCTGTTGTTTTCGCCGGTGCCTACCCACACAATATTTTCGTTAGAGGGAGCCAGCGCAATGTCGCCAATAGTAAGCCTTGCCTGGTGGTCAAACACAGGTTGAAACGAGTTGCCGTTGTCAGTAGTTTTAAACACCCCACCGGAGGCGTACGCTACATAATAAGTTTTTGCATTTTTGCGACTGCCCTCAATGTCTACTACCCTACCTCCCATTATTTTGGGGCCTATGTTGCGAATGGGGTATTCTTTGAGGTAAGAGGTTTGACGCATTTGTACCTTGCGTTTTACGGCTGCCTTCATCACGTCTTCGCTGGGGAACTCCTGCGCCCAGGCAAAGCCCATACCGCCTGCCATCCACCAAAGGACAAGTAAATAAAACTTGGTAGTTTTCCACGGTTTAGTGTAGTTTTTCTGCATAAAATTTTAGTATTTAGTATGAAACGACTCACCCCAAACGTCCCAGGTATTGTTGACTGATGAAGCCTGGAGTAGGCAGTTTTTTTGGTACAAGTAAGATTTGCTAACCAAATTAGAGCGAAAAACTGAGATTGCAAAAAGGCAAGGATTGCTTTAACAACTCTTTGGGAATTTTTGTCAGAAGCGGACACCAATTCCTGATAACACTATTTAAAAGCGTTATTTTGCTAATACAAAAGCTACTTATGAAAATAAATGAAGGAATTATAGCTGTTTTATTGAAGTCTCTATATTTTTATTTTGTATTATTTTCTGATTCATCGAACTATTCTACCAGGCAGGTTTACTAGACATGCATCAGGTCTTGAGGTTTACATAGGGCATGTAAGGCTAGTACCTTAAATACTAAATACCTAACCCATTATTTTGGCGATTTTTGCCCACTGACTTTACTTAAAAAAACTTGCGTAGCTCCGGTTCCGATATGCATCGCATTGGTCAGGGCTTAAAATTCCGCCTGTAAAAACCAGCTTCAAGTTGTGT